>CAVVZW010000197.1:0-25215 GCA_963752265.1 uncultured Alphaproteobacteria bacterium
CGACCACAATCGCATTCTCCGGCAACGCCTCGACCACCTGCAAGGTCAGATAGTCCGGGTCGATCGGCGCGCGATCACTGCGTTTTGCGAGCTGCTCGACCAGCGCCGCACGGCGTGCGGTCCAGGTATTTCCAGAGAGAGCCGCGATGCCCTTTTTAGCCCGCGTCTCCAGCGCCGCGCCGCCTTTGGCCTTCAACGCCGGGATAAGCGCCCGCAATGTCTCCCTCACATCGGCCTTGAGCGCGATCTCCGCGCCATAATTCTTGGCGAGGTCCCAATCCACAAGGCCGATCTGCACGATCGGCAATCCCTCCGGCAACGGATCGGTCTCGCTGTGCACCGACATTCGCACGGGATCTGCGCCAAGCGCGATCAGGAGATCGTAGGGCGCGAGAACGTCGCGCACCTGCGGTTGCGAGCGCGACAGCGCGCCCATGAAGCAAGGGCTTTCCGACAGGAAATGCGCGCCATACGGCACCGATTGCTGGAACGCCGGACAGCCGAGGGTTTCCGCCAGCGTTGCCGCCTCCAGCAACGCGTCGCTTTTTACGATCTCGTCGCCGGCAATGATCACCGGCCGCTCGGCTTTGAGAATGCGCGATACCAAAGCCTGCAAGGCCTCGTCGGACGGTTTGACGCGCGTATCGACGCGGGTCGAGCGGCCGAGTTCGATACCGGCCTCGGAATTCAGGATATCGCCCGGCAGCGAGATAAAAACCGGCCCGGTCGGCGGCGTGGTCGCGATCTTGGCGGCGCGGCGCACGATTCGCGGCAGATCTTCCAGCCGCGTCACCTCCACCGCCCATTTCACCAGAGGTTCGGCCATGCGGACCAGCGGGCCATACAGCAGCGGCTCCATCAGCCCGTGGCCCTGCTCCTGCTGGCCGGCGGTCAGGATCATCGGCGTACCCGTGAATTGCGCGTTGTAGAGCGAGCCCATCGCGTTGCCTAATCCGGGTGCAACATGAACGTTGCAGGCGACGAGGCGGCCGGAGGCGCGGCTATAGCCATCGGCGATCGCGACGACGAGGCTTTCCTGCATCGCCATCACATAAGTGAGATCGGGATGATCCTTCAGCGCATGCATGATCGGCAGTTCGGTGGTGCCGGGGTTGCCGAACAGGTGCGTGATGCCTTCGTCCTTGAGCAAGGCCAGGAACGCCGAACGCCCGGTGATGCGATTTTTCATGTTTCCTCGTGGCCTTTATCGTTATTGTTCTGAGATCATGAGCCAGCATCATGATCAACTTTGCTTGTCCGAGGCAAGAAAGCGGTATCATGGCTGCCTTGCGTGCCCGGACTTGTGGGTGGCCCGTCATAAAAATAGGGATATAACGTAGCCCCCGCCCGCCGCCGCACCCCCTCAATCAAATAATCAATAAAGGGAGATTAGAATGACCACGCATAAGCCGGTCGCAAAACTGATTGAACGATTGTTGTTCGCCAGCGCGCTTGCCGCCGGCACGCTAAGCGCGTCAGTGGCCTTCGCACAAATCCCGGCCATGCCTGTCACCAACGGCAAGCCTCAGGTAACCCCGCCGAAGAACGACATCGCGTCTCACCTGACGCCGGTGCCGGCGAAGATGCTGCTCAATCCGCCGGACAGCGACTGGCTGATGTGGCGGCGTACTTACGATGCCTGGGGCTACAGCCCATTGAAGCAGATCAACACCGACAACGTGAAGAACCTGACGGTGGCCTGGACCTGGGCGATGACAGCGGGCGCCACCGAGACCACGCCGCTGGTCCATGACGGCGTGCTCTTCCTCTACAACTGGCTCGACAAGGTGCAGGCGCTCGACGCCACCAACGGTGACCTGCTCTGGGAATACAAGCGCGACATTCCCGCTGAAATCCCGCGCCAGAACGGCAACAACGCCGCCAAGCGCAACCTGGCGATGGTCGACAACAAGTTGATCGTCGCCACCTCCGACGCCCATATCGTCGCGCTGGATACCAAGACCGGCAAGGTGATCTGGGACCACGAGACCGAGGATTACAAGAAAGGCTGGCGCTACACCGGCGGCCCGTTGGTGGCTTCGAACGTGATCGTGCAGGGCATGACAGGCTGCGGCAACGCGATGCCCGGCGGCTGCTTCATAACCGGTCATGACATCGAAACCGGCAAGGAGCTCTGGCGCTTCCACACCATCGCGCAGCCCGGCGAGCCCGGCGGCGACAGCTGGAACGGCCTGCCGCTGGAGAAGCGCTTCGGCGCCTCGACCTGGAACTCCGGCAGCTACGATCCCGACACCGACACCCTCTTCCTGGGCGTCGGCCAGCCCTATCCGCACGTCGCCGAAATCGGCGGCCTGCTGCCGAAAAAAGAAGGCGCCAACAACGACGCGCTCTATACCGATGCGACGCTGGCGCTCGATCCGCATACCGGCAAGCTGAAGTGGTACTATCAGCACTTGAAGAACGACACCTGGGATCTCGACTACGCCTATGAACGGGTGCTGGTCGATATTCCCGTCGACGGCAAGGTGCGCAAGGCGATGGTGACCGTCGGCAAGCTCGGCATCATCGAGGTGCTTGATCGCACCAACGGCCAGTGGCTGTGGTCCAAGCAGACGGTGTACCAGAACGTCGTCTCGGCGATCGATCCGAAGACCGGCGAAAAGACCATCAACCAGGCAGCGGTGCCGCATATCGGACAGACCACCACCAACTGTCCGGCCGATCCCGGCAGCCGCGGCTGGCCGGCGACCGCCTACAGCCCGCGCACGCACATGCTATACATCCCGCTGAACGAGTATTGTTCGGACACCACGCCGGTTCCGATCGAGGAAGGCAAGGCCTACACCGGCGGCAGCCGCGCGATCTTCGCGCGCGGACAGGTGCCGAACAGCGACGGCAAGATCGGCCGCATGGACGGCGTCGATCTGTTCACCCAGAAGGCGGTCTGGTCCGACCGCACCCGCGCACCGCAGACCGGTGCCGCGGTCGCAACCGGCGGCGGTCTCGTTTTCGCCGGCGCGCTCGATCGCTACTTCCGCGCCTATGACGACAAGACGGGGAAGGTTCTCTGGCAGATGCGCGCCTCGAACATCGTCAACTCCTATCCCATCACCTACTCGGTGAAGGGCCGGCAGTATGTCGCGGTCGCCGTCGGCAACGGTTCCAGCCATGCACGTTCGCTGGCCACCCTTACGCCGGAGATCGCGATCCCCGACAGCGGCTCGGCGTTGTTCGTGTTCGCGCTGCCGGAAAATAAATGATGCAACGACGCTTCTCTCGCTTTGCCACGATCGCCGCCGCCACCGTTTTGCTGGCGGCGGCACTTCCCGCGCAGGCCCAAACCGGCGCGGGTAATGGCGATGCGGGATCGCGCGTCTACGCGGCCAACTGTGCCGCCTGCCATCAGGTGGGCGGCACAGGCATGTCAGGCGCCTTTCCGCCGCTGGCCGGACATGTTCCCGACCTGCTGAAACAAACGGATGGCCGCAACTATATCGGGAAGGTACTGCTGTTCGGCCTCGAGGGCGAGATCGGCGTCAACGGCAACGCTTTCGCCGGCCAGATGCCGCCCTGGAACGCCTTGAGTGATGACGACATCGCTGCCGTCATCAACTACGTCTGCACGGCATGGGACAATGGAAAGTCGTTGCCGTGCAGATTTCAAGCCGTTCACGTCAGATGAGATCAAGGCGTTGCGCGCGACCCCACTGACGTCGGCGCAGGTCTATGCGCTGCGGTCGGGCGTGGCCGGCGGCACGCCTGCAACTGCGACTGCATCCGGCGCGGGCGGAACGGCGCCTGTCACTTTCACCGCGGACCAGGTCACCCGCGGCTCCGACATCTATGCGGATCGCTGTGTCCAGTGCCACGGCGACCAACTGGACAACGGCGAATTCGGCGGCGCGCCACTGAACGGCAAGTACTTCAAACAGCATTGGGGCGGCGGCACAGCCGCAGGCCTGGTGGCGTTCATGAAGGCGAAGATGCCGCCCGACCGGCCGGGCAGCCTCAGCGACCAGAGCTACGCAGATCTCACGGCATTCCTGCTCGATGCGAACGACTATCCCAAGGGCGACAAGGAATTGCCGCCGGATACGGCCGCACAACAGAAGTTGAGTCTGAAGCGCGGCCCATAGGCCGCGGTCAAAACATCCCTTCGCGATCGGCATTTCGTTTTTTCTTACCCCGGTGCCAGACCACGCCGGGGAAACCCTTCAGCGGCACCAGCGGTTCGCCGGCATAGGTCCATTCCTGCAACTCTTCGATAGCGACGTGATAGAGCGGCTGGCGGCCGGTGCGCCCCGTAAACAGCGCGCGGGGAATGTTGATCATATGCGGCGAGCGCGGGCGCTCGTAGCTCAGGGGCGTGCCGCAACGCTTGCAGAAACTGCGTTTGGTTTTGGTGGCTGCATCTTCAAAACGCGAGATATCCGCTTCGCCCTCGACAATACGAAAGCGCTTGCGCCAACTTCCGACATAAGTCGCATAGGCCGCGCCATGTGCCTGCCTGCTTGCCCTGGAATGATCATGCCAGGCCCAGCGCGCCGGCACGTCGATCTCGAACGAAACCTTGCCGCAGAGGCACTGACCTGTGGCGATGCCCGCGGCTTTAGTTGGCTTTGTCATTTGCGTAAATCCCGATACCGTCATTCCGGGATGGTGCGCCAGCACCAGACCCGGAATCTCGAAATTCTCCGATGTGCAATTGCACATCGTAGTTCGATGCTGCGCATCGCCCCGGAATGACGACTGAGAAGATGTCTAGGCCAACTCCAGCTCGCCATAGACCGGATAATCCGTATAGCCAACTTCCTCGCCGCCATAGAAGGTGGCGCGGTTATACGGCGTGAGCGGAAAGCCGTATTGTAGACGGCGCGGCAGATCGGGATTGGAAATGAAGATGCGGCCGAACGCGATCGCGTCCGCATGGCCTTGCGCGATCGCAGCTTCCGCCGTCTCGCCCGTAAAGCCACCGGCCGAAATCAGCACGCCGCGCCAATGCGGCCGAAACAGCACCATCGCCGACGGCACGTTCTGCCAGTTCACTTCGGCACGGCCCGCGCCACTCGAGCGCGGCTCGATGAAGTGCAGATAGGCGAGCCCCAACGGATCGAGCGCCTTGACCACGTGCATATAAAGCGGCATCGGCTCGGCCTCGCCGCTGCCGTTCGCGACCCCATAGGGCGACAGCCGCACACCGACACGGTTGGCACCCCATACCCCGATCACGGCCTGCGTAATCTCCAGCAACAACCGCGCGCGGTTCTCGATCGAACCGCCATATTGATCGGTGCGCAGATTGGTATGCGATTGCAGGAATTGCTCGAGCAGATAGCCGTTGGCGCCGTGGATTTCGACACCGTCGAACCCGGCTTGCCTGGCATTTACAGCTCCTTGCCGGAACGCCTCGACGACGCGTCCGACTTCGCCGGTCTCGAGCGCCCGCGGCGTCTCGTACGGCACCATCTTGCCGTCGGCCGTCATCGCCAGCATGCCATTGCCGGTGATCGGCACAGCAGACGGCGCGACGGGCAGCGCGCCGCCGGGCTGAAACGAGGAGTGCGAGACGCGCCCGACATGCCAGAGCTGGAGAAAGATCAGGCCGCCCTTGGCGTGCACGGCATCGACCACGCTGCGCCATCCTGATATCTGCGCGTCCGAGTAGATTCCGGGCACACCGGGATTGCCGCGGCCTTCCACCATGACCGGCGTCGCTTCCGCGATCAAAAGACCGCCCGGCGTGGCGCGTTGCGCATAATATTCGGCGTTCAGCGTCCGTGGCGCGAAACTCGCTCGATCGGCCCGCATCCGTGTCAGCGGCGCCATCGCGACGCGATGCGCCAGCCGATAGGGGCCGACCTGAAGCGGGGAAAACAGGTGAGGAAAATTCATGTGATGCGCCCTTAAGAGATGTGTCCGCCACAATTTGCGATCAAGAGGATGTCACCGCAACAGGTCTGGCACTCTTTTTCTGAAGTTCGTAACAATCGTCAGCCATCGCTCGGAAAAGCCCATGCCCCATCCTGTTATGTCACCCGATCATGTCGCCGTCATCACCGGAGGCGCGAGCGGAATCGGTCTCGCCGCTGCGAGGCGGTTTGCAGCCCTCGGCATGAAGGTGTGTGTCGCCGATCTGGGCCATGATCGTCTCGCCGCCGCGGAGGCCGAATTGGCGTCGGCTTCGCCCAATGGGGCCGCCAATGTCATGGCGATGGCGGTAGACGTCAGCAAAGTCGAGGAGGTTTCGAACCTGGAAGCCGCGGTGCGGGAGCGCTTTGGTGGCACTGATCTTCTGATGAACAACGCAGGCATTCAGCCGGGCAGCAGCCTGTTCGGCACGCCAGACAACTGGCAGCGGATTCTCGCCGTCAATTTGTGGGGCGTGATCCATGGCTCGCAGGTCTTTACGCCCCGCATGATCGAACGTGGACGGCCGGGTCTCATCATCAACACCGGCTCCAAGCAGGGCATCACCACCCCGCCCGGCGATCCCGCTTACAACGTCTCGAAGGCCGGCGTGAAAGCCTTCACCGAGGCGCTCCAGCACGAATTGCGTAACACCGAAGGCGGCCGCGTCACGGCGCATCTCCTGATTCCCGGCTTTGTGTTTACGGGATTGACCGCCAAGGGCCGCACCGAAAAGCCGCCCGGCGCCTGGACCGCCGAGCAAACCGTCGATTTCATGATCGAACGGCTGGAACAGGGGGACTTCTATATCCTCTGCCCGGACAACGACGTGCCGAGAGGCCTCGACGAGCGGCGCATTCTCTGGGCGGCAGGAGATATCGTCGAAAACCGGCCTCCTTTGTCGCGCTGGCATGCGGATTATACGGAAGCGTTCGCCAGGTTCATCAAAGAGAGCTGAGAAGGCGGGAGAGACCTCACAGCGTCTCCTGCTTGTGCCCGCATTGCTTGCAGGCGAATTTGACTCGCGACACGCCGCGTTCGGCGGAGACCCGGTTCGGCGCGCCGCATTTTCCGCACACAGCCTCAATGCGGGTATTGCCCTCTTTAACAACCAGCGGCTTGCGCGCCATGGCCTCGCGGATCAGGCGCTCGGCCTCCTCGCGCATCGACTGTTTTGACATCGGCTCGCACCCGTCCTGACCGCAGATAGCGGCGTTATAGCATCGCTATTATTTCTTGCGAGAATAAAGAATCAGGTCTCGACGATCACGTAATTGTCTTCGACGTGAACCGAAAAGGTTTCGGCCACATAGGGCCCCTTGGCGAGCGTCTCACCGTCTTCGATGACAACCGGATAGGTTCTGACCTTGACGCGCTTGGGATCGAACCAGGACTGGCCGTTGCGCATGTCGAATTCCCAGCCGTGCCAGGCGCAGCGGAGCAATTCGCCAACGCGCGAACGCTGATAGACCCCGGGTTCCGGCGAGGTCAGCCGCGCGATACAGGCCGCCTGATCGAGCGGCGCGCCGGCATGCGGGCAGCGATTGAGCAACGCGAAGAACTCGCCATTGGCATGGAACACGACGACGTCGCGGCCCTCGAGCGAAACCACCTTGTTGCCGCCGGGCGGGATGTCTGACGTGCGGGCGACAATGTGACGGGTCATGGAAGAAAATCAGAGCTTGTAGACAGCATGCGCGTTGGTCTGAAAAATCTTGATCCTTTCGGCCTCGGTGAGCGGCGTCTTGAAGGCGAAGCGCGGATCGTCGAAATCCCAATGCGGGTAGTCCGACGAAAACAGCAGGCGATCGATGCCGACCCAATCGATCAGGGACCGCAGATGTTTTGCCTCGTCGGGCTCGTCGACCGGCTGGCTCGTAAACCAGAAGTGCTCGCGTACGTATTCCGAGGGCTTGCGCTTGAGATGGGACACCTCGTCGCGGAAGCGTTCAAAGTGCTGATCCATCCGCCACATGGCAGATGAAATCCAGCCGAACCCGCCCTCGATGAACACGATCTTCAGGCGCGGGAACTGCTCAAAGACGCCTTCGATCACGAGACTTGCGAGCGTCGCCGCCATCGTGTGCGCATTCGATTGATGCTCTTCCGCATAATAAGACGGCCAGCCGCCGGCGGCCGGCGAATGACCGCCATAGCCACCGGTGTGAATGCCGATCGGCAGACCCAATTCCTGCGCGCGCGCATAGATCGGCCAATAGCGGCGGCGACCAAGCGGCTCATTGGCCCGAGGTGAGACGTTAATCTGCACGTATTTGCCGGTCTTCGCGCAGCGTTCGATTTCGGCTACGGCCAAATCCGTGCCGTCCTGCCCGACCAGAATGGAGGCCTTGAGCCGAGGTTCGCGGCTCGTCCAGTGCGCAACCTGCCAATCATTGACGGCGCGCTGGATCGCGGCGCCGAGTTCAAGATCGTGCTGCGAGAAGATGAACATATCGAGCACCTGCAGCACGCCGAACTCGACATCGAGCGGATCCAGATACTGCTTGCGCATGAAATCAAGATCGGACCCGGGCGGCCCGCCGGTCGGAGGCCAGGCATCGCGCCGTGCGAGCAGCGGCGCAGAGCGCGGATAGGGCGTGGTGCCCATATAGGGCGTGCGCAGATGATCGCCGTATGTCTTCAGATGCTCCTGCCAGCGCCTGGCCATAAACGGATTGAGGTCGCTCTTGGCATGCAGGCTCGGATGGATGTCGCAGTCGACGATCCGAAGCCTCGTCGCGGCGGACTTTTCCCGATCGAGCAGCGGGCGGTCGATGACATCACTCATGCGATCCTCCATCTATTTCTGGATCATGATCTTTATCGGAAAACCGGTTCCCACCTTTCCGGATCATGTTCTAAATCATGCAGCAAGCGAGAGCCGCGGAAAGGTTTCAAGCGGATTGTCGGTACACATGCGCGAAACAAGACTTGGCGGCAGATGCGGCGGTATCGCATCGTCGCCGTCGAACTGCCAGTGCGGATAATCGGACGCAAACAGGAACATCTTGTCCGATCCGATCATCTCGATGATGTCGACAACGCTTTTCGCGTCAGGTGGACCATCGAACGGCTGCGTGGTCAAGCGGATGTGGTCGCGCATGATCGCCGCCGGTTCGCGGTCGACCCACGGCACCTCGACGCGGACGCCGCGCCAGGTCTTGTTGGCGCGCCACATAAAGGCCGGCAGCCAGGTGACGCCGGATTCCATCAGCACGACCTTGAGATCAGGAAATTTCAGGAACACGCCTTCGTAAATCAGGCTGAGCACCTGGGCCTGAAACGCCTGCGCTTCCGCCAGATAAAATTCATAGCGATAGGACGGCCAGCCGATCGAACTCGGCGCCTGCCGATAGGCGCTGCCGGCATGAATCGCGATCGGCAATTTGTGTTTCTCGGCGGCCTGCCACACCGGCCAATAGTGCCGCCGGCCAAGCAGGCTTTCGCCTTGCGCCAGCACCAGCACGGAGACGAATCTGTTATCGCCGGCGCGGCGCTCGATTTCCTCGATCGCCAGATCCGGCGCCTGCAAGGGAACCACGATGGAGGCGCGCAGGCGCGAGTCGCGATCGAGCCACTCGGCGGTGATCCAGTCGTTGATCGCCTTGCAGAAGGCCGACGCCATATAGGGGTCGAAAACGGCCTGTGCGCCGTACAGCACGTTGCAGATCGCGTGGCTCGCGCCCAACTGATCGAACGCGCCGCGCTGAACCATTGCGAGATCGCTGCCGGGTTTGCCTTTGGCGGGCCGCCAGTCGGCACGACCGGAGAGCGGCATGTTCGGCGGATAGCTGTTGAGATCGAGACCATCGATCGCCCGGCTCACCACCTGTTCTTTCCAGTGATCGTCGAGATAGGGCAGCAGCGTGGTGCGCGTGCCGCCGACGGCCGGGTGGATATCGCAGTCGATCCTTGTCGCCGCCATGGTCCGTCCCTTGATGCGTTTTTTGCAGACCGCTTGGCGGTGCCGCGCTTTGGCCTCAAATGTGCCGCCACGGCTGCAACCGCGCAAGGGGTGATTGAGGCGTCCGGCGAATTCAGCCATGCAAGACTGTTGCGGCGGCATACCTGTTGCACGCTACAATATCGGGATAGCGGTCGCCGCAGGGGTGTTCCGCTCCCTCGGAGATGTCCAAATGATCCTGATCCGCGGCGGCACGGTGGTAAATCACGATCATTCCTGGCGTGCGGACGTTCTGGTTGACGACGGCACGATCGTCGCGGCCGGTCCATCGCTCGCCGCGCCTGTGGGCGCGGAAGTGATCGACGCCGGCGGCTGCTATGTGATGCCGGGCGGCATCGATCCGCATACCCATCTCGAACTCGGCTTCATGGGCAGCGTATCGGCGGACGATTTCGAGTGGGGCACCAAGGCAGCACTTGCCGGCGGCACTACCATGGTCGTGGACTTCTGCATTCCCGATCCCGGGCAATCGATGCTGGCGGCGTATCAGGACTGGCGCCGCAAATCCGAGAAGGCGGCTTGCGACTACGGCTTCCACATGGCGGTGACGTCGTGGTCGAAGCAGGTGTTCGACGAAATGGAGACCGTGGTCAAAACCTACGGCATCAACACCTTCAAGCATTTCATGGCCTACAAGGGCGCGCTGATGGTCAACGACGACGAGCTTTACAACTCGTTCGCACGTTGCGCCCATCTCGGCGCGCTGCCTTTGGTGCATGCCGAGAATGGGGATGTCGTGGCGCGGATGCAGGAAGCCCTGCTCGAGCGCGGCATCACCGGTCCCGAAGGCCACGCTTATTCGCGGCCGCCTTTGGTCGAGGGCGAGGCCACCAACCGCGCCATCATGATCGCCGATATGACGGGCTCGCCGGTCTACATCGTGCACACCAGTTGCCGGGAAGCGCACGAGGCGATAGCGCGGGCGCGGGCTGCCGGAAAACGCGTGTTTGGCGAGCCGCTGATCCAGCATCTGCTGCTCGATGCCGGCGAATATGAGAACAGGAGCTGGGATCACGCCGCGCGTCGGGTGATGTCGCCGCCGTTCCGCGACAAAAGCCACCAGGAAAGTCTGTGGGCCGGGCTTCAGTCAGGCTCGCTACAGGTGGTTGCGACCGATCACTGCGCGTTCACGACGGAACAGAAGCGATTGGGCGCCGGCGATTTTCGCAAAATCCCGAACGGCACCGGCGGGCTCGAGGACCGCATGCCTCTGCTCTGGACCGCAGGTGTCAATACCGGCCGGTTGACCAAAGAAGAGTTCGTCGCGGTGACGTCTGCCAATATCGCCCGCATCCTCAACGTTTATCCGCGCAAGGGCCGGCTCGGCGTCGGCTCGGACGCCGACATCGTGGTGTGGGATCCACGGGCCAGCAAAACTATCGGCGTCAAAAACCAGATCAGCCGGATCGACTACAACGTATTCGAGGGTTTTGACTGTACCGGCGCGCCCGCCGTCACGCTGTCGGGCGGCCGGATCGCTTTTGCGAAAGGCGAGCTCCGCGCCGAAAAAGGCGATGGGAAATATGTCGAGCGGCCGCCGTTCTCGCCAATTCATGTGGCGAATTCGACCTGGAAGCAGGCGACCGCGCCGAAAGCGGTGTCACGCGCCGACGTGACGCCGTGATTTGAGAGACTAAGGATTCCGGCATGGGGTGATTGGGCATCTTGCGATGTCAGACGTGCAAACTTTTGCTATAGCCTCTCCGTTGCGCGTTAAATCTGATCACCGGAAATCAGGAGTTCGGAAGTGCCCTGTTCACACACCCATCAAATCAGGACTGTCACCCCGAGCGCGCTGGGTTGCGAGGAATGCCTGCGGATCGGATCGCGTTGGATACATCTGCGACTCTGCCGCGAGTGCGGGCATGTCGGTTGCTGCGATGATTTACCCCATCGTCACGCCCGCGCACACTTTAAGGCGAGCGGCCATCCGATCATCGAAGGCTACGACCCGCCGGAAGGCTGGGGCTGGTGCTATATCGATGACATTGAAGTCGACCTTCCCAACCAGACACCGCACAACGGCCCGATCCCGCGCTACATTTAAAAAGATCCGCGGGAGGTCAGGAAGTCCCGTAGCGCCGTGCCGCCTCGATGGTCAGCCCCTTGCCGACCGCCCCAAACGTATCGCCATCGATCGCCCGCGCTTCAGGCAATTTCGACGTGATCGCCTTGCGGACATGGGCCAGTTGAACCGAACCACCGGTCAGGAACACCGCGTCGATATCGGCGCCCGCGAGACCGGCCTGCTTCAGGCAGATGTCGATCCGCGCTTCAATGCGATCGGCGAGACGCTGGGTGTGATTGACCAGGTCCTTACGTTTAACATCGATTTCCAGGCCCTTCTCGATCCAGTCCAGCGCGATGCTCGATTTCGGCTTCTCCGAGAGGCTGATCTTGGCGCCTTCGACATCCATCGCAATCGTATGGCCGCGCTGCTCGTCGAGCACCCGCACCAGACGATCGAGCAATTCCGGCTGCGCCGCCTCGTGACGCACCTGGCGGACCTGTCCAATGACCTTCGGGTCATACATCCGGTTGATGCTCGACCACGTCGCGAGGTCGTGGAAATAGCCCGAGGGAACGTCGAGTTCGGCGCGCTTCATGGCCGAGCGGTAGCCGAGCAGCGGCATCACGACACCGAGGCTGAGATAGCGGTCGAAATCGGTGCCGCCGATGCGGACGCCATCATTGGCCAGGATATCGTCCTTGCGCTCGGTGTGGCGATGGCGCTCCGGTGACAGCCGAACGATCGAGAAGTCCGACGTTCCGCCGCCGATGTCCGCGATCAGCGCGATCTCTTCAGAATTGATCTGGCGTTCGTAATCGAGCGCCGCGGCAATCGGCTCGAACTGAAATGAGATGTCTTTGAAGCCGACCGACTCGGCGATGTCGCGCAGCACAGCCTGCGCCTTGGCATCGCCGGCCGGATCGTCTTCGACGAAATGCACGGGACGGCCATGGACCACCTGCAACAACGGATATCCGACGACCTGTTCGGCGCGCCGTTTCACCGCGCCGATATAATAGGCGATGACATCTCGGAACCTGACGCGCTCCCGGCCCACCCGCGTGGTCTCGTCGATCAGCGAGGTGCCGAGCACCGATTTGAGGCTGCGCATCAAGCGCCCGGCGTCACCCTCGACATAAGCCTCAATGGCGCGACGGCCGATATGGACGCCCGTGTTGGCCTTGTAGAAGATGGCGCTCGGAATCGTGACGTGATCGCCCTCGAGCGCGGCCAGCACCGGGATATCGCCGACGATGGTGCCAAGCGTCGTGTTCGACGTCCCGAAATCCAGACCGCAAATCGACATGACCGCTCCGAAAAAGGAACGTTCGTCTACACACTTCGCCGCGTTCGATCTAGCAATATATTTTTGCATCGCGACATATCGGTCAGACGCCAAAGCCAGAGGAATATTCGAATCAAAACAACGCCATCTTCTGAACTTTTCGATCGCCTGGCGCAGGCTTGATGAATCACGCCGCATCAGTCCATAAACAATCGTGACGGCGATATGACCCGCCGCAAGGTTTCGAAGGAACAGTCCCGCGTGGCAAACATCAATCGACAAATTGCCGAAGAACTTGGCGTTCGCGAACAGCAGGTCGCGGCAACGGTGGAACTGCTCAGTGGCGGCGCGACGGTGCCGTTCATCGCGCGTTACCGCAAGGAAATCACCGGCGGCCTCGATGACGCGCAATTGCGCACGCTGGATGAGCGCCTGACCTATCTGCGCGAACTCGAAGAACGCCGCACTGTGATTCTGGAATCGGTGCGCGAACAGGGCAAGCTCGACGCCGCGCTGGAAGCCTCCATCATGGCGGCCGACACCAAAGGCCGGCTTGAGGACATCTACCTGCCGTTCAAGCCGAAGCGCCGCACCAAGGCGGAGATCGCCAAGGAGGCCGGCCTCGAGCCGCTGTCGGATCTGCTTCTCACCGAGCCCGAGAACGACCCCAGGAAAGTCGCAGAAAGCTTCGTCAACGCCGACAAGCAGGTCGCTGACGTCACCGCGGCGCTCGAAGGCGCGCGCGCCATTCTGGTGGAGCGCTTTGCGGAAGACGCCGACCTGATTGGCGCGCTGCGCGAGCAGATGTGGTCGAACGGGGTGATGTCGTCCACGGTGCGCACCGGCAAGAAGACGGAAGGTGAAAAGTTCAAGGACTATTTCGAATTCAGCGAGCCGCTGCACAAGCTGCCGTCGCATCGTATCCTGGCGCTGTTCCGCGGCGAAAAAGAAGAAATCCTCGATCTCGGCATGCAGCCGGAGCCTGTGCCTGCGACACCAGCCCCGGCGGGAGTGCCGAGTTCCTACGAACTCAAGATCATGCACCGCTTCAATATATCGGATCGTGGCCGTCCCGGCGACAAGTGGCTGACTGAAACGACCCGTTGGGCATGGCGGACCAAGATCCAGGTGAATCTTAACCTCGACCTGCGGATCAGGCTGTGGACATCAGCCGAGGAAGAAGGCGTGCGCGTGTTCGCCTCCAACCTGCGCGACCTGCTGCTGGCCGCACCAGCCGGCGCACGCGTCACCATGGGCCTCGATCCCGGATATCGCTCCGGCGTGAAGACCGCGGTGGTTGACGCCACCGGCAAGGTGGTCGCGACGACGACGGTCTATCCGCACGAACCGCAGCGCGCATGGGATGCCACGCTCGCAACGCTCGGCAAGCTCGCCGTGCAGCACAAGGTCGATCTGATCGCAATCGGCAACGGCACGGCGTCGCGCGAGACCGACAAGCTCGCCTCGGACCTGGTCAAGCTGCTGCCCGACCTGAAAATGTCGAAGATCGTGGTCTCAGAGGCCGGCGCGTCGGTCTATTCGGCCTCGGCCTTTGCTTCCGAGGAACTGCCCGAGCTCGATGTCACCCTGCGCGGCGCGGTGTCGATCGCGCGGCGCCTGCAGGATCCGCTGGCGGAACTGGTGAAGATCGATCCCAAGGCGATCGGCGTCGGCCAGTATCAGCATGATCTCGGCGAATCCAAGCTCGCGCGCTCGCTCGATGCCGTGGTCGAAGATTGCGTCAACGGCGTCGGCGTCGATGTCAACACCGCCTCCGCACCGCTGCTCGCCCGCGTGTCGGGCATCGGCGCTGGCCTCGCGCAAAGCATCGTCCAGCATCGCGATGCGAACGGCCCGTTCAAATCACGAAAAGCGCTCAAGGACGTGCCAAGGCTTGGTCCCAAGGCGTTCGAGCAATGCGCCGGCTTCCTGCGCATCAATGACGGCGAAGATCCGCTCGACAAATCCGGCGTGCATCCGGAGGCCTATCCTCTGGTGCGGAAGATTCTGGCGGCCACCAAGAGTGACATCAAGGCGCTGATCGGGAACGCCGAGATCCTGCGTCAAGTGCAGCCGAAAGCATTTGTCGACGACAAGTTCGGTTTGCCCACCGTTACCGACATCCTGCGCGAACTCGAAAAACCCGGCCGCGATCCCCGCCCCGCCTTCAAGGCTGCGGTTTTCATGGATGGCGTCGAGAAGATCAGCGACCTGAAGCCCGGAATGATCCTGGAAGGCGCTGTCACCAACGTCGCCGCCTTCGGTGCCTTTGTCGACATCGGCGTACATCAGGATGGCCTTGTGCACATCTCGGCGATGTCGAAGACTTTCATCAAAGACCCGCGCGAAGTCGTGAAGCCCGGCGATATCGTCAAGGTGAAGGTCCTGGAAGTCGAAGTTAACCGCAAGCGTATCGCGCTGACGCTGCGCATGGACGATCCCGTCGGCGCCAAGGCAGGTGTCAAGGCCGATCGCCCGCAAGCCGATCGCGGGCCGCGCTTCAACGACCGGCAGATGACGTCGCGTGGACCGGCCAAACAGGACGGCGGCGGTGGCGCCTTGGCGGAAGCGATGCGCCGCGCCGCCGAACGCGGTGGGGGAAAAGCGAAATAGTTCGCAGTGACTTGCTCACCCCGAACATCTCAAAAGCGGACGTCCGACGGGCGGGGGCCGCAGCCCCAAGTCGTTGAATCTATGTCATTGAAGAAGATGGTGGGCACGACAGGGATCGAACCTGTGACCCCTACCATGTCAAGGTAGTGCTCTCCCGCTGAGCTACGTGCCCTAAAGTCGTATCGGGTTACGGGGTCCCTATATCGGCTGTTCGCGTGGCAGGCAAGGTTATAGGCCCGCGTTTCAGGCCGTTTGGCCAGCCAATCAGGCCGCCAGCATCTTGTTCACTTCGCTGACCAGTTCACGCAGGTGAACCGGTTTCGACAGCACCTTGGCGTTCTTGGGCGCCTCGGAGTCCGCGTTCAGGGCGACCGCGGCGAAGCCGGTGATGAACATGATCTTGATGTCGGGATCGAGTTCCGAAGCCCGGCGCGCCAGCTCGATCCCGTCCATTTCAGGCATCACGATATCGGTGAGCAGCATCTCGAACGGCTCCTCGCGCAGCCGCTGATAGGCGGACATGCCGTTATCATGCGGCGAGACCTGAAAACCGGCGTTTTCCAGTGCCTTGACCAGAAAGCGGCGCATGTCGTTGTCGTCTTCGGCAAGGAGGATCTTGTGCATGGCGGGAATCGTTAAATCCGTATTGGAGGATCAGTCTATCCACTAAGCCCGACAGAGAGTAAATTTCGGGTGAAAGCAGGGTCTCATGCCTGTATTTCTGGACCCCATTGCGGCACGAATCAACAGAAGCCGGCAATTACGGCGGCGAATGATACGAATGTCAGAACCGGGACACTGGTTTACGGTTTTTTCGCTTGGCAGAGCCGCCTTGATTACCGACAATGGCGCCTCAAAAGCCGCGCCTTTTGGCGAAACGATGCGCTTTAAAAGGGCGGATTCCAGGGACGGCGCCGGACGATGACCCAGCTTGACCAAGAATTGCCGCAGCCGTTCGAGATTGTCGAACCGGCCGCTTGGCGGGCGCCCATCATCTTCAATTCGCCGCATTCCGGCTCGGTCTACCCGGACGATTTCCTGAAGGCGTCGCGGATAGATTTGGCCGGCTTACGCCGCTCGGAAGATTCGTTCATGGACGAGTTGATCGCAGGCCTAAGCAGCCTCGGTTTTCCGACCGTGAGCGTCAACTTTCCCCGCTCTTATGTCGACGTCAATCGCGAGCCCTATGAGCTCGATCCCCGGATGTTTTCCGGACGGCTGCCAAGCTTTGCCAACACGCGATCAATGCGCGTCGCAGGCGGCCTCGGCACCATTCCGCGCGTGGTCGGCGACGGCCAGGAAATCTACAGCGAGCGCATCGCGGTCGACGACGCGCTGACCAGGATCGAAACGCTCTACAAGCCCTACCACCGCGCGCTTCGCCGCCTGATCAACAAGGCCCATCGCGCCTTCGGCACGGTGATTGTCGTCGACTGCCACTCGATGCCTTCGGTCGGCGTGTCGCGCGAGGAACCGCGGCGGCCAGATGTCGTGATCGGCGATCGCTATGGCACCAGTTGCGCCCCCGTTCTGGCCGACACGGTCGAAGAGACCATGTTCCGCCTGGGCTATTCGATCGGACGCAACAAGCCCTATGCCGGCGGCTTCATCACCGAGCACTACGGCAACCCGGCCTCTGGATTGCACACGATTCAGCTTGAGCTCAATCGCGCCGTCTACATGGATGAACGACGGCGGGCGCGCGGTGAGCGGTTTATGCAGGTGGCGAGCGATTTCACTGTGCTGGCGGAGGTGCTCGCATCTATCCCGCTCGACGGCCTCGAGCCGTTCCAGACCGCGGCGGAATGACCACTATCATCGCGACGGTTGGATCGCACGCCTACAGCTGCGTGACCTTCCGCTGAATGACAGCCGCAAGAAATGACGGCCACAAAAAATGACAGCCACGAAAAATGACAGTGACAAGAAAAAAGGGCCGCCTGAATGAACAAGCGGCCCAAGTCTAGGGAGGAAACGCCCAAGGAGGGCAGCAGTAGCGCGAGGCGCTACCGCACCGCAACAATATGCGGCCGCGCTGCACAAAGTGCAAGACCTTTTGCATTATTTCCGGTGCATATCCGGTACATTACGCAGCACTTCCACGGGGAGGGATATCGGTTATTTCTCGAATAAAATCAGTATTTTATCTGAGAAAAAGACGGCCCTTCACATGTGAATAACGGGGATTGCTAATTTTCTCTCGAATTCGTGATCGACCGCCGTCATCAGAAATTTACCCCTTCGCCAAGACTGATTCGTAGATCAAAAGCCAGCCTTGCCCGCTTGATATGGTCGCCTCAACGGTGCGGAATTCACAAGATTGCGCTAGGCAAGTCTCTCGCAGCAGCCCGCCTTAAAGGAACACGCGTGACGGTCATCGATTTCACCGCCTTCATTGGCCGCCTTGCGACTGCCTCCGGCGAAACCATCTTGCCGTTCTTCCGGACTTCGCTTGGCGTCGATAATAAAAGTACCCGCGATTTCGATCCGGTGACGGAAGCCGACCGGGCGGCGGAAGCGGTGATGCGCCGGCTGATCCAGGCCAACTTCCCCCAGCACGGCATCGTCGGCGAGGAATTCGGCAACGAGCGCGAGGACGCCGAATATGTCTGGGTGCTCGACCCGATCGACGGCACCAAGTCCTTTATTTCCGGCTTTCCAACCTGGGGCACGCTGATCGCATTGATGCACCGGAAAACGCCAGTGTTCGGCATGATGCATCAGCCCTATATCGGCGAACGCTTTTATGGTGACAGCGGCTCGGCGAATTATTCGGGATCAGCCGGCCAGCGGCGTCTGGCGGTGCGCCGCTGCGCCTCATTGAAGGATACGACCCTGCTCACGACTAGCCCGCTGTTGATGAATGAGGCTGACCGCGCCGCCTTCGGCCGCGTTTCGGAGACGGTGCGGCTGACGCGCTATGGCGGGGATTGCTACTCATATTGCATGTTAGCTGCCGGCCATCTCGATCTCGTCATCGAGACCGAGCTCAAGCCTTACGACATTGCCGCGCTGATTCCTATTATCACCGGCGCGGGCGGCATTGTGACGACATGGGAAGGCGAGCCCGCGCAGAGCGGCGGCCGCATTGTCGCCGCCGGCGATCCGCGAATACACGAAGCGGCGCTCAAGCTGCTCAACAGTTAAGGTCACTTGCATGAAAATATTCTGCGCGTTCGCCGCTAGCCTGTCGCTACTGCTCTGGGCCTCTGCGGCCGATGCGCAAGATTTTCCCGCACGGCAGATCCGGCTGATCGTGCCGTTTCCGGCCGGCGGCCCCAACGACATCATCGCGCGCGTGATCGGCCAGCGTATGTCGGAAATCGCCAAACAGCCGGTCATCATCGATAACAGAGGCGGACAAGGCGGCGTACTCGGCACCGAGGCGCTCGCGAAGGCCACGCCCGACGGTTACACCATCGCCATTTCGAGCGCAGGTGCGCTCGCCATCAGCCCCACGATGGAAAGGGTCGCCTACGATCCGCTGAAGGACCTCCAAGCCATCACGTTGGTGGCCAAGGTGCCGGAGATGCTGGTGGTCGCAACCAATGTGCCCGCCAAGAACATGGCTGAGCTGGTCGCGCTCGCCAAGGCGAATCCCGGCAAACTCAATTTCGCATCCTCCGGCCCCGGCAGCCTGCCGCATCTGGCGGGCGAGTTGCTCAAGCTCACCGCCAAGATCGATATCGTGCATGTCCCCTATCGTGGGGCGGCTCCAGCCATGAACGACATGCTCGGGCAACAGGTACAGATGGTGTTTCTCGACCTGCCGATCCTGTTGCCGCAGATCAAGGCGGGCGCATTGCGCGCGATTGCGATCGGCGCCCCGGAACGCGCCCCGACGGCGATGGAGGTGCCAACCACGACCGAGGTTGGCATGCCGGACCTGCAGACGGAGAACTGGTACGGAATGGTGGCGCCTCCCGGCACGCCCGCCCCGATCGTCGCAGTTCTGAACCGGATCGCGACCGAGGCCATGCAGGATCCCGTCGTGAAGGAAAAGCTCGCCATCCAGGGGGCCACGCTCGTCGGCGACAGCCCGGAGCATTTCCACGCCTTCATGGAAAGCGAGATCGCGCGATGGGCAAAGGTGATCAAGGACGCCGGCATCGCGACGGAGAAGTGAAAGTAGCGCCGCGGAATGGCACTGCGTTCCCTCCCCCCTTGTGGGGAGGGTTAGGGAGAGGGGTAAGCCACAAGCACCGAACCCGCGATACCCCCCTCTCCACCTCTCCCCCACAAGGGGGGAGAGAGCAGACCATCTCCGGGGCCACCGAAACTGGTTTTTCGTCCGCGCTTCAGTCCAACATCTCTACCGCGCCGCCTGTCTCAAATGCTCGACGAGAAGTTTGGCCGGCTTTGGCAGGCTTTTGAAGCTGCGGGCGCAGATCACGAGTTGCCGGTTGGCCCAGGAATCCCGGATCGCCAGCAAGGTGAGCGGCATGGATTGCGCGCATCGGCGAGCCGCGGCCTCCGGCACCACCGCAACACCAACGCCGGCAGATACCATCCGGCAGATCGCATCGAAGTCGCGCAAACGGGCGCGGACGTGCAACCGCACGCCGAGCCGCGCGGCGTGCTTGGCGATGTGGACCGCGAGCGCCGTCGCGTTCGTCAGTCCCACAAAGTCGCGGTTGCCGACCTCGATAAAGTCGATCTGGCGGCGGCCTGAAAATTCGTTGCGCCTGGGCGTGACCAGCATCAGGCGATCTTCGCCAAATGCAAACCGCTCGAGATGCTCCGGCAACGCATGTTCGGCGGCAAAGCCGAGATCGGCCGCGCCGCTGGCAATAGCGCCGACAATATCGGTGCTCTCGCGCTCCTCGACGTCGAGGCTGATGTCGGGATTTTCGCGCAGGAATGCAGCCAGCGCCTTCGGCAAATGTTCGGACAGGCCGGACGTGTTGGCGAGCAGATGGACGCTGGCCCGAACGCCGCTCGCAAAGGCAGCGATATCGCCTTGCATCATCGCGACCTGTTGCAGGATCGTTCTCGCGTGATCGCGAAGGCTCTCACCGGCGGCGGTGAGCTCAACACCGCGCCGCCGCCGCCTGACCAGCGGCACGCCGAGACCGGCTTCTAGCCCCTTGATCCGGGCGCTCGCAGATGCGAGAGCGAGATGGGCCCGCATCGCGCCGTGGGTGATGCTGCCGGAGTCCGCTACAGCGACGAAAAGTTGAAGATCAACCAGATCAAAACGCATGGCAAAAATACCAACCAACTGCCTTCGTCATAGCCGAAGGCTCGTTCAATAAGTCACAGATTGTGCCGGTCGCCTGGATCGGTCAATGTCAGACATGACCCACACTCTCCTGATTTTCATTGCGGCGGTGTTCCTTCTGGCGGGCTTCGTCAAGGGCGTGATCGGGCTTGGCCTGCCGACAGTGTCGATGGGGATGCTCGCAGTCGCGATGGCGCCGGCGCATGCGCTCGCCATCGTGATCGTGCCGGGCATCCTGACCAACATCTGGCAGACCTTCGCCGGTCCTTATTTCCTCGGCATCGTGCGGCGGCTGTGGCCGCTGCTGCTCGGGCTCGCGGTCGGTATCCGGCTCACCGCGGGTATGATGACCGGCCCGTATGCCCGCTATGGCACCGTCTTGATCGGCGTCCTGCTCGTGATCTACGCAATCATCAGCCTTCGGAAATTCGCCTTGACGGTCAGGCCGCGCGACGAAACGTGGATCGGCGGCATCATCGGCCTCATGACAGGCCTGATCTCAGGCGCGACCGGCGTGCAGGTCATTCCGTCGATGCCCTTCATGCAGGCGCTCGGCATGAAGAAGGACGAACTCATCCAGGCGCTCGGCGTATTCTTCACGGTCGCCACGCTGGTCCAGGCCTTCAACCTCTCTGCCGCGGGATTGCTGGATGAATCAACCGCGCTGCCCGGCGTCATCGCCCTCGCCTGTTCTTTCGGCGGCATGGCTCTCGGACAGGCGGTGCGCACGCGGCTGGAGCCTGATTCTTTCCGCCGCTGGTTTTTGATTTCGATGATCGTGCTCGGGATCTATCTGGTCGGTGTCGCGAGCTACGAAATCTACCTCGCTTGAGCAAAAGCGATACGAACACCGAGATAGACAAAGAGCGCGCCGAGGGAGCGGTTGATCCAGGCAATGGCGCCGTGGGAGCTTCGCACACCCGTTGCTGCCCGCGCCGCCACGACCGCAACCGCCATGCAACACAGCGTCCCGTTGAAAATAAAGATCAGGCCGAGCGTTAGAAACGCCAGTGGTTTATGGGGCGCATCGATGTCGACGAATTGCGGCAGGAAAGCGAGAAAGAACATCGCGACTTTCGGATTGAGCACGTTGGTCAGCGCGCCCTGCCAGAACACGCGCGACGTCAAAGCATCGCGGCTGTCGCGCGGAGCCGGTTCGCTCGATTTGGCCTGCCGCGACAACAGCATCGTCAGGCCGACATAGCAGAGATAGGCAGCGCCCAGCCATTTCACGGCCGTGAATGCGGTCGCTGAGGCGACGAGAAGCGCCGAAAGCCCGATCGCTGCCGCAACGACGTGGGTAAGGCACCCTGTGCTGATTCCAAGCGCAGCAGCAACTCCGCCGCGCCATCCCATCTGCACGCTGCGACCGACGATATAGGCCGTATCAGGTCCCGGCACGACGTTGAGCAGAAGCCCGGAGACGATGAAGAGCCCCAAATCGTGAATGCCGAACATCACGCTTCACCCGAACAGCGGCGTCCCCGGTACGAAGGCGTCGAAAGCCGCCCAGAACTGTGCGCGGTAGCGATCCTGTTCCTGCAGGATTTCGTGCTTGGAACCGGCAATGACCAGATGCGAGCCGGCCCGCAAGTGATAGGCGAACTCCTCGATCGCCGCCGTCGAGACAACGGCATCGTTGCTGGCGGCCAGCATCAGGATCGGCTGGCGAATTTCTGACGGATAATTCATCTCACGAAAGCCGTGCATCGCGCGGAACGCGGTGTCCGTCCAGGCCACCGTAGGCGAACCGAGGCCGAGCGTCGGATCTTCCGCCAGGATGGCTGCGTTGCGCGCGTAACGGACGGGATCGCTGGTCAGCGGGTTGTTGACGAACGATCCGGTGCCGGTCAATCCGTCGCCGCCGCCGGGAACGTAGCGGCCGCCAAGTCCGGCAAGCCGCATGGAACGCAACAGCGCGCGGGCCGGAAACGAGGTCAAGCGTCCCGGCAGGTCGATCATCGGCGCCGTCAGCACCATCCGGTCGAACCAGCGTTTGCCCGCATGCGCAAGGCGCAGCATCACCGCACCTCCCATCGAATGGGCCAGCGCGAAGAACGGCGGCGGGCAATCGGGCAACACCACCTGCTGCACGAAGGCCTCGACATCGATGTCGTAGTCGGCGAAATCGCGAACATAGCCCCGTCGCGGATCGCGCAAGCGCCGGGACGAGTGCCCCTGCCCGCGCCAGTCGATCATGGCGACGGCAAAGCCGCGATCGCGCAGATCCTGCACCGTCTCGAAATATTTTTCGATGTACTCGCTGCGGCCAGAGAAGACGCAGACCGTCCCCTTGCGGCCCGCCGGCGGCGCCCAGCGCGCGAAACGCAACTCGGCGCCGTCCGGCGTCTTGATCATGCCGGAAACGACGTTCTCGGGGACAGGATTGGCGGGAATCGAGATGAGCGTCATGCAAGCCAACCGATAGGCGAAAGGCGCTGAAAATCAAGGGTTCAGGCGCGTCAAAACCATCTCGGAAGCCGACTTGAAAGCCTCCCGGCCCCTCCCATATCAGCCCTCGTGCAGGCCGCTGGCAGCATTTTTTCGAAGAAGTTCGGAAAGGCTGTTGAAGGCTGCATTCGACAAGCCCGGCCCTATTGAAGGGCGGGTTCACTTCAACAGTCGCTCAATGGAGGACTAACCCTATGCGTACCTTCGACCTTACCCCCTTCTATCGTTCCACCGTCGGCTTCGATCGCTTCTTCTCCCTGCTCGACCAGGCCACCGCGGACGGCAGCCCCGGCTATCCGCCCTACAATATCGAGCGCACCGGCGAGAACGCCTATCGCATCAGCGTCGCGGTTTCCGGCTTCGCGCAGGGCGAACTTTCGATCGTCGCCAAAGAGAACACCCTGACGATCAAGGGCGAGAAAGTCGCCAACGAGAACGTCAAGGAAAAATCCGAAGTGCTTTACCGCGGCATCGCGGCGCGAACTTTCGAACGCGCGTTCCAGCTCGCCGATTTCGTGGTCGTGAAGAACGCTTCGCTCGAGAACGGCCTGCTGCATGTCGATCTCGTTCGCGAGATTCCGGAAGCCAAGAAGCCCCGCAACATCCCGATTTCCGCGCCTGCGCAGGCCGCGCCAGTGATCGAGGGCACGAAAGCCGCCGCCTAAAGTTAGTTGAGTCTTTGGCTGGTATTGGCTGATGCGAAAACGCCCCGGGCAAAACCGGGGCGTTTTTTGTCATTCCGGGGCGCTCTGAAAGAGCGAACCCGGAATCTCGAGATTCCGGATTCGAGCTTCGCTCGCTCCGGAATGACGGCTGATCACTCCAGTCCCTGTACCTTCGGCATCGGCTGGGTCGGCTCAATGACCGGCGCGGCCGGCTTGGCTTCCACGGGCACCGCCGGTGCGGAAGGCGCGACCGCTGGCGTATCGGCAGGCTTTGCCTGGACGGCGGCAGACTGCTGCATCGGCGCGGGCGCAGGCGTCAGCCTGTCGGCCATGGGCTTCTCGACCAACGGCTTTTCGTCAGCGCGCTTTAACGGAGCGGGCTTCGGCGTCGGGACCGACTGCGGCATGCGGCTGGCGATCTTGGGAGGCTCGGCGGCGTGCAACCGCGACGAGCCATCAAGGCGAGACCCATCCAACTCCGGCATGGGCTCCAGCGGTCCATAGGAAGGGCGCGGCGCTCCGCCATAATAGCGTTCACCGTAGCCGCCATAGCCACCAAAGCGGTCAGCCGGAACGAAACGAACGATCTGCCCGTTTCGGGCATCGATTAACAGCCGGCCATCGTCTCCCCGGCGATCGATCGCGGAGATCGAATAGAAAAGGCCGCGCAGTCGCGGCGCACCAAGAGGTGAGAATCCGTTGTGGCGGAGAACCGCATAGATCTCCGTCGGCGGCAGCAGTGGCGGCCCGCCATAATAACTTGGATAACCAGAGCCGTATTCCGGCGCGCCATATCCGCGCTGACCATAGTCCGGTCCTCGCGGACCATAGTCCGGCGAGCCGTAGATCACCCGCGGCGGAGGCGGCGCATCGGCGTAAGGCGCGCCGAAATCGGACGCGGCCAGATAACCCGAGCGTTCCGCGCCCTGAGGCGGCGCCCCTTGCGCGTTGGCGGCCGTGGCCACCAACAGCAGTCCGACCGAGATGGTCCACCCTCTGAACGCCGTCATCTCAAACTCCTGTACGCTCTCCTTTGGAGAGCCGTTCTTTGCCCGCATCCCGCGAGCGGAATTTCGTGGCTGATTTCGGCGGACCTTGGGCGGGATCGCGGCGCGCTTGCGTCCAGCTTGAACCGCA
>CAVVZW010000198.1:0-8053 GCA_963752265.1 uncultured Alphaproteobacteria bacterium
CGCCGTAGTGATTCCCCACCGCGCAAATCTTCTTCTCTGAAATTTTGTGCTGCGGGAACGGGCCGCGCTGGCATGATCTCGTCATTTGGATCGGCCGTCGAACGGTTCGCATTATCGCCGCGTTTATGAACAACGGTTAATGACCGTTACAAACGGGGGCTGTGTCAGATGGACAGACGGCACGCGATCATCGTCGGTGGCGGCGCAAGCGGTGTCCTCCTCGCCTATCAGTTGCTACGGCTGGGACGCAGCGCATTCCGGGTGACGCTGATCGAACAGCGCGCTGAAATTGGGCGTGGGCTGGCCTATCACACCGGCAATCCGGAGCACCTGCTCAACGTGCGCGCCGCCAATATGAGCGCGCTGCCGGAAGACCCCGATCATTTCTGGCGCTGGCTGTCCGCTCAGGACACCTGCGGATGCGCGGATCGATATTGTTTCGTCCCGAGGGGCGTCTATGGCGACTATATCGCCAGCCTGATCCGGCCGCTGGTTGCACGCGGCGACGACGCCGATGGCCTGAGGATCGTGAACAGCGAATGCGTCGCGATCCGCGAAAACGCTGATGGGGTCGTGGCTGAACTCGCGGGCGGCGCGGAGCTCGCCGGCGACATTGTCATTTTGGCCACGGGACATGATGCACGAAAAATTCCGGCCGCCTGTTATGCCGACCCATGGACGCCGCCATCCACCGCCGGAATCAAGAAGGACGGCGTGGTTCTGATCCTGGGATCAGGTCTAACGATGGCCGACTATGTGCTGTCGCTGCTGCGCAACGGTCATACCGGGCCGATCGTCGCCATGTCGCGCCGCGGGCTGATGCCGAAGGCGCATCGCCGCGTGCCGCCGCTGTCCATCGACGAACGGCAAATACCCTTTGGCGCCAGCGCCAGCCAGTTATTGCGCTGGTTACGGCAGCTCGTCGAAAGCCATCGCGCGCAAGGCGGAAACTGGCGCGGCGTGGTGGACGGACTGAGGCCGTTTACGCAACGTCTCTGGCGCGAACTACCGCTTCACTCCCGGCGGCGCTTTCTCGAACACGCCCGCGCCTGGTGGGATATCCATCGCCACCGCATGGCGCCCGAGGTCGAATCCACGATATCGAAGGCGATCGCGGAACAGCGACTGACTTTGACGGCGGCAAAGATCGCCGACATCTCCCCGAATTCGACAGGCGCCACGGTCCGCTATCGCCGGCGCGGCCAAGCCGCTTTAGAGAGCCTTGAAGTGGACACCATCGTCGACTGCACCGGCATCGCGAGGGATCCTGCCGCGACTGGCAATCCGGTGGTGCGCAATCTGTTCGATCAGGGGATGGCGCGGGTCGATCCGTTGCAGATGGGCCTCGAAGTCGCGCCGGATTGTGCTGTTATCGACCGCTGGGGTTTGCCCTCGCGGCGACTGTTTGCGGTCGGCCCGCTGACGCGTGCGGCCTTTTGGGAAATGATCGCGATTCCAGATATCCGCAACCAATGCGTTCAGCTCGCCGAACGTATGGTCCAAAACGCCGGAATGTCGGAGCCAGCATTGACGACGGCTTCAGTTCACATGATTCCCGCCCATGCTTCCAAGCGGCGCGCCGCCCTCGTCGGTCATCACTAAACAGGACGAGTATCAAGTTTCCGTCCGCAGCAATTCGCGCAAAATAGTGCCTTCCAGCGCCGCGAGATCGGCCGAGCCCCGTTCGCGCGGGCGCTTGAGATCGATATCAATATCGTGCGCGATGCGGCCGTCTTCGATGATCAGCACCCGATCAGCCAGCGCAACCGCCTCGGAAACGTCGTGCGTCACCAGGATGGCCGTAAAGCCCTGATCGGCCCAGACCCGTTGCAGAAGATTTTGCATGGATATCCGCGTCAACGCGTCGAGCGAGCCAAGCGGCTCGTCGAAAGCCAGCACCCGCGGCTGGCTCACCAGGGCGCGCGCCAGCGCGACGCGCTGTTTTTGTCCGCCGGAAAGCGCTGCCGGCCATTGATCGCGTTTACTGTCGAGCCCAACTTCGACCAGAGCTTTTTCCGCGCGAACCTGCGCGTCCGCCGAGTAACGCTGCCGGCCGAGCCCGACTTCGACATTGGAAAGCACCCGCGCCCACGGCAGCAGCCTCGGCTCCTGGAACATCACGCGGATATTTTCCGCCAGCACATCGCCGCCAAAGGCGATGGTGCCGGCATCGGCGCGCTCCAGCCCCGCGATCAGGCGCAGCAGCGTGCTCTTGCCGCAGCCGCTTCGGCCGACGATGGCGACGAACTGGCCGGCGGGAATATGGACGTCGATGCCGCGCAACACCTCGTGTGCGCCGAATGATTTGCGCAAGCCGCGGATGGTCAGCGCCAACCCGCGTTGGCCTGTGTCCGGTTGTTGCCGCAACAAACGCGCCTGCTCGACCAGTTCGGGCGGCAGAAGAGAATCCGCTTCGGTCGCCTGCTGGAGTCGAAATACTTCTTGCATGGGAGTTCTCAAGGTTTGCGAAACGCGGGATGCCAGGACAGAGTTAGCCGTTCCAGCGCGCGGGCGGAGCTGTCGGCGAGTTTGCCCAGCAGGGCGTAGATCAGGATCGAGAGCACGACGATATCGATTTGCAGAAACTCGCGCGCCTGCATCGCCATGTAACCGAGCCCCGAGGATGCCGCGATGGTTTCGGCAACGATCAGCGTCAGCCACATGATGCCGAGTGCAAACCGCAACCCGACAAAGATCGACGGCAACGCGCCCGGAAAAATCACCCGGCGAAACAACTCCGCATCGCTCATGCCGTAAACGCGTCCCATTTCGATCAGCTGCGGATCGACGGTACGGATACCGTGGAGCGTGTTGAGGTAGATCGGAAAGAAGACGCCGAGCGCGACTAAAAATAGCTTGGCCGCCTCGTCAATGCCGAACCAGAGAATGACCAGCGGGATCAGCGCCAGGTGCGGAATGTTGCGAATCATCTGCAAGGTCGTGTCGGTCAGCCTGGACGACAGTTGCGACAGCCCGTTCGCAAGCCCAAACGCAAATCCGATACCGCCCCCGATCAGGAAACCAACACCGGCACGCCAGAAGCTGACCCACATGTTGCGAACCAGTTCGCCGGACAGAAGAAGCTTCCATCCCGCCAGCACGACGTCGCTGGGCGCCGGAAGCACGCGCGCCGGTACAAAGCCGGTGACGCTGGCCAACTGCCAGAGCAGGACGATCACGAGCGGAACGAGCCACGGAATCAAACCGTCGGGACTCGGCAATCTCGCCGAGCGAACCTTCGAAAAATTGTCGATGACGCTCATGATGCCGATGCCTGCTTCTGCGGCCGAAAATCATTGCCGATGGTTTCACCGAACGGACCGGTGTTGACGCGGGCCCGCGTGCCGCCGACATGTTCGAGTTCGAGACGCGGAAACACGAGTTCAGCAAAGCGATAGGCTTCTTCGAGGTGCGGATAGCCCGACAGGATAAACGTATCGATGCCGATGTCCTGATATTCCCTGATCCGTGCCGCAACAGTTTCTGGATCACCGACCAGCGCCGTTCCGGCGCCGCCGCGCACGAGACCAACGCCAGCCCACAGGTTTGGGGCGATCTCGAGCTTGTCGCGGCGGCCGCCGTGCAACTGCATCATGCGCCGCTGCCCGACCGAGTCCATGCGGGAAAAGATTTTTTGAGCGGAGGCGACCGTCTCGTCGGTGACATGCTTGATCAGTTCGTCCGCCGCGCGCCATGCCTCCTCAGAAGTTTCGCGAACAATCACATGAAGACGAATGCCGAACGACAGCTTCCGGCCGCGCTTGTCGGCGGCCGCCTTCACGCGCCTGACTTTTTCGGCAACCTGCGCCGGGGCTTCACCCCAGGTCAGATATTTCTCGACGCTGTCGACGGCGACATCGATGCCGGCATCCGACGACCCGCCGAAATAAAGCGGCGGCCGCGGAGACTGAACCGGCTGAAACAACAGCCGCCCGTCCTCGATGCGGATATGCTTTCCCTCGAAGTTGACGGTCTTGCCGGCCAGAAGATCGCTATAGACCGAGAGAAACTCCCGCGTCACCTCATAGCGCGCGTCGTGGTCGAGGAAGATGCCGTCGCCCTTGTTCTCAACCGGGTCGCCGCCGGTTACGACATTGATGAGCAGACGCCCGTTGGTCACGCGGTCCAGTGTCGCTGTCATGCGCGCGGCGACCGTCGGCGATTGCAGGCCGGGCCGGACCGCGACGAGGTAGCGCAGACGTTCGGTAAAGGGCGCCACGGCCGATGCAACGACCCAGGAGTCCTCGCAGCTTCGCCCCGTCGGTAACAATACGCCGTAATAGCCGAGCTGATCGGCGGCCTGAGCGATCTGGCGCAGATAATTGAAATTGACCTCGCGGCCGCCGGTGGACGTACCGAGGTAACGGCCATCCCCATGGGTCGGCAGGAACCAGAGGATGCTGGCTTTGGCGGGTGCTTGTTGCGTCATGATCAGGAGCCGGGTTTGCGTTGCAGATCCGAGACGTTCACGGCCTTTGGAATCAGGCCGAGCGCGAAAAAAGTGTCGGCGACGCGTTGCTGGCTCGCAATCACCTCGCTGTTGGTCGGTACGGTCCCGTAGGATTCACGTTTGAGCGAGACTTCGAGCACGGCTGCGGGAAGACCAATGGACGGGCTGAGTTGGGCGGCGACGGCCGGGATGTTTTTTCCCGCCCATTCGTCGGTTTCGTTGAGCGCCTCGAGCACGGCATCGACAGCTTTGGCATTGTCGGCCAGGAATTTCTTCGACGAAAAATAGAACTGATAGTTGGCGACGAGCCCGGTGCCGTCGGCCAGGATACGCGCGCCGGTGGATGCCTCCGCCGCGGCTTCATAGGGATCCCAGATCACCCAGGCATCGACCGCGCCGCGAGCAAAGGCGGCGAGCGCATCGGCCGGCGCGAGAAACACGGGCTGGATATCGGTATATTTCAGTCCGGCCTGCTCCAGCGCCCGCACCAATAGATAGTGCACATTGGAACCCTTGTTCAGCGCAACCTTCTTGCCTCGGAGATCAGCGACCGATTTGAGCGGGCTGTCCTTTGGCACCAGGATCGCCTCGCCTTGCGGCGCCGGCGGATCGTTGGCGAGATAGACCAGCGGCGCACCGGCGGCTTGCGCGAATATTGGCGGCGCTTCGCCCGCGACACCGAAATCGATCGCACCCACATTCAACGCTTCGAGAAGCGGCGGGCCGGACGGAAACTCCGTCCACGACACGCTGTATCCGAGCGGCTTGAGTTTGCCTTCAAGGGTGCCGCGCGCCTTCAGCAGCACCAGCTTGCCGTATTTCTGAAACCCGATACGGACAACCTTGTCCTGCCCGTAGGAAGGGCTGGCGATCGCCGCAACGATACTGATCGACAGCACCGCCCGCGCCATCCACGACTTCAACAACTGCTTCATGTCGGACTCTCTGATGTTGGATAGAGCTCAGGTCTCTCGGTTTCGCCAAACCGCGTCTTGAACGGCGATCCGCTTCGGAATCAGGCCCAATTTGAAGAAATCGTCAGCGACGCCTTGTTGTGTGGCGACGATGTCATCCGTGATGGATCCGATCCGGAATTCGGACCGATCGGCGGCGATGGTCTGGATGTCCAACGGAATACCCGTCATCTCGCTGAGGGCTTTCGCGACTTCGCTGCGATGCGCCGCCGCCCAGGTGGCCGTCGTCGCGGTGCGATCGATGATCTGCTGCAAGAACGCGCCGTGAGCTTCGGCGAATGCGCGATTGGCGATGTAGAACGAATTCGCCTTGATGACCTCGCTGGCGTGGATAAGAATTCGTCCGCGCTGTTTGACCTCGCCAATCGCCAGATACGGATCCCAGATAGCCCAGGCGTCGATCCCGCCACTGGCGAAAGCGGGACCAGCATCCGGCGGCGTCAAGTAAACCGGCGTCACGTCCTCATATCCGAGGCCGGCGACGCGCAGCGTTTGCACCACTAAATTGTGTGCGCTGGAGCCTTTGGTGAAGCCGATGCGCTTGCCTTTGAGATCGGCGATCGAGTGAATCGTCGAATCCCGCGCGACCAATATTCCCTGACCATTGGTCGAGGGCTGGCCGGCCGCGTAAACAATGGCCGCACCCGCGGCCTGCGCAAATATCGGCGGCGTATCGCCGACCGCGCCGTAGTCGATGCTCCCGACGTTCATCGCCTCCATCATCGGCGGCCCGGAAGAGAACTCGATCCACTTCACGTCGATACCTTGCGGACGAAAGTGGTCTTCCAGCGTGGCCTGCCGCCGCGCGATCAGAAGCACGCCGTTTTTCTGGTAGCCGATACGGATTTCCCGCAACCGATCATTGGCGCGGGAAAGCGACGGCGCAAAAGCCGCCAACCCGGCCGAAAGCTTTAAGAAATTCGCGGCGTTTCATGTCAGCCAAACGCCGCCGAGGGCGGCCTCGTTTTCGGATGCGATCCAACAACGATGGGGTGACAAACCGATGGTGTCGAGTGTCGCGAAAAAATAGCGATATGCGCGTTGCCGTCCGCAACGGTGGCGGGTGTTTTTTTCTCGAAACGAGCATCGAACAGAATGTTTTGCCGCTTCATGAAAAGCTACAATCCAGAGCCCTTGGCGGAACCTTTGGCGACGGCGTCCGAGAAAGAGCGATCGACTAGGCCAGATGCGTCAAGCTTCTGCTTGATCAGGCCGGAGTTGAAATACAGCTCGATGGTCTTCTGCTCGTCGGTGACGACGGCATCATCGATCGGCGCGATCCTGATCCTGGCGCGCCGGAGCCAGTTCACGGCAACCGCCGGCGGGATATTCATCAGCCTTCCCCAGGTTTCCGCGTAACTCTCGACATGGTCCCGCGACCACGCTCGCGCGGCGGTGAGACGGCTGACGAAGTCCTCCAGCGCCGCGCGCTTGTCGCGGATGGCTTCTGGAGTAGCGACCGTAAACGAAAGGCCCGGCGTCAGCCCCTCGCCGGTAAGGACGCGACGCGCCTTGAACAACACCTCTTCCTGGCTGACGTAAGGCTCCCAGGTCGACCAGGCATCCACCGAGCCCTGGCTGTAAGCGACCTTGGCGTCCGACGGCGCGAGGTAAACCAGTTGCACATCGCCGGCTGCCCATCCCTTGGCCGCGAGCGCCGCCAGAATGAGCCGATGGCCAACCGAGCCGCGTCCGGTCGCGATCTTCTTGCCGCGCAGATCCTCAAAGCTTTTGATCGGAGAATTCTCGGGGACGAGAATCGCAAGCCCCTCCTCCGATTGCCGGATCGCCGCGATCGCTTTCGCAGGGACATTGGCCGCGGCAGCAAAGGTAAACGGCGCATCACCGACGAGACCGGTATCGATCGCGCTTGCGCCCAGCGCTTCGAGCAGTGGGGCAGCCGCGGCAAACTCCTTCCATTCGATCTTGTAGGGCAGGTCCTTGAGCACGCCGGCCGCTTCCATCACCGCTTGCGTATTTCCCTTCTGATCGCCAACGCGCAGAACGGTTTCCGCGGCCCTCCACGTCGATGCCCAAAACACGACCCGCCCCCCCGATAAGCTCGAGCATCGAGGCGTAAAAGATAAGCGAGCCCCCGTGCGCGACGCCCGTTTCGACGATGAGATCTGGCTTGAGCCCCAGACGATCTCTTGAAGAGCCATGACGTCCTGCGGATATTGAATGATAGGCCGCCCAAGCCACCGGAAATTGTACGAGTAGCGATCGCGCACCGTCTCGCGGAGCCACACGCGAGAGAGGGCTTGGATGTCCGTGTCCGCGCGGAGCCGACGAATGTTCTCTTCGACTTCGTCCTCGAATTGCTTTTGCCGGTCCATCGAGCGGCGCGCTTTTTAGCATGCCGAGCCCCGCCTGACGACGAATCCCAAGTGTTCGGCGCCGTCAGTCCCTTTGCGCTGCCCGTCAAAACCTTCTAGAACACCCTCGCCCGATGAAGCCCAAGACCGCTCTAATCACCGGCATTTGCGGCCAAGACGGCTCGTACTTGTCCGAGCTCCTCTTGAAAAAAGGCTACATCGTGCGTGGCATGGTGCGGCGCGCGAGCTACCCGCATACGGAACGGGTCGATCATCTGCTGGCCGAGCACGACGAACGCGACCCCGATTGCCGC
>CAVVZW010000199.1:0-14053 GCA_963752265.1 uncultured Alphaproteobacteria bacterium
CGAGAACCAAATCAGCCGGACAATCATGTTGTGATTTGATTTCATTCGCTAATCATCAACATCTGTGAGTTCCTAAAATTAATAATATTTTGCCTGTATTTTGGCAAAATAAATACAAAATAATACAATGAATCATCATCGTTATAAGACATAACATGATTATAGGCAAAAATAGGATCATAAATATATCCTGAAGCAGATTTATTTTCTGATATTCAAATTCTGGTGTGCTGATTCTGGAATTAATTTGGGTTGTGATATTAAATCAAGTGACTCAGCATCAACACTTTCCATATTTTCATATTTATGACGCGGTCTCTATCTCATATTTTTTAAAAGTTTATAGATAACGTACAGAAGAATAATAATTAGAAAAAAATAAACGATCGCATAATCATGACCGGTTTTTGACGCACCTGAAACATCAAAACATTCAATAAATCTATGTTGCATTATTATATATTTATATATATAAAAATGAAAATATAGTAAAATTGATATCAAAAATATTAAACGAACATATTTCCCTATCCATAAGATAAGTTTTAGTATTATAATTAGAATTAGCAGCCTGAGCAAACAATATATATATGTCAGGTTCATCATTATAATCTGTTATATTAGCGTGTGAATTTCCACTTATCATGTATGGTGAACATCATCCTAATAGCTTTATTTGAATTAATAATTAATTTATTTGTTGTCAAGTTTTTTGTGTTTGCATTCGGATGATGATATTGTAACGTATCATCAGTTAAAATATCATCATATTTAGTTGTGTAAGGGGGTCTTTGTGATAAAAGTACATATGGAAATGCTTTGGCATACTGCGAGTTCAAAATAATCTGAATTTTCTTCCTCCTGATTATTGGTTCCATTTGCATTAATAATTTCGAGATCATTTGGTGAACCCATAATTTCAGTCAGAATTTGAGGTGGAATAACTGGATTATTAATTGATTCCATGTGCTCATTTCCATCTTCGTCTTGATCAAAATTACATGATGATATTAAATATCCATTATAAGGAATCATATCAGAAACTATAAAAGTTGGAACATTTTGTGGATTTTTTCCATCACCATAAGATGTTTTAACTGTTTTATTGACATTATTGACATTATTGACATTATTGACATTATCATTACTGTTACTGGATTCATTATCAGGTTCAATCAAAACTATAGAAGTATAATCAGATGTATTGACATTCTGACCATTAGTATTTTTTGATCTAAATAGATGTTCAAATAATTTGTAAATTACAAATATAACAAATATAATCAACAATATAGGAAAAATCAGGATTGTTGCATTAGTATAATTATTTATATTATATATTATATATAATTTATAATATAAATAATAAAAATAGATCAATTATTAATATTCATACAATATTTTTTTTCCACAAACTTTTACAAATGGTTTATATCGCATTGATTTTATCAGCATTTGGAATAACAACTAAACTTGTAATATTGTTGGTGTAATTCTAAGGAACATCATGACGAGTCCATATGTATATATTATGTACAAATTTGTTTGTTTATTTGTTTGTTTGTACTTGTTATCTATTTTTAAATTGTTGTAAGTATTGCATTTCCTCCTGATGATATCTTTGTTGGATCAAAAGATTCATAATCATATCCAAAAATGATGTCCCTTTTAATTCATTTGTTGTATTTCCAGTATTTGTAGTATTTGTTTGTGGCACTTTGCAAATAAAAGATGCCGGTTCAACTGTTTATGCCCGGCATCGTCCACGGCCACCACTTGCGTCTTCGACCCCAGAGGAAATTTGGCGCGGAACTCGGCGATCGTCGTGGCGGCGTTCACAGTCAGCACATCCGGCCGCATCAGCCGCCGCACGGTGAGGTCGCGGATCCAGCCGATATCCGCGGCGCTGCGGATCGTTTCGCCGCGCAGGTGCAGTCGCCAGGTGGCGAAGGAATAGCCGAACAGTTCGCGGGTGATCTGGCTCGAGATGATGACCGCGACCAGCACGGCCGTGGTCAGCCAGAGGTTACCGGTCGATTCCAGCGCGATGAACGTCATCGTCAGCGGGCCGCCGATGACGGAAGCCGAGAGCGCGCTCATGCCCACAATGGCGTAGACGTTGGGATCGAGGTTCAAACCCGGCCAAAGGCCGTCAAAGCCGGCCGCGAAAAGACGGCCGCCGATCGCGCCCAGGAAGAGCGTGGCGAAAAACAACCCGCCGCGAAAGCCGGAGCCGAGCGAGATCACGGACGCCATCGACTTCAGCACGAACACCATGCCGACGAACGCGATCGGCATCGTGACGATGCCGTTGAAGTGCAAGGCGCCATGTCCCGACGACAGGACCTGCGGCGTTTGCAACGCCAGAAGCCCCACGGCAAGACCGCCCAGCACGGGGCGCAGCGGCGGCCAGGACACGATTTTCGACAACAATGATTCGCAAAGCCCAGCGCCACGCATGATGGCGATGCCGAACAACGCGGCGAGAACGCCGAGCAGTGCCGCCAAGGCCAGATCACGCCCCAGCACATCGCCGACCGGGCCGGCCCCGACGCCGAGCGAGAGCGGCGCAAAGGCATGGGCGACAAAATAACCGATAACGGCAGCAACCCCGACAGGCGTGAGGCTCGCCGGCGTATAGCCACCGATCACGAGCTCGAAGGCGTAGAATGCGCCCGCCAGCGGCGCGCTGAAGGCGCCTGCGATCGCGGCCGCCGTACCGCATCCCACCATCAGCCGCTGATCGGCGCGGCGCAGATGGAAGCCACGGCCGAGGGAGGCGCCGAGCCCGCTTGAAAGCTGGGTATATCCAGCCTCAAGCCCGACCGACGCGCCGACCCCGCTGGACCAGACCGTCTCCAGCGCCACGATCACGCTGCCACGAAACGACATCCGTCCGCCGTGCAGGGCGTTGGCCTCGATCGGGTCGATTTCACGGGCCGGCCGCCAGCGCGATAGCAGCAGAAAGGCCATGCCCAACAGCAGCCCACCGAGACTTGGAACCAGAAGCGCGCGCACCGGATCGATCGAAACCTGGCTTGAAAGGCGATCCCCCGAATTGATGTTGAAGAGCACGGCGTGAAGCAGGTCCACCGCGGCGCCCATGGCGGCCACTACCAACCCGCCAAGGACGCCGACGATCGCCGCCAGAATCACCAGGCTGGTCTCGTGGGCCCGGACGAAGGCCCGCAGCCGCGGCGGGGCCTCGAGATAGGGGGACCTGGTGATCATTTTGCCGTGTCCATACGTGGCCAAAGCCAGCCGCCCCGCTTCGTTTAGAGACTTGACTGACGATCCTGGCAGCACCCGCGCAATCCAGCCACAATCAGACCCGGGCCGTAAGCCCACCTATGCTCTTCACAATCCCGTCACGCTGCATGTAGTATGTCAACTTAGGCTGCTTCGCAGCTACATGGAGGCCAGGAGCGTACTTGAACGCACATGTCTCACAGGGCGGTTGGCCGGTATTGGTGTTGAACGCGGATTTCCGGCCGCTGAGTTATTACCCGCTGTCTCTCTGGTCGTGGCAAGACGCGATCAAGGCGGTGTTTCTCGATCGCGTTAACATCGTCGAGCATTACGACCGCGCCGTTCGCAGCCCGACTTTCGAGATCCAGTTGCCCAGCGTGGTGTCGCTGAAATCCTTCGTCAAGCCGACGACGCATCCCGCCTTCACCCGCTTCAACGTGTTCCTGCGCGATCGTTTTTCCTGTCAGTATTGTTTGTCCGCCGACGACCTCACCTTCGATCACATCATCCCGCGCAGCAAAGGCGGCCAGACCACCTGGGAAAATGTGGTCGCTGCCTGTTCGCCGTGTAACCTGCGCAAGGGCAACCTGACGCCACAGCAGGCGCGGATGTTTCCGAAGCAGCACCCGTTCGCGCCGACGGTGCATCAGCTTCACCGTAACGGGCGTTTATTCCCGCCGAACTATCTGCACGATAGCTGGCTCGACTATCTCTATTGGGACACCGAACTCGATCCATAAGCCGCGATGCGGCGCGGCGACGAGGTGTCGTCCACCCCGAATTGATGCTCACTTCTGCAAGATCTGCGGCAGCACGTCGCCGAGCACGATGGGCTCGCGGGGCTTGAGGTAAGTGAGGCCGGACGTTCGGGCAAACTGTTCGATCACACCGCTCGCTTCGAGTTCTGACAGCACCTTGTCGACGGCAGCGATCAGCGCCGGGTCGCTTGCCAAACCGACATAGGCGCGATTGGCGCCGATCGGATAGTAATATCCGCTGGCCGCAAGATTGCTGTCCGGATGCGCCGCGCGCCAGGCATCGAGGCGGCGCAGGTCCACCAACGCCGCGTCGAGTTCGCCCTGCTCGAGCGCGCCGAGCAGATCATGCCGTCCCGGCACCAGATGAGTGATCTGGTCGATCAGCTTGCCCTTGTCGAAGTTCATCAGGATTGCATCCGCGAGCGTGCCGCTCTCGACGCCAATTCGCAAATCCGCAAGATCGCTCAAGCCTGCGACATGGCGATCACGCGCCTTGCTACCGAGCACGACGGTCAGCGCCGAATAGATGTAGGGCCTGGTGGGCGCAAGAACACCGAGCGGAATACGGCGCCGGCGATCGTCCCTTGTGATTCCGTCGAAGCCGGGAAGCTTCGCCGTCTTGACGCCGGGAACGACGAGCAAATCCGTGGTCAGCGGATAACCGCCGAGCAGCGCGCAACGGCCGTCCGACAGCAGCGCATTGGCTTCCAAAGAGGGGCTTGAATCCTCGTCGAGCTTGCTTTCGAACCACTGGATATAAATCGGCCGTTGCAACGCCTTTGCAAGCGCCTGCGCCAGCTCTACGTCAAACCCGCTGTCCGGCTTGCCGCGCCTGTGCACCGAGGCCGGCGGCAGATCTTCGTCGAGACATACTTTCAAAACCTCGTCGGATGCGGCGGCATGCCCGGCCGGAATTGCCGAGAATGCAGCCGACAGCAGCGCGCTGGCCCAGATGGCTCTCACTGAACGTCTCATGAAACGTCTCATGGGCTCCTCCGGCTGGACACGTAGGCCCAAAGCTCCGCGATGTCGTCATCGTTCAAAATGTCGCCCCACGGCGGCATGCGATTGTTCCTGCCCTGTTTGACAGTGGTGGCGAACCGTTGCCGGTCGTCGGGAAACCGGCGCAGGTCGGGCGTGATCGTGCCCGCGTTGAGCATGCCGGGTCCGTGGCAATGCGAGCATTTCTCCGCGTAGATCGCCTTACCGAGATCGATCCGGGTCTGATCGAGGTAGGCCGTGTCGGCGTTGGCTTGCTCGGCAGCGGCCTGCTGTGCTGCTGCAGGTCGCGCGACCGAAATCGCCGTCGCCGCGATGGCAAGGGCGGCGAACGCCGCCGCCCTACCGATACGTCCTTGCATCACGCCGCCTTACTTCTTGACAGCGAACACCCACAGCGATCCCCCGGGAGGCACCTTGGCCAACCGCTCGTCACCGGAGAACAACGAGTACACGCCGCCATAGCCGCTGGCGACGGCGACATATTGCACCCCATCCTGCTGCCAGGTGACCGGTTGTCCCTCGATGCCCGAGCCGGTCTGGAACTGCCAGAGCTTCTTGCCGGTGTCAGCGTCGAACGCCTCGAACTCACCGGTCAACTGCCCGGAGAAAACGACGCCGCCGCCGGTCGACAGCACGCCTGAAAAGCGCGGAATGTCGCTCGGCACTTCCCACTTGGCTTTGCCGGTCAGGGGATCGATCGCCTTCAGTGCACCGCGGGCGCCATCACCCCAGTCCCAGAGATCGGTGAGATCCATGCCGACATACCATTCGCCGGCCTTGTAGGTGGCCGGTTCGGCCTTGTAGTGGCCGCCGAACAGAAGCGTGTTGGCATAGGCAAGCCCGGTCTGGGGATTGAACGACATCGGCTCCCAGTTCTTGCCGCCGAGGATCGACGGATAGACCACAACCTTCTTGCCTTCGCGCGCATCCTTGACGACGTCGGTCTCGATCGGACGGCCGGTTTTGAGGTCGACACCAGACGCCCAGTTCACCTTCACATACGGGTTGGCCGCCAGCAGTTTGCCGTTGGTGCGGTCGAGCAAATAGAAGAAGCCGTTGCGGTTGGCATCCATCAGCACTTTAGTCGGCTTGCCGCCGACGTTCATGTCGGCGAGCACCATCTCGGCGACCGAGTCATAGTCGAACGGGTTGTTCGGCGAGAACTGATAGTGCCACTTGATCTTCCCGGTCTTGGGCTCGAGCGCGAGCACCGAGCAGGTATAGAGATTGTCGCCCGGCCGCCCCGCCGCGTTGAACGGGCCGGGATTGCCGATACCCCAATAGACGGTGTTCAGCTCGGGATCATAGGAGCCGGTGATCCATGTCGATCCACCGCCGAGCTTCCAGGTGTCGCCTTTCCAGGTGTCGCCGCCAGGCTCGTCCGGGCTCGGGATGGTGTTCGTGCGCCAGAGATGCTTGCCGGTTTCGGGATCCCAGCCGTCGATGAAGCCGCGGGTGCCGAACTCGGCGCCGGAGATGCCGGTCAGCACCACGCCGTCGGCGACGAGCGGCGCGACCGTCATGGAATAGCCTTCTTTGATGTCGGCCACCTTCTGACGCCACAGCTCTTTCCCGGTTTTCATGTCGAGCGCGATGACGTTGGCGTCGAGCGTGGTGCGGAACAGCTTACCGTCCTGGATCGCCCCGCCGCGATTGATGATGCCGCAGCAGACGATGCGTGGCGTCTCCGGCGGATATTCGACCTTGGTCTTCCAGATCTGCTTGCCTGTCTTGACGTCGATCGCCATCGTGGCGGCGTGCGTCGTGATGTAGATCACGCCCTGGTATACCAGCGGCTGCGATTCCTCGCTGCGATCATCGGCAAAGCTGTAATTCCAAACCGGAACAAGGTCTTTGGCGTTGTCGCGGTTGATCTGTGTCAGCGGACTGAACCGCTGCAGATTGTACCCCATGCCGTAATTGAGAACGTTTGACGTGTCGGTCGCGCCCTTGATCAATTGATCAGCGGATTGAGCGTTGGCGCCGAGTGGCGTTAACAAGATAACACACGCCGCAAATGCGAAGCGGTTCATCGATACCCTCCCTGGTGACCTCTTAGTGGATCGGTTGCGATGCTAGTCGCAAGAAAGTGAAGGCGTCAATCAAAGCGAGCGATGGGAAGCCAAAAGAGAAAATTTGTGTCGTCAGCTTTTCCGCAGAGCGGAATACATCGGCGGCACTCTCGCCGTGTAACCTGCGCAAGGGCAACCTGACGCCGCAGCAGGCGCGGATGTTTCCGAAGCAGCACCCGTTCGCGCCGACGGTGCATCAGCTTCACCGTAACGGGCGTCTATTCCCGCCGAACTATCTGCACGATAGCTGGCTCGACTATCTCTATTGGGACACCGAGCTCGATCCATAAGCGCGTGGCTGACTGCGGCGATCATCAAAACCACAGCGACAGTAGGCACGCCGAAATTCAGGGCTAAAGGAAAAATGAATTCGGCGCGGAAGCGACAAGCCTCCGCGCCGAGATAACGTTTTCCTGATACGCGTGTGCGCTATCAGAAGAAGCCGGGGCTCATATCGAGGCCCTCTGTCGCCATGCAGGCAAACACGATCAGAGCCAGGCCGCACATCACCGCGAGCACGTTGACGATGAGGTTGTTGGCCGCAGCCGGGACGGCTTCGGTAGAGATTTTTGTAACAGTATCCATTTTTCCCCCTGTTAAAAACTTGCATCGAATTCCAGGGGGAGACGCTAGTTGCGAACTGTTGATGCAAGCTTGCAGCACATCGTTAACGCGGTGAAAGCTTAACAAGGAGATACGGCCGGCTTTGCGCTCGCCGATTTCTCCTTTCGAAGCGGGTACGGGCCAAAGCCCGTGCGGCCGAAAATACTATCGGATCAAGGCCTTTTCCCAAGAAAATTTGCAGCATAAGATTGCGCTCAGTGGAGTGGATTTGACATTCGCCACCCCCTGAAGGGATGCGAATCGACCGCAGATTTGACATTTCGCGTCAAATTCGCCGCGGGTCTTCAAGGAGAAATTATCCATGCCCGCCCTCACTGAATGGAAGGTGCCGCCAGTGAACCAGCCCCGTGCCGGCGATTATGGCTTCGATCTCGATCGCGCGCTCGCCTCGGTGGTCGGCCTGCATTCGATCATTCCGCCCGACGCATTCAGCGCCGATACGCTCGGCACCGAGCGCGCCGGCAACGGCGTGATCATCGATGACGGCCTGGTGCTGACGATCGGCTATCTCATCACCGAAGCCGAGGCCGTCTGGCTGCACGCCGGCGATGGACGCGTGGTCGAGGGCCACGCGCTTGGATTTGATGCCGTGACCGGCTTTGGCCTTGTGCAGGCGCTTGGCCGTCTCGATCTTGATCCCTTGCCGATCGGCTCCTCGGCTGTCGCCAAAGTCGGCGATCGCGTCGTGATGGGCGGTGTCGGCGGGCGCACGCGGTCGGTGGCGAGCCAGATCGTCGCCCGGCAGGAATTCGCGGGCTATTGGGAATACATGCTGGACGAAGCGATCTTCACCCACCCCGCCCACCCCAATTGGGGCGGCGCCGGACTGATTTCGGATCGCGGTGAGCTGATCGGTATCGGCTCGCTTCAGCTCGAGCGCGAACGCGACAAGAAGCCGGAGCACGTCAATATGGTCGTGCCGATCGATCTCCTGAAGCCAGTGCTGGACGACTTGCGCAAATTCGGCCGCGTCAACAAACCGGCGCGCCCCTGGCTCGGAATGTACTCGACCGAAATCGACGACCGTGTCGTCATCGTGGGAGTTTCCGCCAAGGGGCCGGCAGCCCGCGCCGAACTCAAGGCGGGCGACGTGATCCTCGCCATCAACGGCGAAAAAATCACCAGCCAAGCAAGCTTCTACCGCAAGCTCTGGGCGCTCGGCTCCGCCGGCGTGGACGTACCGCTGACAGTGCACCATGAGGGTGTCACCTTCGACGTCGTGCTGGCCTCGATCGACCGCACGCGGCTGTTGAAGGCGCCGCGTCTCCACTAGTGGAGTGGATTTGACGTTCGTTTGTAATCTCATCGCACTCTCACGGTTACGCCGATGAGCGAGGCCGTGATCGACGACGTGATGGTGTTGTTGCCGGCGCTGTTACAATCGCTCGAATCGCTTGGTTTCATCGCGCGTCATTTTCATCCTCCTTCTTTTGATCGAGTGATGGAGGCCGCCGGCCAGCCGGACGAGGATTTGAACGCAGCCCGTCCACGGTTGGCCAACTGGCCAGCGGAATTTGCCGACATCCAGCGCGCCCTTGAGACCGCAAGCGACGCCGCGCTATCCGCGTTTTCCGGGTTGCGGGCGGTGCATGCCGGCAACGGCGACATGACCCTGGCTTTTCGCGCCTTGCGCCAGCTGCCGCGTGCGGAAGAGGCGCTCTATCCGTTGGCGGCGAAATTCCCGCCGGTGAGCAGCTTTTTTCTCAACCCCGAATGTTGCGAAGACGACGGTCTGTTGGCGCGCCTTGCGGCCCCCGCGAACGAAAATACCGGCGTCATCCACGACAATAGCGAGCCGAAGAGCCGCGGCGGCTTTTCGCTTTACGTGCCGGAATACTACACGCCCGAGCACGCCTGGCCGCTGGTGATGGCGCTACATGGCGGCAACGGCAACGGCCGTGGTTTCCTGTGGCGCTGGCTGCGTGATGCCCGCAGCCTTGGCGCGATCCTTGTTGCGCCGACTGCCTTGGGGGCGACATGGGCGTTGATGGGCGAAGACGCCGATACGGCGAACCTCTCACGCATTCTCAATTCCGTGCGCAGCCGCTTCAACATCGATTCCAAAAAATTGCTGCTGACGGGAATGAGCGATGGCGGCACATTCAGCTATGTCACTGGGCTCGAGGCCGGCTCGCCCTTCACCCACCTTGCGCCCGTCGCGGCGACGTTTCACCCGCTGATGGCCCAAATGGCGGATGCCGACAGGTTGCGCGGCCTGCCGATCCATATCGTGCACGGCGCGCTCGACTGGATGTTTCCGGTGCAAACGGCTCGCCTGAGCCGCGACGCACTGACCGCGGCCGGCGCTGACGTCACCTACCGCGAAATCGACAATCTCAGCCATTGCTACCCGCGCGAGATGAACCGGCCGATTCTGAATTGGCTCGGCGTTTCCTGATACGCTGTCAGCGCCGGGAACCATCATCGACCCGGCACGTTATCGCGCCAGCAATTCTGGAGACAAAACAATGCGGGTTTTCTTGGGAATGATATTAGGCGCTCTGCTGCTAGTCGCCGGCGTTTATGTCTACAACTCGCAATCGACTTCGACGGTCGCGAGTGGCCAAAATGCGGCCGTCAGCCGTACCATCGTCAACTGGGATGTCGCATCCGCCGATTGGAACGCGTTTAAGTCGCGCGCCCATGAAGACTGGATCCGGTTGTCGTCGCGATAACCTGCGAGCGTGACCGAGCCGGGCGTCACCGCTTTTTTGTCACGCCGGGCGCAGCCGCCTTTCGCGCGTCGGCGATGGCCTGGCCGAACTGCGCCATGGTCAACACGACGGGTATGCGGAATTTACCCACGATGAAAGAGGGCGTGCCGACGAACTCGAACGCGGCCGCCTGATCGTTGTTGCGCGTCAGCGTCGCATCGATGGCGCTCGCCTGATCCGCGAGATCTCGATCAAGGCGATCGACATCGAGGCCGGCACCCGAAAGCGCCTCTCGAATTTTCGCCTCGGTCAGCTTTGAGTTGATCGCCATCAGCGCGTCATGGGCCTCAATGAATTTGTCCTGATAGCGGCTTGCCAGCGCCATTCGCGACGCGGTCACCGACATCGGCCCCAGGCGTGGCCAGTCTTTCCAGATCAGCCTGACCTTTCCGTCATCATGGACCACCTGCCGCAATTCGGGCTCGACCTTGCGGCAGTTCGGACATTGATAATCGAAAAATTCGACGATCGAAATGTCACCGGCGGCGTTGCCGGCCACCGGGATATCCGGATCGCGCAACACCAGAGCTTCGGTCAGGACGTTATCGCTCTCGGCGTACAACGCTGCGGGCAGCGCACCCAACCCAAGTGCCGCAACAGATGTCCCGAACAGGCTCAATGTTTGTCGCCGGTTCGGCTGAAACGTATCCATCGGATAACTCATTTTTGCTTCCGGCTGCGGCGCGCCTGTTGAACGAGATACGATCAGAAAGAAGATAAGTTACGCGCAAGCATATATAGCGCCACGACAATAATAACAGCGGCGAATACGATATTGAGCGCCCCGCGCTGCGCCGACAGCGATCGCGCCAGGCGGGTGCCGATCAGACCACCTGCAAATCCGCCGGCGATGAACAGACCTGCCAACTCCCAGGAAATCAACCCGGACCAGGCGTAGCTCGCGGCCGTGGAAAGGCCAAAGGCCGTCACCGCAACCAGAGAGGAACTGATCGCGTTGATGATCGGCATTCCCGTCGCCAGCATCAAGGCCGGCACGATCAGGAAGCCGCCGCCGATGCCGAAGAACCCCGACAGCGTACCGGTTGCAAGGCCAAGTGAGAGAATCGCAGGCATATTGTCCCAGCTCATGCGGGCATCCGGGATACCGACACGCGCGCGGGTCTTGAGCATCAAGACCGCGATCACCAGCATCAGAAGCGCAAACAGCTCCAGCAGCTTTCGGCCATCGAGCAATTTGCCGAAAACCGCACCCGCCAATGCGCCGGCAATTCCGGCCGCTGCAAAGGGAATCGCACACGACCAACGTACCGTGCCGCCGCGGGCGTGGTTTGAAAGGTTGATGGCCGCATTGACCGCGACCGCGATGGCGCTTGTTCCGATCGCAACATGGGCGTCTGCCACGCCGACCACATACACCATCAGCGGTACGGCGAGGATCGATCCGCCGCCACCGACAAGGCCGAGCGAAAATCCAACCAGCGCTCCCGATGCCAGCCCGAGCCCGCCTTGCATCGCGGAGATGATCAAAAAGCCGCCTCCCAATCGGATACGTGTCGGCCTTTCGAGGGCCTTGAACGGAAACTCTGTTACCGCAGCAGGAAGGTAACCGCCAGCGGCACCAAGAGCGACGTCACCAGTGCGTTGAGGCTCATCGCGATACCGGCAAATACGCCCGCGACCGCATCGACCTGAAACGCGCGCGCGGTACCGATACCGTGCGCTGCAATACCGACGGCAAAGCCGCGGGCGCGAAAATCGGTAACGCCCATCCGGTTCATCAGCGGCGTCACCACGATCGCACCCAAGATGCCGGTCAGGATCACGCCGACCGCTGTCAACGACGGATCGGCATGAAGGGATTCGCTGATACCCATCGCAACGCCCGCGGTGACGGATTTCGGCGCCATCGACAGCACCACCTCGCGCGGCAGGCCGGCGGCTTCGGCAAGCAGCACAACCGAGACGACCGCCGTGATCGAGCCGACGGCGAGCGCTGCAAGCATCGGCAGGATGGCCGATTGCACGATCTTGCGGTTTTCGTAGAGCGGCACCGCCAATGCCACGGTCGCGGGTCCGAGCAGGAAATGCACGAACTGCGCGCCGCCGAAATAGGTCGTGTAGGAGGTGTTCGTCAGGCGCAGGAAGACGCCGATGACCCACATCGAATGCAGCACGGGATTGGCCAGCGGATGGCGGTGCGTCCGGATCGATATCGCGTCCGCAGTCGCATAAACCAATAGCGTCACCGTGAGCCACAGCAGCGGGGATTGCGAAAGATAGACCCAGAGCGAGAACGGATCGCGGCTCATGACTTGTGATCTCGCCGCGTCATCAACCGGCTTGCGGCGAGAAATGTCGCGACCGTCACCAGAAGCGTGATCAGCACCGAAATTGCCAGCACGCCCAGGAATGCGATGCCGTGATCGACGATGAGATCGAGCTTCTGGACCACGCCGACGCCGGCCGGAACAAACAGCAAGGAGAGATTGGCGAGCAGGCCACGGCTGGTCGATTCGACGCCGCCGCCTTCATCGTCTTGCAGCGGTCCGCGCGCGAGCAGAGCGAAACGATCGCGCAGCAACAGCAGCACCAAAAGCAGCATCAGGCCGATCACCGGACCCGGCATCGGCAAGCCGAGGCCGCGCACCAAAGCCTCACCAGCCAACTGACACAGCAGGATGAGGCTGAGGCTTGCGATCATCGCAATTCACAAGCCATCGTGCCGTGGCTCGCCTTCATCCCTTCAGACGGATGACGCACTCGGCGTAATAACCGCCATCCTTCTCGACCCACACAAGACCGCCATTGGCGTTAGTCGCCTTGTTGGCCGTGAACTGGTCGGCGCAGGTTTTGGTGCGGGCCTTGTCGAGATCTTTTTCGTTCTCGTATTTCGGCGATATCGCCGTCGGGAAAACGGCGGTCGTCTCGCGCTTGCCGCACTCGTCGCGGCGGAAATCGACCCACTTGCGGCCACCCAGCTTTCCTTCGACTTTTGCTTCCAGATATTTCACCGAACACACCGGCGTCGACAAAGCCCCCTTCTCGGCCGGCGCGACCGTTGTCGCCGGCCCCCGTGGCGCAACGGTTGCCGCTGGTGGCACCTCCGCGGCGGGCGCCGGGTTTGCCTGCGCCACCACGACCGAGGTCGGCGACCCGGCATGCACTGGTGCGGAGACGTCAAAGGCCGTCGTGCAGTGGACGTGTCGAAATAGTTGTAATTAATCCCCGATAAATATGGATAACTCCAATAGGAGAAGGGGGCATTTACCAGAAGAGGTTCGATCAGATTGATCGGATCGTTCAAAGCGTACCCGTAGAGATTGGCGCTATTGCCCCCCAAACTGAATCGGATCCCTCTCGCAAAAACCTCCCCGTCGCAGGATCGTACTGTCTGCGACGGCTGGCGCCTTTGTTTGTCGAGGGAAGATTTTTTCTTTTCTTCTCGGGGCTTTCGTCGAGAGCGCAAATTTCTCCGTGGCCGCCGAATTTCGAGAATTTCGAGAGCTGACGAGAAGTGTTGGCCACGAAACGGCCACTGTTCGACGAAACCGCTTGGGTAGAAGTCTCTTGTTCGGCCACGGGATTTCGCCCTGCCGCCTAAAATATTCTCATATTACTACCCATCTTCAAACATCGACGGTGAGCACTAAGCAGAAGTCCCAATGATCTCGTT
>CAVVZW010000200.1:0-13628 GCA_963752265.1 uncultured Alphaproteobacteria bacterium
CGCTAACGAAGTCCATCGTCGTGACTTCATCATTGCCTGGGGCCTTGTCGCACGAATTCCCCTGTTCCACGCGCTGACGGCGAGTGAAATCGCTGATGTGATGACGATGTTGCGCGCGCAGAAAGTGGCCTCGGGTGCGGTCATCGTTCGCCGTGGAGAGCCCGCCCACGCGATGTATCTTATCGCTGACGGCGAAGTGGAGGTGAAGCTCCGCCACAAGCACCTGAAGCTTGGCGCCGGCCAGTTCTTCGGCGAGATCGCGGCACTGCGCCGCACGCGTCGTTCGGCAACGGTGACGGCCGTCACGTCGACACGGCTGTTGGTACTTGACGCCCTGGATCTTCACGGGCTGATGGACCGACAGCCCGCACTTGCGGCGCGGATTGAGCAAGCGGCACGTGAAAAGCTTGGACACCCGCTTAATGCACGAGGTGGAGATCTTGTCTCAGAAGAATTATTCAACGCACCTGCCGACTAAATGCCGTCGTTCCAGAGTGGGATGCGCGCCGAAGAGTTCGTTTGGAATTGTCTAATACCGACAGCGACCGATTACCGCAGCGCCGCTCGAAGTGATCTATTATGACGGCAAGCACAATTACGCCCTAACCTCTTTGAGGCAGAGCGGTTGAGATGGTTATGCGTCAGGGATCAGGCACGATGTGGCCGACGCAGAAACATAGTCGGAGCTAGCGTGCGGGACGAACACATTGGCCGCAGCAGAGGTGATCTCCGATGAGCTCGCGGGTCACCGTTCTATCGGACAAGATCGCTTTGCTTGAGGCTGAACTCGAAGCCGAGTTTGCGATACGCTGTGCTGAACTTCATATCGGTTTAGAGAAAGGGAAGGCGGTTTTTGAGGAAGAGATTCTGCCGCGCCAAGCCGCTCCAATCATAATCGAATTCGACGCGCTTGACGATCCTCGGCCGATTCTCGGAGGGAAACTGCACGAGCGCATCCTCGGCAGTCACCTTGCCGACAATAATGAATGTCTTGTCTTTGAACTCGACGATCGCCGGCAAGGGCAATTTCGTCAGGCTGGACCAATCTTCGGTGACGGCGCGGGCCCGGAGCTTGAGCTGCTTGGCGCAGCGTAGCATTTCGGTCACTCCGATACGCGCGCCGGAGAATTGATGAACAATTTGCGTAGGATCGATCGCGACCTGATGGAATCGCAGCAATAAGGACAGACACTGCAGGCCACTGTCTGTAGGAGCAAGTTCCATCTCGACTATTGCACGCCTTTTCAGAATTCACAAAAATAAAACCGCAGCGTCCCATTTTTTCTTTCTCTTTTTGTGCAGATGGCAGCAGAAGCGGCGCGTGGCCGATAAGGGTCGCGGTGGTTTCAGCGATGGAAACCTGATTAATCACGCTGCTGTGACGACAAATGTTATCAACCTAAGATGCATCATTATCTCAGGTTGTTTTAGCTCCGGAGAGTGAGCTTGCGGCATTCATGCAGGCCTCCGCCTCCAGCAAAGCTTGAACAGAACAACGCCGATTTGGGGAAGGATCAATTCTCGTCGACCAAGCGCAAAACGCGTTTCATGTCGACGATTTCTTCTGGTTGTCTTTTTTACATATTCTCTTATTAGTTGAAATAATACAGTAAACTATTATTGGTAGTTTTTGAATCAGCGCTCGTCCTAAGGATGACACCGATGAAGAAATCTACCCTCCGTAAGACTATGATTTTGGCGGGCGTGCTTATCATTTCCCTGGCGATCGTGTACATCGACAAAATGCTGGGGCCGTGAAGTCGCGGACCTTTCCTATTGCCGGCAGCTCGCGTAGGGACGCCCAGCTTGGTGCTGAGTTGGTTCTGCTCCACGAAGGGGTCCATGATGTCCTTCAAGTCCTGGTAGGGCGAGACATCGATCACGTACAGCCACTCTTGCGGCACCTTGAACGGCATTCCGGAGGCGAGCACACAGCGCTCGGGGCAGCTTGCAGTTCTGGCAAACTTGAATCAGGCCTGTCAGCTAACGTGGCTTCACTTTCGCGGGCGCCATGCTGAAATTTTGGCCGCGGGGCCCAGGTCGATCGGCTCAAGAAACTCAGGCGTTTCGCCTCGGGCAAGTTTTGCCTGCAAGCCGTCCGGAGCGCGTTCAATAATGTCTCGATTTGGGGCCGTCCGGCAGATTACCACGTAATCGACGTGGCGGTCCGATAGCATTTGATGCGCAATCGACGGTGGCGCCAGCATCAGTTTGAGCATTGCGAGGTTGCCGTCATTGTTGCGGTGGTACGGCGCAGCAAAGACATCGTGGTTGGTTCCCGCCAGAATTGCCGGCCCGAGATCGATCGGCGCCATCACGCGTCCCTTGGGAAGTCGTCTCATCGAAGCAATGTCCGACACGCTCAGGCATCTTGATGTTTCGGGTTCAAAAACTGTCAGCTCCGGCTTGAAGATTAAATCGGTCAGCGGCTTCGCGAGGGGACCCAGTGCTGCTAGTGCCGCTGGTGAAGCGGCGACTGCCAACAGCACCAGGTTGCGTCCGATGGCAAGCGATGGCCAGACGACCACGGCGGCCGCAGCAAATACCGGCGCTGCTACCATTGATGCCCCCGCCGTGCCTCGCATTTCCCACACGCTTAGCCCGAACAGCGCGGCAAGCGCAGCGATGCCAAGCACCCAACGGAACCGATCGAGCGGATTCGATCGGATCAGCGCCACCGCGGCTATGCCCAAGGTAATTAAAGGAAACGCGTAAAAGCCAAGGACTTCCTCCGGGCCAAGCCGGAGCATCGTCGCAAGTGAGATCCCCTCCTGTACCTTGTCGATCCATAACGACACGACAAGTGGATCAAGCTGCGCGTAAGGCGATGCAAGGCATCCCCCAAACAGCGAGATGAACGCGCCGATCAACACGACCGCCGATCCGGTTGCCGTGACTAGACGCAGCCCTAGTGCAGAGCGATAGCGATCAATTCCAACCATGACGGTCAAGCTAACGCCGCCGCCGATGGTCAAGAGTAGAAGCGGACCACCCAGGGAGTCGCAGACGGTCGACGCCAGCGCCGGCAACGGAAGAAGTGCCAATGCGAGTACGAGCGATGATACCGCCAGCGCCATCGCGAACGCCGCGACCTGTCGCGCGACGGTCGCGCCACGCAATATAAAAAGCCCCACCACAGCGACGCCTATCGCAGCGATAGCGGGCAGCATTTCAACACCGACGGCCAGCGATAGCGATGCTGCGATGCCAGCCAGGGTGGCCTTGATCGTACTCCGCTCGATCTGCAGCGCAAATAAAATCAGGGCTAGCAACAGATCGATCTGAGCATTGTGATGATCGATCGCGCTCGGCCGGAAATGAATGAGCGCCTGATTCGCTAGCATGGCCAGCACCGCTGCGCTTATCTGTGAAGTTACGGCGCCATCGCTCATTTGGCCGGCAATCGCCACGACCAGCACGAGCGCGACGGCAAACAGCAGCAATGGCCAAAGAAACAGAGTCACCGACTCAGCGTTGTGCACTCCAATCAGAGGCTTTAGAAACAGGATTGACACGGTCAGGGGGAGGTCAATGAGGCGCGACCAGTGCATCAGTACGCCAGGCGGGTCCAATCGATATTGCCAGAGGTCAAACCAGCCTTGCCCATTTATCAGATCGCGGACTTCGACGAGCCGCATGGCATCGTCGGTAGACATCGCATCGTAGACACCAGTCTTGATCGAGAGCAATTTGATCGCGATCACAGCCGCTAGTCCGAGCGCTGTTATCAGCACGCCTGCATTCCCGCTTCGCGACTTCCTCGGGAAAGAGCGCGAGATTGAAACGAGGTCTGACATGGCTTTCTCCATTAACACCGGCATCGACCGCAAAAACAGCGAGCGCCTTGCAGTTGAACGCGTGCTGATCAGCTAAGATAAGCGGAACCGTTTGCCGAAAGGATTTAGCGGCTGCTTTAATATTAAAGCACGGCTCCGGCTGATGAACTCCTTCGACACCAGAGGTGCTTTTGAAAGCAAGGATCCGAAAAGATGCTTTGCCAAAAGAACGGACCCGGCAGCTACGATCGCGCCTCCAACGATATCGATGATATAGTGCGCGCCGATCACAGGCGTTGCCGCAATCATCCAAGTGTTGATGCCAATCGCTACCCACCGGAAGCCTCGGACCGGCCACACCGCCCAAACATAAAGAGCCGCCGACGCCGTATGGAAGCTTGGAAACGAGACGATACCCGCCAACCTAAACAGCTCAAGGTGGCGCAGCGACCCATCGCGTAACGCTATAATATCGTGGAGCTGTGCCGTATAATTCGCTGAATCAATCAGCGGAAATCTCTCTGTAGGCGACAAACCCAGACCGTAGTACGTTCCGATGGCCGGAATGAACATTGAAATGACGATCGTCACGGCGAGCGCAAGATTCAACGCAAGTATAAATTGCTGCAGCCTGATCAACCGCAACGCCATCGTTAAAATAATGGGGATACCGAGCAACTGCCATTTGATGAATCCGTAGCCAATATTTAGATAGTTCACGAGCCAGTTGTGATCGTTGACGAAAGCTGCAATCGGTTGAGGGTCTAATCCAACGGCGCGGTCAATCAGCAACAGTGTTTGATCCTGTAGTGGCCAATTCGACGCGTTTGCGACGTAGCTGAGAGGCCCGACAATCGCCGTGACCACAATGACCTGAGCAGTCCCACCAAACCAGAAAACGAGCTTGGGATCCGCAAATTCCGGCTTTATGAGTGCGGAGCCATAGGCGATGAGAGCCAACGAAAGGCCAATCGCAATGACGGCGCCGAAGGCGATTGGTTCTATCGAAAAGTCCGTGCAGGCGATCGTGCAGGAGAGCACTACGCCCAGCAACGCGACGGGCAGCCAATTCAGGTTGAATGTTTGCCAAGCAAAGCTGGCCTCATTATCGTTCATACTTTACCGCAGATTGTAGTTGCTTTGGTGCACAACTGCTATCTGGCATCTATTAACGTTTACTTTGGTTGCGATGGATTTTGCGACGCTCGTTCGCTGGGCTTGAGTTGGCGCGGCCTATAAGGGCGCGTGGTTTCAGCAATGGAACCCTGATTGATCACGCTGTTGTGATTCTAAATCCTATCAACCTAAGATGCGTCTTTATCTCTGATTGTTTTCGATTTCGATTCTCTTAATGATTGCACGGCGATCTGACCCGCATACGTACTGTTCGCTGAAATCAACTGTCACGCGAGATTCTCACCTACCCTGGTTCAATTTCCGTTGTCCAATCGATCGGCCGCACCTTCGCAACGCGGGCCGACCGTCAGGCACTCGTGCTGAAGGATTTTTTCGCTTAGGACGTGCGATCGCGGAAGGATCGCTGGCGCAGAATCTCAAGTAACCAAGTTTGCGCGTGAGCGACCAAATGCACACTAAATTGCGACATCGATTGCCTGCGTACTCCCAGCACCGGCTCGGTACAGCATTTGGTACAGCATGGCGTAAGGCGACCGCGCTTTTAAGATGTCCCGGTCCAGTCCATCATCGGGGCGACGCTAAATCGATGCGCTGACATGCTTTCCGGCTATTTCACTTTATCAGTTACCCACGGCATAGTCGATTTGGCGGCCGAGCAACATTCAAGGCTGCGGGTTAGCGTAACTCTCGTTTGATTTCAAATGTTTAAAGGCCTAAGCGCAAGCGTCCGGCCGACGACACTCCTCACGGAAGTTCGGCGTTATTTGCCGGTCGTCAGACCGAATAACGCAAAAGAGACGCGAGGAAGGTCAGAAAGACCGCATCACTCGGCAGCGACTCCCTTGGTCGCGTTGCGCTCGGCGATCAGCTTGCGTGTCAACGGAATCAGCTCCCGGCCATATTCGACGGTATCGATCAACGGATCAAAGCCGCGAATCAGGAAATGGCTGATGCCGAGGTCGTAATAGTCGCCGAATACTTCCGCGACCTGTTCGGGCGTTCCGACAAGAGCCGTCGTGTTACTGTTGGCCCCGGTCAGCTTGGCGATCTCGGTCCACAGCCGCTTGTCGATGCGCGTGCCCTGATCCGCGAGCGAAAGCAGACGTCTGGCGCCGGCAGTGGCGTGGCCGTCCGCGGGCTTGCGGTAACCGGTCTTGTCCTGTAGCGCGGTCGCACGCTCCAGGATCGCCTCGGCCTTCTCCCAGGCTTTCTCTTCGGTGTCGGCGAGAATGGGGCGCACCGAGAGACTGAAGCGCGGCGTCGGCCGGCCATGCCTTGCAGCCGCTGCACGCACCCGCGCAGTAACATCACGCACCTGGGCATAGGATTCGCCCCACAGCGCAAACGTATCTGCGTGCCGGCCGGCGACATCGATCGCAGCATCAGAACCACCGCCGACAAAGGTGTAGATGCCGCCCTTCTGCACCGGCTTCACTTGCGAGAAACCTTTCTCGATCTTGTAATATTTGCCGTTGTAATCGAACGGCTTTTCGCTGGTCCATTCCAGCCGCACCACGTCGAGGAATTCATTGGTGCGCGCGTAACGCTCGTCCTTGTCATCGAGGGTGTTGCCGTCCTGGCGCAGCTCAGTGGCGTTGCCGCCGGTGATGACGTGAAGCGAAACGCGGCCGTCGTAGAACTGGTCGAGGACTGCGAGCTGGCGCGCCAGCAACGTCGGCGCGGTAAATCCCGGCCGCTGCGCGATCATCACCTTCAGCGACTTCGTGACCTGCAACACATGCTGGGCGACCTGTAGCGCGTCGGGCGTCGTGGAGTGAAATGCGAACAGAACCCGATCGAAACCGGCATTCTCATGCGCTTTTGCTACCGTCTCGATATGGACGGGATTGAGTATCGGCCCCTGCCGGACGATCGTCTCCGAGGAATTGTTGTTGCTGATAAAACCAATGAACTCGATCGACATGGCGAAGCTCCGTTTGCTCAACTATTGTTCAAGCGCGATGCGCCCTGCGGTCATACGCGTCGCATCGTCCTGCGGGGTGTGGACCCGGCCGCACAGCACGTCGCGATAATGCCGCTCCAGCGGGTTGGTTCGCGACAGGCCATGATTGCTCGTCAACGACAGCGCGTCTTCCACTACTGCAATCGCGTTGTTGGTCACCGTCAGCTTGACGATGCCGGGCTCCGTGGCGTCGAGTTGAATGCCGTCGTCAAAGTCCCGTGCAAAGCTGTCGATCAGGCGTGCATTGACTTTGAGCCGCGCTTCGATGGCGCCCACAACCTCCTGGGCGCGCGGCAGTGTCGCGAGCGGTGCGCCGAGGCTGGCAGGAACGCGCTCATGCAGGAATTTGATCAGCCAGTCCCGCGCCGCGCGTGCGACGCCGTCATAGATCGACGAAACCAGGATCGCACTGAGGGTTACTTGCGTGAAATCCGGCTTCGTCCATTCTTGCGGCTTTCTGACATCGATCTCGCAATCGAGCGGAAGGGCGACGTCCTCAAAGATCACATCATGGCTGCCACTGGCGCGAAGCCCGAGATGGTCCCATGTCTCCTCGATCCGCGTGCCGGGAAGGCCGGCCGGCACCAGAAACAACCCGACCCGTGCCTCCGCTTCATCGGTCCTGGCCCACACGGCGTACCATTTCAGGATCGGCGCGCCGGTCGAATAGATCTTTCTCCCCGTCAGCCGCCAGCCGGTTTCCGTTCGCCGCAAGTTCGTTGCGGGAAGACCACCACGCGAGGGAGAACCCAGTTCCGGTTCAACTCGCAACGCGTTGATCAGTGCGATCCCCTCCACCGTCTCCCGGGCAAGCTTGCGCGCAAGCCGTGCCGGCCAGCGTTCGCTTCGCGCCATGGTGAGATGCTGAATGTAGTTCATCGACAGCACCAGCGCCGTCGAAGGATCGGCCTTGCCGAAAATGCCGAGGATCTGCGCGGCTTCGCGTGCGCCGGCCCCACCGCCGCCCAACGCGGCCGGCACCGTCAATGCCAGCAAGCCCGCTTCCGACAGCTCGCTGAAATTCTCGAACGGAAAACTCGCCTCGCGATCATGTAATTCGGCGCGCGCCGCAAAGCGTGGCGCGAGCAACAACGCACGTTCGACGGGATCGGAAACACCCAACGGCGTGTTCTCGTTAACGGCGATGGTCCCGAGTGCCCTTACCATGTTGCCTCCAGCCCCATAAGCGAGAGAATTTGCCGGCGCAGATCCGCCAGATATGGATCGCCTCGGTGGCGCGGATAAGGCCGGTGCACCCCGATATCCGCCTTGATGCGTGCGGGCCGCTCTGAGAGAACGATAACACGGTTGGCAAGAAAAAGTGCCTCCTCCGCGTCGTGCGTCACCAGAAGCGTGGTGAAACCCTTGCGTTGCCACAGCGATACGAGCTCCGCCTGCATGGTGATGCGTGTTAGCGAGTCGAGCTTGCCCAGCGGCTCATCGAGGATCAGCACCTTCGGGTCGTTAACGAGCGCCCGCGCCAGCGCCGCACGCTGCGCCATGCCGCCGGACAGCTGATGCGGATAGGCATTGCGGAACGACGACAGGCCGACCAGGTCGAGCGACGCATCTACCCTTTGGCGTTGCCGCCTCAAGATCCCCTGCGCCTCAAGGCCCAGAGCGACGTTGTTCCAGACCGTCCGCCACGGAAACAGGGTTGGATCCTGGAATACGACCACGCGCGAGGGATGCGGCCCTGCGATATCATCGCCACCCTCGCGCAATGTGCCCGAACGCGGTTGCTCCAGCCCCGCGACCAGCCTGAGCAATGTCGACTTGCCGCAACCGGAGGGGCCGAGCAGCGCGACGAATTCGCCGGGCTCTACGGTCAGACTCACATCGTCCAGCACCGGCAGCGCGGCGCCGTCGATATCGAAGGCGTGGCTGACATTTTCAATGTCGAGCGATACGCCGACAGCCGGATAGGCGATGGGTTCCGCGACGGCGAGCGCTACCATTTGACGACGCCCTTCTGCCAGACGAGCAACCGGTCGCGCACCTTAAACAACAGCGTGATCGCGCCCGAACACAGCAGCGACATGACAATCAACGCCGCGTACATGTTGGCGTAGGCAGCCCAGCCCTGTGCCCATTGCAGATACCAGCCGAGGCCAGCTTTGACGCCGATCATTTCGGCGACGACCAGCACCGCAAAGGAAGAACCGAGCCCCATGAACAGACCAACGAAAACATGTGGCAGCGCGGCCGGTATCGCAACCTTCAGCACCAGGAACGACGGCTTTGCGCCGAGCGTTCGCGCCACGTCGTAATAGGCATTGCTGACGCTGGCGACGCCCGACCAGGTCAGGACCGTCACCGGAAACCCGGTCGCGAGTGCGATCAGAAAGGTCGACGCGCTCCAGCTAGAGGGAAAGGTAAAGAAGGCGATCGGGAGCCACGCCGTTGCGGGCAACGGCCCGATGAAACGAAGCAGCGGATGCACCCAGTAGCCGACACTCCTCGACCAGCCGATCGACACGCCGGTGATAAATCCAATCAACGCGCCGATCACATAGCCGCCAAGCTGAAGCTTTACCGATGCAAAGACGCTGTCGAGCAGTTTCGGCAGATCGTCGGTATAGACTTCAAGGATGGACTGCGGCGGTGGAAAAAACGGCAATGGGAGCCAGGCGAACTTCGCCGTTGCCAGCTCCCAAACCGAGAGGAAAATCCCCAGCACGACCAGCCACGGCGCGCGCTGGCGCAAGCCGCGTCCAAAACCGCCGAGATGATCCGCGCCGAAGGTCCCGGCGAGGATAAACGCGGCAATCGCGGATGCGCCGACGGCGACAGCCTGCGTGCGCGACCAATCGCCGACATCTTCCCAGATCAGACAGGAGAGCGCGAAGCCGATCCAGGCAATGCCGGCCAAAATACCAGCACGCGACGCGCGCAGCCATTCCAGCACCGACGTCGCGGAGCTTCCCCGGTCAGTAGTAAGGCTTCCGGTCTCAGACAGCGAATACGTCGACACAGATGCGCTCCGCGAACTTGGCAGTGTCCGTCGAGGGCTTGAACACCGAGACGGTTTTCAGATCGTCCGCATAGGCCTTGAGCTCGCGCTTCAGCACTTCGCCGACGGGATGATGATGATGGGTGTGATAACGCACCATACGATCGAGATCGGCAAGCGAGGCGGCTTTCGGCGCATAGGGCTGGAACGATTTGGCCGCCAGTTCAGGATTTTGCGAAGTGAACATCGCGGCGTCGAGAATGGCCTGTGTCAGCGCGCGCGCCACCTGCGGTTCGTTGCGCACGAGAGAACCACGCAAGCCCAGAATGCAGCAAGCCTTGTCACGATATTCGCCGTCGAGGTTGGAGGCGACTTCTTTGTACTGGCCGTCCTTCAACCAGAGATCCGCCAGCGGATCGGCAGCGAGGAACGCCTGCACCTCGCCTTTGTCGAGGGCGAGATTCACGACAGCGCCAGGATAGACACGCCAGTCCACTTCCCTTGTCGGATCGATGCCAAGCTTGGAGAGCTGGATCGAGAAGAAATTCTTGTCGGGGCCTCCGAGGTCGCCGACGGCAACGGCCTTACCCCTGAGATCGGCGAGTTTGTCGATGCCCGAGCCCACGCGCGACAGCACGCGCATGCAGCCTCCGTGCAGTCCCGCGGCGATCTTGACGTCAAAACCTTGCTCCAGCGGCTTGAGCCACCGTAGCGCCATACCGAGCCCCGCTTCCGTCTTGCCAGTCGCTATCGCTTCCAGCAATTGATCCGTCGACCCGGCAAAGTTGTCGAGCTCGATATCGAGATTTTGCTTCCGGAAGAAGCCTTGATCGATTGCAACGGGAATGGCCGTAAGGCAGACCGCACCCGCGTTCCACGACAGCTTCAGCTTACGCGGCGCGCCGGTCAGAGCCGGCGCATCGGAAGCGGTCTTGCAGAACGGAAATTCGGAAAAGTCGATGCCCGGCACTATCGCGCGTGGCGAAAACGCCTGAGCGCCGAGCGCGCCGGCAGGTCCCGCGAACGCAGCCGCGACACCCGCTTGCAGCAACGTACGGCGGTCGAGCGATGATTTTTTAGGTGTCTGTTCGTTGGCCATAACGGTCCCTGCGTTTGGCAAAGCTCTGCCGCTCCGCGCGCAAACGCTATCGCGTCACCCGCTCACAACAGCACAAGCCTTGTTCCAGATAATGCTTCGTCTGGCGACTTCTCGCCGTTCAATTCGATGCGCAAATGATGCGGCGCAATGATCAAACCGTCAATGAAATGGAATTTCGAATGTTGAGCGCCTGCAAATGATTGTCTCCACATTTGCAGGCAATGGCGATGAAAGGATTTTCAGCATCGCCTGACCTTCTCAAGCTGCGAGCTTAAGAAAGCACTCGCCGCTCCGGGGCTGGTGCCGACGACACGGCCGGCGCCTGCCGCACACGCGGAATCACTTCCTCCGCAAAACGCTGCATCTCGATCTCAAACGGCTGGAATTGCAGCATGAACAGTTCGATGCCCGCGGCATGAAAGGCAGCAATACGCGCCGCAACCTCGTCATAACTACCGACGAGTCCCGCCGCCGTGCCGCCGTTGGTGCCGACCCGGGCTGTCTTTTGCATCGTCTGCATCATCACGACTTTCGGGTCGGTATTGCGCTTCTGGATTTCCTTCATCGGCGCATCCTTGGCCGAGAGGCTCAATAGCCGCTCATGCTCGGCGTGCGCTTCCGCGCTGGTCTCGCGCGCAACGACAAAGGCCGACAAACCGAAACGCAACGGCGCGCTTGTGCGAGGACGCACTGACACGTTTGCAATCAGCCCGGCGACATCTTCGAGCGGCTGGCCGTTGATGAACCAGACATCGCCATGATCGGCGACCAACGCGCGGGCCGGCTCGGATTCACCGCCGACATAGATCGTCGGGCGCTTGCGGTATAGATCGACCGGTCGAAGCAGGTATTCTCGGATGTCGAAATGCGCGCCCTTGAAGGTGACGCGTTCGCCTTCGAGCAGGCACGACACGATCGAGATCCATTCGCGGCCATAGGCGTAGCGGTCATCGTGTTCGGCGAAGCCAAGCCCGGCCTTGTCAATCTCGGGCCTGTTCCAGCCATTGACGAGATTGATCGCGAACCGTCCACGGCTGATGTTCTCGATCCCGAGCGCGAGCTTCGCCAAAACCACTGGATGATAGAGATAAGGTTTGATCGCCGCGATGATCTCGATCCGGCTGGTCAACGCCGCCAGAGCTGCCGCCGCGCTCCACGCCTCCAACTGATCGAAGTCCTCGATATGCGGGTTGATCGTGTGCTGCGCGATCAGAACCGAGTCAAAGCCAAGCTCTTCGGCTGCGAGCACGAGATCACGATTGCGTTCCCAGGATGCGTTGTACGGCTCGTCGGGGTCTTGATAGGCCCCGCGGGAGCCATGGACGAGTGCCCAGATACCAAAACGCGGAAATGATTTCGTCATTCGCTCTCTCTTAGACCGCAAGTCCAGCCGCGCCGCACGATGAAGATCACATGTTCTCGTCAATGCGTGCGCATAATTCAAGCATCTCCCGCATCAAAAGATGATCTTTTCCGATCGATGGTCGCCGACGAAATCAGACAACTCCGAAACGAACGACAATTGAAAGATCGCTCTATTTCTGTTCGCGCGATTTCGTGGGAGACTCTGTGTTGCGATGCGACGTTATAGATCGGCATGGCCAAAGTAGTTCCGCCTTCCCTCGCGGAGACATTGCTTGGTTGACCTCGCTGATTATTCGTCAACGGCGATGGCGAAGGATCACCTAATCTTGAGCAACTTCGAGCAAACCGCACCCGCGTCAGAATTTGATCGCGTCGGGATCGCCGAGGCCTCCCGTCCCGCGTACCGCGGATGGGCTCCCACCCTCGGTAATCGCGCCTTGTGGCTGTTGTCCTGGCTCGCGCCGGTCACGCTCGTTATCATCTGGGAAATCGCAGCGAAGGCCGGCTGGGTTTCTCCGCAAGTTCTGCCCGCGCCTAGCAAGGTGTTGAACACCGCGGTCAAGCTTGCGACGACGGGGACCTTGCTGGGCGACCTCCGCGTCAGCCTGTTACGGGCCGCCGTGGGCTTTGTGCTTGGCGGCAGCATCGGCTTTTCGCTTGGCGTTCTCGTCGGATTCTCGAAGGTGGCGGAGGCGGCCATCGACCGTAGTATCCAGATGATCCGCGCGATCCCCTTCCTCGCCCTACTTCCGCTTGTCATCGTGTGGCTTGGCGTCGGCGAGGCCCAGAAGATATTTCTGGTCGCGCTTGGCGTGACCTTCCCGATCTACATCAACACCACCTTGGGAATCAGGCAGATCGATCCCAAGCTCATCGAGCTCGGGCGTGTCCAGGGATTAGGCCCGTTCGAACTGATCCGGCGCATCGTCCTTCCGGGCGCCCTGCCCTCGATCCTTACCGGTGTCCGCTACGCGCTGGCAACAGCGTGGCTCGCGCTCGTCGTTGCCGAAACGATCGGCGCGGAGTCAGGGATTGGCTTTCTCGCCATGGATGCGCGTGAGTTCCTGCGGACCGATGTTATTGTTCTCACCATCGCGATCTACGCCCTGATCGGGGTCGCCGCGGATATGATCGCCCGCTTCCTCGAAAGGCGGCTCCTGGCCTGGCATCCGAACTACGGAGGGTCGTCGCGATGATCCCCCATGTTTCCGCGTCGCCTTTGTCGCTGGCGATTTCGCCTGCGATCGATCCGCCGGCCGTGGTGGTCAACAACCTCCGCCGCGCTTACGGCGATCGCGTCGTCATCCGGAATCTCAACCTGCGCATCGAACGCGG
>CAVVZW010000201.1:0-18944 GCA_963752265.1 uncultured Alphaproteobacteria bacterium
CCCGGCTGTTCCACGCGTTCACGATCAGGCCGTGGTCCCCTTCGCCTTCGGCCGGCGCAGATGCTCGTCCAAACGCGGCATGATCTCGACGAAATTGCAGGGCCGCGTGCGATAGTCGAGCTGGGCCGCAAGAATGCCGTCCCAGCCGTCGCGGCAGGCGCCCGGCGAACCCGGCAGACAGAAGATGAAGGTCGCGCCTGCCACCCCCGCCGTTGCCCGGCTCTGGATCGTCGAGGTGCCGATCTTGGCGTGGCTCAACATATGAAAGGCGATGGAAAAGCCGTCCATTCGCTTTTCAAACAACGGCTCGATTGCTTCTGGCGTCACGTCACGGCCGGTGAAGCCGGTGCCGCCGGTCGTGATGATGGCGTCGATGCCCTCGTCCGCGATCCAGCGTTTGATGACGACGCGGATGGCGTCGACGTCATCGACGATGATCTCCCGCGCGGCGAGCCTGTGGCCGGCGGCAACGATCCGTTCCGCCAGCGTCGCGCCGGATTTATCGTCGGCGAGCGAGCGGGTGTCCGAAATCGTCAGCACCGCGATGTTGAGCGGCACGAACTGTTTGGATTCGTCGATCGGGTTCATGTAACGCCAGGGTTATAGCGATGCCGCACTAAACGTATCGCACGCCTTCAAGGTTCCCTTCGTATAGCCGGTCATGAACCATCGCTTGCGCTGTTCGGCCGAGCCATGGGTGAATGAATCCGGCACAACGCGCCCGGTGGCCTGCCGCTGCAACGTATCGTCACCGATCGCAGACGCAGTCGCGAGCGCGCCCTCGATATCGCCGGCCTCGATGAAGCCCGGGCGCTTCTGTTCCTCCCGGTTGGCCCAGATACCGGAGAGGCAATCGGCCTGCAATTCCACCTTGACCTGCAGCAAGTTGGCGGCCGCCTTGTTGCCGCCAGCCGCCTGCTGCTGCTGCTGTGCCGTCACCTTTGGCAGGATACCAAGCAGGTTCTGCACGTGATGTCCGGCCTCATGCGCGATGATGTAGGCCGCGGTAAATTTGCAGGCTGAACCCTGACAGCCGTGGAAACGGGTTTCGACCTCGCGGAAGAAACCGGTATCGAGGAAGATCTGCCGATCCGGCGGACAATAGAACGGTCCCATCGCCAACTCGGCCCTGCCGCAGCGTCCGCCGTTAGTCACATTGCGGAACAGCACGATACGCGGGCCGGTATAGGTTCCTCCCTCGGCGCGGAAAATCTCGGTCCAGCGGTCATCGATCTCGCCGAGAATGCCGGCGATCATATTCCCCATCTCGTCGGTCGGCGCCCCCTTCTTGACAGTCCCCGGTCGCCGATCGGTCTGCACCTGGCTCTGACCATTGCCGCCGCCATTGAGGATCTCCGCCCCGCCGATCAGGATGCGCGGGTCGATGCCAAAGGCATAGCCGACGATACCGAGCACGATGATGGTGCCGATACCGAGACCACCGCCGCCGCCGATCGGTAACCCAAAACCACCCCCGCCTCCCATCCCGCCGCCACTGTCGTCGCGACGGTCTTCAATGTCGTCGCTGCGGCGAAAATCATCGTAGCGCATGGTCTGATTTCCTCGTTGCAGTTCGCGGCGGCTATGGCGCGCCGTACACTAGCCAGGACGGCAGAATTTTCTTTGTTGTGACTCATAACCCGCCCGGCAAAAATTGCCTAGTGCAGGTGCTTCACCATCAGCGACAAACTTTCCCGCGAGAAGAAGCGGGGAACGCCAAACCTCAAATCCCCTTAAGATTCCGTAGCTACGGCTGAACCACGATTCCCGCATTGGAAAAATATTGCTGCTTGCGACGACGAATTAATCCGATCATCGCTGTGAAAGAATTGCCCGGTTAAGTCGATTTTTACTTTGCCTCGTCAAAGTGTGGCCAGTCGGTTGTTTAGTCCCGCGTCGCCGACAGCGTCGCCTGAGTCAGAGTATTTGAGTCATGGTTGTGTCGCGTCGCGGGGCGTCTGCAAGGGCGCCCCGCACTAAATTTGAGTCCCATCCGGATAGCCGCATCATCCTTGGCGATTGCGTCGCCGAGATGTCGAAATTAACGGCCGGCTCCGTCGATCTCGTCTTTGCAGATCCGCCTTACAATCTTCAGCTCAAGGGCGATCTAAAACGCCCCGATGAATCCCACGTCGATGCCGTCAACGACGACTGGGACAAATTCTCCTCCTTTGCCGCCTATGACGACTTCACCCGCGCGTGGCTGCTGGCCTGCCGCCGCATCATGAAGCCATCGGCGACGATCTGGGTGATCGGCTCCTATCACAATATCTTTCGCGTCGGTGCGATCATGCAGGACCTCGGCTTCTGGGTTCTCAACGACATCGTCTGGCGCAAGTCCAATCCGATGCCGAATTTCCGCGGCCGCCGCTTCACCAATGCGCATGAGACCATGATCTGGGCCGCGCGCGACGAGAAGGCCAAGGGCTATACCTTCAACTACGACGCGTTGAAGGCCGCCAACGAAGACGTGCAGGCACGTTCCGACTGGCTGATCCCGTTATGCACAGGGGAAGAACGGCTCAAGGGCAAGGACGGCAAGAAGGTGCATCCGACGCAGAAGCCCGAAGGCCTCTTGGCGCGCGTGCTGCTGTCGTCGTCCAAGCCCGGCGATCTCGTGATCGACCCGTTCAACGGCACCGGCACCACGGGCGCGGTCGCAAAACGTCTCGGCCGCCGTTACATCGGCTTCGAGCGCGACAAGACCTACGCAGCCGCGGCTGAGGCGCGCATCGCCGAGATCGAGCCGTTGCCGGAGGCGACGCTCGCGCCATTCATGACCGCGCGCGACGCGCCCCGCGTGGCGTTCTCCGAATTGATCGAGCGCGGCATGATCTCGCCTGGAACCAAACTCGTCGACGCCAGGAAGCGTCATGGTGCACTGGTGCGCGCCGACGGCGCCATCATGCTCGGCGACAAAGTCGGCTCGATCCATCGCATGGGCGCGGTAGCGCAAGGCGCGGAAGCTTGCAACGGCTGGACCTTCTGGCATGTCGAGACCAAGCAGGGTCTCAAGCTGATCGACGAACTTCGCGCGGAAATCCGCAGCCAGATGGCGGTGGGGTAGGACAATAATCGTCATACCCCGCGAAAGCGGGGTATCCAGTATGCTGCGGCCCTTCGGTTCAATCACGACAGCCTCTGGAATACTGGATCATCCGCTTTCGCGGATGATGACAGTCGTGATGACCAACAGCTTCACATTTCAAACAGCCGTCGTCATTGCGAGGAGCAAAGTGACGAAGCAATCCAGTTTTCATTCGCGCAAAAGTCTGGATTGCTTCGCTATCGCTCGCAATGACATGTGGCGATAGTCCCGCGACGCGAAACGCCCGGGTTGATCAACAAAGTTCCGCCCTCTGCTATCCGAGGGCGCAGGGAATGCCGGGCGCTCGGCGCACCCGCAGCCGCGCGTGGTGTGTAGTAAACACGCGCGTTAGTCACCACGGTCACACCGGAAACGTCCGGCATTCCCCGCGCAACGGTTTTAACGGTTTCCTTCGCGCTCACCCCGGAGACCGGGCTTTGTTGTCTCCGTCGCAGGCCACGATGCGGAAGCATCATCGCCAACTTGACATCAGCATCGGGATGTCAGGCCCACACGACTTCGCCGTCCGCTTGTCCGCGCATTCGTCTCGTGCGCGACAAGCGTCCATCGCATCCCGCACCCAACGTTCGTGACGATCGCGAAACGCCCCTCTTGATCGGGTGCAGGACGGGCGAAGAGGGACCACTGATTTGCCCGTCGATGCAAGCGGATATTTTCGAGTGAGCAACGCTCAGGCGTTCTCGGGCAACCGGCCAAATCTTCCCTGTGCACGCTCCAGGCGCGATCGCTCCCAACGGGCGAGATTAGCCGCGGCTTCGTAGGTGGTTTGCAAAAAGACCAGAAGCGAAGCGTCCGGATCCGCTCTGGAGCGAACCGCTTCATAGGGCAAAAGGAATTCTCCGAGCTGAGTGTCGAACTCAGCAGCCTCTGGCTCAACTTTGGTAAGGTTGAAGCCGTCTGGTGCGGGATAAGCATAACTGTAGAAGGCGGCTTCATTGACACCGGGCCAAAAGCCCGCGCTGGAAACTTCCCGGCAGTACGCCTCGCGTGCCACGGCGTCAGGCACATGAGGCATGCCGCCTGGATGCGGCGGAGCGTCACGTCCCGAGAAGCGGGTCACCGCCAGGTCAAAGCTGCCCCAAAAAAGTTGGATTGGGCTGCATTTACCGATAAAGCGCGAACGAAACAGCAGAAAGACGCGCTGCACCTGCAACATGGCGCGCCAATATGCTCTCGCCGCGTCGGGGTTGTAGGCACGGGTCTCGTGATCCTCGGTGAAGACGACTGCGTCCGGAATTTCACAGGGCATTTGATGGATGTCCACTGCAACCCCAAGCTCGGCAAGCGCCCGCATGGTCGCCGCGTAGAATGCGGCAACACTCTGCACTTCCAGTTTCACCTGCCTCGAATTGCCCACCGCCGTTTTGATTTGCAGCAGATTGCTCAACAGATCGAATTCCATTTCGAAGGCGCGTCCATCGAAGTAGAGCGGTCCGGTGGTAAAGCCGCAGCCCGACAGATAAAAGGTTGCTTGCCAGCTATGATTGATCCACGGCGTCAGCATCAGCCGCACTTTGCCCACCACCTGGCTCCAGAGATGGAGAGCATCAGTTGTCGGTCGAAGATCAAAAATTGTCAGATCAGGCCACGGATTGTTGGACGTCCCGGCGATCATAAGCACCTCCCTGCGGCTGCGTTCAGTCAACGGATGGTAGCAGACGCATGCGCGATGCGCGCGGCTGGCTATTTTCCGGCGCTCGACGAATTACTATATGCCTCCTCTCGGCTGGATTCCGTCGCCAGTCCGACCGCCGTTTACAGAACCTGGAGCTTTCGAATGACTGAAGAAACAGCATACACGCCGCCCAAGGTCTGGAAATGGATCGCCGAGAACGGCGGCAGGTTTGCCAGCACCAACCGGCCGATCGCGGGCGCAACCCATGAGAAGGAGCTGCCGGTCGGACGCCATCCCTTCCAGCTTTATTCGCTGGCTACGCCGAACGGCCAGAAGGTCACGATCATGTTCGAGGAGTTGCTGGCGCTCGGCCATAAAGGCGCGGAATACGACGCATGGCTAATCAGGATCGACGGTGCGCAATTCGGCTCGGGTTTTGTCGAGGTGAATCCGAATTCGAAAATTCCGGCACTGCTCGACCGTAGCGGAGCAAAGCCTTTTCGGGTTTTCGAATCCGGCGCCATCCTGTTGCACTTGGCGGAAAAGTTCGGAGAGTTTTTACCGAAGGATACGCCGACGCGCGCCGAATGCCTGTCCTGGCTGTTCTGGCAGATGGGGAGCGCGCCCTATCTCGGTGGCGGCTTCGGGCATTTCTACGCCTATGCGCCGTTCAAGATCCAATATGCGATCGATCGGTTTGCGATGGAGACCAAGCGCCAGCTCGACGTGCTCGACCGCCGTTTGGCCGACAACGAATTTCTCTCCGGCGATCAATACACGATTGCCGACATCGCGGTGTTTCCCTGGTACGGCGGCCTGGCGCAGGGACTACTTTACAACGGCGGCGAATTCCTCTCGGTACAAGAGTACAAGAATGTGCAGCGCTGGACGGCGGCGATCGCGGCCCGGCCGGCCGTGAAACGCGGCCGCATGGTCAATCGCGTGTCGGGAGATCCTGCAAACCAGCTGCACGAGCGTCATGACGCCGCGGACTTCGAAAACAAGACGCAAGACAAGATCGCCCAAGTCGCGAAAGACTGACGATTGACGTCCGCCTGCGGTCGTGGGGCGGCCCGTTAGCAACGAGCTTCCCGATCACGCGTGCGTTGGCACGTCGCTGGTTCCCTGCATTCGCGCCGGTAGCGAATTTTTAAGGATAACCACTTTCCACCGCGGCGTGTCGGGTCGAACAACCCTTTAATCACCCTTGGGACGATAGGCTTTTCCAGGAAAAATGGCGTTCCCTTTGTTGGCGCATGATCTTTCGGAAAACCGCTACAGGCTTTTCCGGATCATGCTTTGGCGGGATCGATCCCTTGATGTCCGTGCACGACCGACCTGCGTTAGAAAATACCGACGTCCTGCTGGCCGCGCTGGAGCAGGCCAATGATGCTGTCGTGATCCTGGATCAGGATCATCGCATCACGCATTTCAACGCGTCCGCTGAACGGATTTGGGGGATAGCCCGGGCCGAGATTCTGGGCCGGCCCGCCAGCGCGCTTGGTCTCAACGACCTCGACGAAGATCGCAAAGGCGAACTCACGATCAAACGTCCCGGCGGCGACCGTCTGCGCGTTGCGCTGTCGCTCTCGCATTTCAGATCCGACGGCGTGCACCACACGATTGCGTTCGTGCGGGACATCACGCCTGAGCTGGAGTTACGCGAGCGGCTGGCATTGCACGTGATGATCGCCAACGGAACCAATCGCGCGGTGATCATCGTCGACCGCAACATGAAGGTCGTCTACGTCAATGCCACCTTCGTCGGCATGTTCGGCCACAAGACCGAGCAAGCTGAAGGCCGGCAGATCGGCGAGCTACTCGCCGGGCCCCACACCGATCTCGGGGTGTTCAAGCGGTTACAGCGCTGCGTCGCCAGCGAAAGCGGCATGGACGAGGAGATCCTTGCCTACGATGCCTGCGGCGAAGAGATCTGGCTCGGCGCCCACATCAAGGCGTTCCGTAATGCCCGCGGCAAGGTCAAGTATATCGTCGCGCTGCTGGCCGATATCACCGAAAGCCGGCAATTATGGTCGTTGCAGCAATTGATCATGACCGCGCTCGCCGACGAAATTCCAATTACGCAAATCGCCGACCAGCTTTGCCGGCGCGTCGAGGAAATTGCGCCTGACGTCGTTTCGTCGCTGCTGCATATCGACGCCGAAGGACTGGTTCATCCGTTGGGTGGCCCGAGCCTTCCCGAAGACTATTCCCGGGCGCTGGACGGGGTTGCGATCGGACCCGATGTCGGCTCGTGCGGATCGGCCGCCTATCATGGCAAGGCGGTGCTTGCCATGGACATCGACAACGATCCGCGCTGGCAGCCTTATAAGAAGAGGCCACTGGAAGTGGGCTTGCGCGGATGCTGGTCCTCGCCGATCAAGGCCAATGATGGCCGCGTGATCGGAACCTTCGCCTTCTATTTCAGAGAATGCCGCGCCCCCTCACGCTGGCATAAAAGGATTGTCGAGGCCTGCGTTCAGCTGGGCGCGCTTGCAATCGAGCGCAAGGAAGCGCGTGCCCAGATCGCGCAGCTCGCCTATTACGACACGCTGACCGGTCTGCCCAACCGTACGCGTTTGCGACATCTGATCTCGGAGGCGATCGCGCAGGTCGCCGGTGGGAAAAGCGTCGCGCTGGCCTTCCTCGACATCGACAATTTCAAGGACGTCAACGATTCACTTGGGCATTCCGCGGGCGACGAGATGCTGGTCGAGTTTGCGCAGCGGCTGCATACGCAGATCCAGCCGGGTGACGTGCTGGGGCGTCTCGGCGGCGACGAATTCGTGATCCTGTTGCCGGATCGCGACGGCGCGGGCGCCTCCTTTGTGGCTTCCCGGATCATGGAAGCGCTTGGCCCGCCACTCAAGTTAGGGGCGAAACAAATTCCGGTTTCGGTCAGCATGGGTATCAGCATCTACCCGGACAACGCGACCAACCTCGATACGTTGATACAGCAGGCCGACGCGGCCATGTACAAGGCAAAGCAGGCGGGCCGCGCCACGTATCGTTTCTTCAGCGCGGACATGGATCGGCTCGCCGAGCAGCGGCTCGCCTATAGCGCGGCGCTGCGCGCCGCTCTCGCAGGTAACAGCCTCTCGCTGCATTACCAGCCGCAGATCAGGACAGGCGACGGCTCCTTGCATGGCGTCGAGGCGCTGGCGCGCTGGCATGATCCGGTGCTTGGCGAGGTTTCGCCGACCAAGTTCATTCCGCTCGCCGAGGAATGCGGGCTGATCGAGCAGATCGGATTGTGGTCGATCCGCGAGGCCTGCCGGCAGATGGCGCAATGGCGCGAGGCGGGCCTCGACATTCCCTGCGTGTCGGTCAATCTTTCTCCCATCAATTTCCAGAACGCGGCTCTCGCTGCCGTCGTCGCCGAAATTCTCAGCGAGTACGGCTTGCCGCCGGAAATTCTGATGCTCGAGGTCACCGAAAGCGTGTTCATGAACGAACACTCGGTGGCGATCGAGACGATGAGCGCCATCCGCAAACTCGGAATCGGGCTGTCACTCGACGATTTCGGAACGGGTTATTCGAGCCTGAACCGGCTTGCGCATCTGCCGATTCGCGAATTGAAGATCGACCGCAGCTTCATGCGTCATGTCGAGAGCGATCCCGCGGCGCGGGCCATTGTGACGACCGTGGTGCGCGTCGGACAGAGCCTGCAACTCACCGTCGTCGCCGAGGGCGTCGAGACCGAAGGGCAGCGAAGTCTTCTGTCTGAACTCGGTTGCGACGTCATCCAGGGATTCCTCTACGCGCCCGCGCTGTCGCCGTCTTCCTTCGGGCGCTGGCTGCTTGACCACAGCGCTACCCAAGCGAGCGCCATGCTGCGAAGTGTCGGCCGTTTAATCTCGGCGCGGCCATCCGAGGGCGCCCGTGGTCTCAGGCTGCCGGATCAATCGGCGGCGATGTAGTTTTTGGATTCAAATCCGCCTGTTCGGATTTTCGGATTTTTCGGTTTTGGCGCAGACATCGCGATCGCGATTGCGTGGATTGGAGCCGAAGACGGCTTTCGCGCGGCTCCAAAGTTCGCCATTCTGTGTCTTTTACCGGTTCGGGACATGTTTCGAAGATCCATCAGGCAGAAGATTGTCGGCATCGCCGCGGGGCTGATCGTGCTGGCGGTAATCACGTCGGCACTATCGATGATTATGGCTGCACGCGTGGGCCATCTGCTCGACGAACTGACCAACCGCTATATCCCAGCCTATGGCAATCTCACGCGAGTCAATGTGAGGGCGCTCGAACGCTCGGTAGCGGCGCGGCAGATGATTATCGCCAAAATGGAGAACCCGCCGGACGAGGCCAGCTACGCCGCAAATCTCAAGACCTTTCAATCTGTCGATCCGGAGATTGATCGTGAGGCGCAGGCCGCACGCAAGCAGATCGCCGCCATCATCGACGATACGTCGACCCCCTCCGACAACGCCGCACTTGGTCGTCTCGATGACCGCATCGAGACGGCTATCAGCGATCTCCGCGAGCGCTTGGACGAACAGGGCGCAACCCTTCTAAAGCAGTTCGACGCACACAAATTCGATGAGGCCAAATCGACGCTCATCAGCGCCGAGGCATTGCGCGCGGAGTTCGATCGCAAGATCGATGGCATCCGCGGCGACATGTTGAATCAGGTCCAAGCGAGCGCCACGACCGTCATTCGCGAACAACGGCAAACGATCTGGGTGTTGGCGGTCGTGACGGGCATCGCGGCGGTGCTCGGCTTCGTGTTCGCGATGATGGTAGGCAGCGGCATCACGGGCCCGGTTCTGCGTCTGCTGGAAGGTACGCGCGAGGTCGAGGCCGGCCGGCTCGACGGTGCGATCAGCGTGACAACGCGGGACGAAATCGGCCAGCTCTCGGCGGCCTTCAACCGTATGATCGAGCGGTTGCGACAGAACCAGCGCGTCCGGGAGACGTTCGGCCGTTATATCGACCCGCGGATTGCCGAGAGCCTGCTGAGCCAAACCGCAATTGCCGCCGCCGAAGGGCAGCGGCGGGTGATGACGGTGATGTTCTGCGACATGAAAGGCTTCACCGCGCTGAGCGAGGGCTTCACGCCGCAAGGCCTGGTCAAGATCATGAACCGCTATCTGTCAACCATGTCCGAACCAATCCATGCCTACCGCGGCGTTATCGACAAATACATCGGCGACGGCATCATGGCCTATTGGGGTCCGCCCTTTGTCGAGGAAGCCGAGCAGGCAAAATGCGCCTGCTCCGCTGCCATCGACATGATCGGCCGCCTCGCGAACTTGCGCAAGGAACTGCCGGAATTGCTTGGCGTGCGTGTCATTCCGGCCGAGTGCGATCTCAGGATCGGGATCGCAACGGGCGAGACCCTGGTCGGCAGCATCGGCTCCCAATACATGATGAGCTTTACCGTGATGGGTGACACCGTGAACCTGGCCGCCAGGCTGGAGACTGCCAACAAAGCCTACAACTGCCGTTGCCTGATCTCGGAGGCGACCGCCAACATTTGCGGGACCGATTTCGAAATCCGCGAGATCGATCGCGTGGTGGTCGTAGGCCGGAGCCAGCCTCAAACCGTCTATGAAGTCATGGGCAGGAAAGACACCCTCACGCCACAACAGACGCAGGTATGCGCGCGCTATGCTGCGGGATTGGCAGCCTATCGGGCGCGGCGCTGGGACGAGGCCCGCGCGGCATTTGCTGCAGCGATCGAAGTTGCTCCCGACGATGGCCCCTCGATTACATTGCTCGCCCGGGTCGCCGACTTTAGCCAAAATCCGCCGCCCGAAAATTGGGATGGTTCGTGGCGTATGGAGTCCAAATAAGCGCAGGAGTGGCGTTCCGCACCGTTCCATTGCACAACACAGATAGTCTTCTTCTCGCAATACGCAAACTACATGGCCCGGACGCCCCGTTGGGTGCCGGGCGTGATATTAGTCGATGGCTAGCGAGGCCGCTTCCGGTCATCCCCTCACAAACTCGTCGCTTGCCCTTTGCCGCAAAATTCGTGCAAGAAACGCCTATGCGCGGCGCTCCGGCCGCGTCCCCCATTCTACATCAACAAACGAAACGGGAGATCCGAATGCTCAAATTCTACTTCAACGGCGCGCCAAACCCGAACAAGGTCGCGCTGTTTCTGGAAGAAACCGGCCTGCCTTGCGAACTCATCGCGGTCGATACCCGCAAGGGCGATCAGTTCAAGCCGGAATTCCTCAAAGTGAATCCGAACGGCAAGGTGCCGGCGATCGACGACGATGGCGTGTTCGTGTTCGACAGCAACGCGATCCTGCTCTATCTCGGCGAAAAGACCGGCAAATTCATGCCCGCCAACACGCCGCAAAACCGCGCGCAGTTGCTGTCATGGCTGATGTTCATTGCCACCGGCCTTGGCCCCTATTCGGGACAGGCCGTGCATTTCAAGCACGCGGCGCCCAAGGAACTCGAATACGCGCATAACCGCTATCAGTACGAAGCGCATCGCCATTACAAGATCCTCGACGACCACCTCGCCAAGAGCAAGTACATGGTCGGCGATACCTACACCATCGTCGATATGGCCTTCTGGGGCTGGGCCCGCATGGCGCCGTTCGTGCTCGGCGACGACGTCTTCACCAAATATCCGAACGTGAAGCGCCTGCTCGACGAGGTCTCGGCCCGGCCGGCGGCGGCGCGGGCGATTGCGCTGAAGGACAAGTTCACCTTCAAGGCCGAGATGGACGAAGAGGCCAAGCACATCATGTTCGGCCACCTCAAGACCAAGGTGGCGTAATCTTAATCGCGACTGGCCATGCGCTGGAATCGCAGGGTGGGCAAAGCAGCAGCGTGCCCACCTGTCCCGGCATGATCGGATCGGCGGTGGGCACGGCGCGAACGCGCCTTTGCCCACCCTACCCGACTGATTTTAACCATATGCCCATCCTGAACGATGTGAGCATCCTGGGCTCCTCAACAAAAAAATAAAAGACCGCGTCAAGCGATCCGAATCTTCAAGCCGCAAGCATGAATCCGTCCGGGCCAGCGACGATCTCACAACCCCGACCAAGCGGAGATATTCCCGGATGAAAGCATCACGCGCTGCTCATTGGTGGCTTTCTTTTATTTTCGCCAGAACGGCTTCCCGATCTCATTGGCAATGTCGGACTGGCAGCTTCCCACATCGTGCAATTCGCGCTCAGTCATGGCGGCGAGTTGAAGCCGCACGCGGTAGCGCTCTCGCCACGCCCGCACAAGGGTGAGGATCGATCGGCGGACGGCAAGCGCGGTGTCCCATAACGACCACCCACGCCGCGAGCGGCCTTCCGCACCAACGCTGGCCAATGGATCAGCCCCCTGCGATTTCCGGAAACTTTCCGAGCGCCTTTTCGGTCAAGATCGAGTCGCAATATTCCCTGATCTCCTTGATCTTGCCGCCCTCCAGGCGAAACACCAGGCAATAGTCGTTGTCGTAGCGCCCGCCCTCTCGCGTGACGTTGTCGCCCTTGGCTTCCACCGCCACGTGGTCGCCATCGGCCATGAAGCGATGCGCAATCGTGCGTGTCGCCGCGGCGAGCTTTGAGCGAACATGACCGTGAAGGTCCTTCATGATCGACTGCTTGCCGGTGAAGGTCCGGGACCACGAATACTGTCCGGTCACCACCCATTTGGCGTCATCGGCGAGACTGGCGACAAACAGCGCCCGATCGCGCGCCGCGGGGTCCGGATTCCTGGCAGCGGCGAAAATCTGCTCGATCAGTTTCTTGTTGCTGGCGGTATCGCTCATGGCGGCCTCTTTGGTCGGTGACGTGTTCCGCCGAACATCGCAAGCCGATCATCATTCTTCCAATCGATATGAAATATGATATCTATTCACTTGATGAATTTGAATTCGCTTGACCTCAATCTCCTGGTCGCGCTCGACGCCCTGCTCAAGGAGGCCAGCGTCAGCCGCGCCGCGATGCGGATCGGCCTGTCGCAACCGGCGACGAGCCACGCGCTGCAACGGCTGCGCGACATGATCGGCGATCCGCTATTGGTGCGCACCGGCGCGAGGATGGAACTGACGCCGCGGGCGCAGGCGCTCCGCGCGCCACTTGCACAGACGCTCGATCAGGTGCGCGGGCTGTTCACGCCGGACGAATTCGACGCCAGCCAAAGCGAGCGGCACTTCCGCCTGATGATGCCTGATCTGGCAGTCGAGCTCCTTGTGCCGCCGCTGATGGAGAAGGTGACGAGGCTCGCGCCGGGTGTGACCATCGACGTGGTGCCGTGGCGGGGGCCTGCGATCTTCACAGCCGAATTTGCCCGCACCATCGATCTGGTCATTTCCATTGGTGACGCCTTCAAGGGCTTTCACCGCCAGCGCCTCTACATCGACAGCGACGCGCTCGCGGTGCGCCGCAACCACCCTGTCGGCGTCAAACTGAGGAAGCGCGAGGCTTTCATCAGCGCGCGGCATGTCGCCGTCGTCATTCGCGGCCAGAACGAGGACCTGATCGACCGCTGGCTGCATACCAAAGGCATCGAGCGGCGGATTGCGCTGGTCGTGCCCGGCTATATCGAGGCGCTACATGTTGCCGCCCGCACCGACCTCGTCGCCTTCGTCCCGCGCCGCCTGATCACCGCGCTGTCAAAGCAGCTGTCGTTGAAAACGGTCACGCCGCCACTCGACCCCGGCATCGACGAGCAGCACCTGTTTTATCCGACCCGCGCCCAGTTCGATCCCGGATCGATCTGGCTGCGCAAGCTGATGCTGGAGACCGGCCGGGAGCTGGATGGATCGAAGCGGCGGGCGGCCTGATAGACGGTAAACACCGCGCGGCCGGTCAAGCGCGCCAGAACGGCTTGCTGACCTCGTCCGATATCGACGCCCAGCATGTTCCCATATCCTGCAATTCATGGTCGCTTCGTGCGGCGAGCTGCCGGCGGAAACGGGCGCGGGCCCGCCAGGTCCGCACCGTCGAGAGCGCAGTCAAAGCCATAACGACAACGAAGCTCGGCGGCGGGGCATGACAATCACGATACGAATCCAATCCCACAGAAGAATTCTGGCGGTCGTTCGCAGTCCCGATCATGGCCGTTCTCCGTTAAGCCTTGGCTTAACGCGAGCCTGCTGACAGCGTCCTGTCAGCAGCGGCAACACGCGGATCGGCCTACTTTTCGCTGTTGCCCGCTGCTGCCCCTCATGTCATGACGCTTGTCGTAGAGGGGATCATGACAGTTCTTATTGCCGGGGGCGGCATTGGCGGCCTGACGCTGGCGCTCAGCCTGCATCAGATCGGTGTTCCCGCCAAAGTCTTCGAGAGCGTCGCCGAGCTGAAACCGCTCGGCGTCGGCATCAACGTGCTGCCGCACGCCGTTCGTGAATTGATCGAGCTTGGATTGTATGACCGGCTCGACGCCGCCGGCGTGGCGACCAAGGAATTGGCCTATTTCTCCAAGCGCGGCCGGCCGATCTGGAGCGAACCGCGCGGGATCGAGGCCGGCTATAAATGGCCGCAATTTTCGATCCATCGCGGCACGCTGCAACAGATCCTGCTCGATACGGCAACCGAGCGGCTCGGGCCTGAGAACATCCTGACCAGTCACCATTTGATTGACTGGACGGAAACCCCGGACGGCATTCGCGCCAACTTCATCGACAAGGCAACCGGAAAACCGGCAGGCCAATACGACGGCACGGCTCTGATCGCCGCCGATGGCATCCACTCCGCCGCGCGCGAAAAGCTTTACCCGGCCGAAGGCCCGCCGATCTGGAACGGGCGCATTCTCTGGCGCGGCGTCACTCCGGCGAAGGCGTTTCTTTCCGGCCGCACGATGATCATGGCCGGCCACGAAGTGCTGAAATTCGTCTGCTATCCGATTTCAAAAGAGCCCGACCGCGACGGCAAATTCAAGATCAACTGGATCGCCGAACGGCACATGCCGCCGACCTATCAATGGCGGCGGGAGGATTATAACCGGACCGCCCACCTGGAAGAATTTTCGCCGTGGTTTGCGGACTGGACCTTCGACTGGCTCGATGTCCCCGGCCTGATCCGCGACTGTTCGCAGGCGTTCGAATATCCGCTGGTCGACCGCGACCCGATTCCGCAATGGACGTTCGGCCGGGTCACGTTGATGGGCGATGCCGCGCATCCGATGTATCCGGTCGGCTCCAACGGCGCGTCGCAGGCGATCCTCGATGCGAGGGTTCTGACGCGCGAGATATTGGCCCATGGGGCGACCCACGCAGCGCTCAAGGCCTATGAAGCCGAGCGTCGTCCCGCGACCACCGATCTTGTCCTGCTCAACCGCCGCAACGGCCCCGAGCAGGTGATGCAACTGGTCGAGGAACGCGCGCCCGACGGTTTTGAGGAAGTCACCGACGTGCTGTCGCGGCAAGAGCTGGAAGACATCGCGGCTAACTACAAACGCGTCGCGGGTTTCCAGGTCGAAGGCCTCAACGCCAAGCCGCCGATCGTGCCGCGGCCTCGCGCGATTTAACCAAGCACCTTCGACGCCTCGATCAGGCGCGCCGTCGTACTGGCGGTCGCGAGCACGGCGCCATTGTCGGACATCAGTTTGCCTTCCATGAAGGCAATGCTTTTGCCGATCTGGATGACCTGAGCCTCCACGATCAAGTGTCCCGGTTTGGCGGGTGCCAGAAAGTTCACCGTCAGGCTGATGGTGGTGGTGTAGAATCGTCCGTTGCTCGTCATCAGGGCCGCTGGTCCCATGGTGTCGTCCAGCATGGCCGAGAGAATGCCGCCCTGGATAAAGCCGGCCGGATTACAGAACTCGGGCTTTCCGTCGAAGCCAACCTGAAGCCAGCCCCTGTCGGGCCGGGCATCAAGCAACCGCCAGCCAAGCAGCTTGGCGGACGGCGGAGCGGGAATATCGTCGAGCGCGGTCTTGAGCATTGTAAGCCTCCATCCCAGGCAAGCTAGCCGAAGCCTGCTGCCAGCATGGTGTCAGCAATATCAGCTACCCGAGCCCGTGCGCGATTACCTTGCGCATCACATTTGGGAGTGCTTCGCCTGCAAGCGTTGCGATCGGTACCCAGCGCATGCCTTTAGGCGCGCGGGTACGCGATGGCACCTCCGCCGTATAGACCACGAGCTCCAGCGGAAAATGCGTGAAGACGTGGGTGACCACGCCGACCTTGCGATGCCAGCGCGCAACGCCGGTGAAATGGGGCGCCTGCTTCAAAGCGTCTTCATCGTCCTGCGCGGCGCGCCAATCCGAACCCGGCACTTCGGTCATGCCGCCGAGCAATCCTTTTTCGGGGCGGCTGCGCACCAGAAGCTCGCCACCGCGCGTGACGACAAAAGCCGCACCCCGGCGCAATTCGCCCGTTTTCTTCGGCGCCTTGCGCGGAAAGCTCTCCTGGTCGCCGCGCTCGCGGCCTGCGCAACCCTCGTTCAGTGGACAAAGGCTGCACGCCGGCTTCTTCGGCGTGCAAATCGAGGCGCCGAGATCCATCAGCGCCTGCGCGCTATCGCCCGCGCGAGAGGCTCCGAGCAATGTCGCGGCCAGCTGTTGAATGACCGGTTTCGCCTGCGGCAGCGTTTCCTGGACTGCAAACAGCCGCGACACCACGCGCTCGATATTGCCGTCGACCGGCATGGTCCGGCGATCAAACGCAATCGCGGCAATCGCCGCCGCGGTATAGGGCCCGATCCCCGGCAACGACCGCAAACCTTCCTCGGTGTCGGGGAACGCCCCGCCATGATCGCGCAGCACCGTGACCGCACAGGCGTGCAGGTTTCGCGCACGCGAGTAATATCCAAGCCCCGCCCACATCCGTAACACGTCGTCGAGCGAGGCGTGGCCTAGCGCGGCCACATCGCTCCAGCGCGCCAGGAACTTCTCGAAATAAGGCCCGACCGTTTTGACCCCGGTCTGCTGCAACATGATTTCCGACAGCCAAACCGCGTAAGGATCGGGGCGCTGGCCCGCCGGCGGCCGCCACGGCAGCACCCTTCGATGCCGGTCGTACCATGCAAGCAATAGCGCAGGACGCGCGGCAGCCGCTTCCTCATGGCCGGGCAACGGTGTTTTCTTTCGCCTGGTAGCGGCGCCTGATAAACTCATGGGGACATGGTCGCAAAGCGTCCCCAGATGAACAAGCCCGGTCCGTCGAGCGCAAAGCCGTTATCCGTCCTGCTCAGCGACGTCTTTACCGACGCCTATGCCAAGCAGGGTTTTGCCGCGCGCGAGCTGGTGACACGCTGGGCTGAGATCATCGGTGCCGAACTATCGGTCCATTGCGAACCGATGAAGATGCAATGGCCGCGACCCGTCGAAGGCCAGGCGCAGGAACCGGCCACGCTGGTGCTGCGGGTGGAAGGTCCGATGGCGCTTGAAATCCAGCACGCCTCCGACGTCATCCTTCAGCGCGTCAACCGCTACTTCGGCTGGAGCGCCGTCGGCCGGCTGGCGCTGCGGCAAGGGCCGTTGTCACGCCGGGAACGGCCGCGTCCGCCGACCCCCCCGGCAGCCAGCGAAGTGGAGCGGGTCGCCCAAACCCTGTCTTCCGTTGAAGATGAACAATTACGGGCGGCGCTGGCGCGGCTGGGGGCTTCTATCAAGCGAAATTGAGCCCTTCCCGGCCGCCAGCCGTCAGGGCCCGCCATTGCCACATTTGTGGTTTCAAGCTAGCGAAAGCTCGCATAGTGTCCCGGCGCCAAAGCGCCAATTCGGGAGCCGATCTTGATCATCACGCGTCGTGCCTTTACCGCCGCCCTGTCGCTGACCGGACTTGCCGCTCTCGCGGGCCTGTCCCCGTTTCGCCTGATCGCCGACGCGCTGGCCGACGGCGTCGCCGACGTCGCCAAGCCGGTATCGCTCCCAGACATGGCGCTGGGTCCAAAGGACGCGCCCGTGACCATCACCGAATTTGCGTCGATGACCTGCCCGCATTGCGCGGCCTTCAACGAGACCGTCTTCCCGAAGATCAAGGCCGCCTACATCGACACCGACAAGATTCGCTACATTTTCCGCGAATTCCCGCTCGACCAGAAGGCGATCGCGGGCTCGATGCTGTCGCGCTGTATCGCCAAGGACGACGCCGGCAAGTACTTCGCGGTCACCGACCTCCTGTTCAAGCAGCAGGGTGACTGGGTTGTGAAGAATACCACCGAGACCCTGATGCGGATCGGCAAACAAGCAGGGCTGAGCCAGCAGCAGTTCGAGACCTGCCTCAAGGACCAGGCCCTGTTCGACAAGATCGTCGCCGACCGGCAGTACGCCTCCGACGTTCTGAAGGTGGATTCAACGCCGACCTTCTTCCTCAACGGCGAGAAGATCAAAGGCGAAACCTCGTTTGAGGAATTCGACAAGCGGATCAAGGCGCTGCTCAAGAGTTAAGCCGTTAAACGGGAGCTGGAACGGTTCCCGATTCGCAATAAATCTTGGGATAAATCGCCGCTTTTCTCTCGCAAATCTCTTGGGAAAAGCCGCCCGCGCCGGTTGCCCTCTCGGCACCGCCTCGCCATTGTCGCATCCTCAAGAGACGCGAAAAGCAACTCATCACACACACCGACATTGCCTTCTATGGTATTGTCCAGGCAGGGAGATTCGCGCCCTGCCAACAGAGAATCTGTGCCTATGAAGCTGACCCGCCTTCGCCTTCACGGTTTCAAGTCGTTCGTCGAGCCCACCGACTTCGTGATCGAGCCCGGTCTGACCGGCGTCGTCGGACCGAACGGTTGCGGCAAATCCAACCTCGTGGAAGCGCTGCGCTGGGCGATGGGCGAGACCTCGCACAAGTCGCTGCGCGCCGCCGATATGGATGCGGTAATTTTCGCAGGCTCCGGCAACCGGCCCGCGCGCAACCACGCCGAAGTGGTGATGACGATCGACAATTCGGAGCGCACCGCGCCTGCGGCCGTCAATGACAGCCAGTCGCTTGAGATTTCCCGCCGCATCGAGCGCGAGGCCGGGTCGGTCTACCGCATCAACGGCCGCGACGTGCGCGCGCGCGACGTGCAACTGTTGTTCGCGGACGCCGCCACCGGCGCGCGGTCGCCGGCGCTGGTTCACCAGGGCAAGATCGGCGAGATCATTCAAGCCAAGCCCGAGCAGCGCCGCCGGGTGCTGGAAGACGCCGCCGGCGTTGCCGGACTTCACGCCCGCCGCCACGAGGCTGAGCTCCGGCTGAAAGCGGCCGAGACCAACCTCACCCGGGTCGAGGACGTCATCGGTCAACTTGCAGGCCAGATCGATGGCCTGAAGAAGCAGGCGCGCCAGGCGATCCGTTATCGCGAGGTCGCCGCCAAAGTGCGA
>CAVVZW010000202.1:0-5616 GCA_963752265.1 uncultured Alphaproteobacteria bacterium
CGTAATTTCGGCGCTTCGCCTCAAGCGCTGATCGCGAATTCCTTTTTGACCGCCTCGATGTCGGCGGTGGTCGGCAAACCCGCTTCGTTGCCGAGACGCTGGATCTTGAAGGTCGAGGCCGCGCGCGCGAAATCGAAATGGTCGTGCCACTTCTTTTCGGGATGAGCAAGGTAGGAATAAACGTAGGCGCCGTGGAAGACATCGCCGGCACCGTTGGTATCGATCACGCGCTGGCGCGGGATTGGCAACGCCGGCATGATGCGAACGGCGCCGCTTTCGTCATACCAGTACAGGCCGCGCTCACCCATCGTGACCCCTCCGATGCGGCAGCCGCGGCCCTTGAGATAGTCGAGCATTTCCGTCGGTGACATGTTCATCTGCTCGCAGAGACGCTCGGCGACGATGGCGACATCGATGAATTCCAGTAGTTCGTGGGTGTTGGACCGCAGTCCCCCGCCGTCGAGCGACGTCAGGACGCCGGCCTCTCGGCATTGCTTGGCGTAATGAATCGCCGCGTCCGGCTGGTGACCGTCGATGTGCAGCGCGCGGCACCCGTTCAGGTTCAAATGCGGGAAGGGGTGAATGTGCTCGTCGTCGCGGCAGCGTACGATGGCGCGCTTGCCGTCCTTCGGCATGATGAAGGAGAGCGACGAGGCGTTGACCTTGCGCGGATGGATCGAGATTCCATACTTTGCGCTCATGTCCTGGAACATTCGCCCGAGCCAGTCATTGGCGACGGTGGCGATCAGGTCCGGAACGATCCCGAGCTTGGCACAGCAAAACGCCGCGGTGACCGCGTTGCCGCCGAAGGAGACCGCGTAGGCCGTGGCGACGTGCTTCTCGTCGCCGGTCGGCATGTGGTCGGTAATGAAGGTGACGTCGATATAGCTTTGTCCGATGAAGAGGGCCTGCATTCGTTTCCCATCATGGCTCGAGGTGGTCCCGGCCGGCGCTGCACATTAGCACTGGTTTTGCCGGCCATTCGCTGAAAATATTCGCAAAATCGTCTCCCGAATTGCTAGAGATGGCCCATATGGCCCGGCGATAACTCCGCGGGTTGACCGCCGGTTTGTCGCGCCGGCCTCAACGATCAGGGGCTGTTCTGGTTTCCTGGAGCAAGGGAGGCTGCAATGAGCGCCGATTCCAGCCGCGTGATCTCCGGCCTCGACCACGTCGTGGTGCTGGTTAAAGACATCGAGGCCGGCGCCAAAGCCTATGAGCTGTTGCTGGGGCGGAGCCCCTCCTGGCGAGGTGACGGCGACGGCTCGAAGACCATATTGTTCACCCTCGACAACATGTCGCTCGAGCTGAAGGCGCCAGCCGGCGATGCGCCGACGGCCCGCCGTATTCGCGAGGTCATCGGGCAGTCGGGCGAGGGGCTCGCCAGTCTTTGTTTTGCGGTCAGCGACATCGCGAGAATTCATCGCAGGCTCGATCGTGTGGCGCTGAAGCCGGACCCGATCGCCGACGTCGAAAGCCATCATGCCGAACTCGGGCGCGACCCTGCATTGGAAGCGCACCCGCGCCGCGACCGATCTCACGCGGGGTGTGCGGATGTTCTTTCTCGAACTGGCAGCGCCGCGGCCGCTTTCGGTGGCTGCGTCGGCCTCGCCGCTTCTCGGGCTCGACCATGTCGTGATTTCGACCGAGGATCCCGAACGCGCCGCCGCGCTCTACGGTGCGCGGCTCGGCCTCGACATGGCGCTCGACCGCTCACATCACGAGTGGGGCCAGTTGATGTTCTTCCGCTGTGGCGACCTGATCGTCGAAGTCGTGAAGCGGCCGGTCGCCGATGCCGACCTGACGCACGACAAATTATGGGGATTGAGCTGGCGGGTTGCCGATATCAACGCGACCCGGGCTCGGCTTATCGCGGCCGGCATCAAAGTTTCCGAAGTGCGCGCGGGCCGCAAGTCTGGCACGCGGGTGATGAGCGTGCGGGACGGCACTTGCGGCGTCCACACGCTGCTACTGGAGCGGAAAGCGCCAGGTAGTTCATTTCCTTAGGCTCGCGTGCTACAGCGACACCGAAGGTGACGCATTTCAGGCGCTTCGGGCGCCAGCAGGATTTTTGTGAGTTGACCAAGATGCGGCGAAACCAGAAGTGGCAACGCGATCCGGAAGGGATGCGGCTTCGTATTCTCGATGCGGCCAAGGAGGAATTTGCGGCCCACGGGCTTGCTGGCGCACGGGTTGACCGGATTGCGGCCAAGGCCGGCGCCAACAAGCGCATGCTGTACTATCACGTCGGCAAGAAGGACGAGCTTTATCTCACGGTGCTTGAAGACGCCTATGAGAAGATCCGGGCCGAGGAGCGCGGGCTCGATCTCGAGCACCTCGATCCGCCCGAAGCGATCGAGCGTCTCATCCACTTCACCTGGAATTATTTCCTGAGGAATCCGGAGTTTCTGGCGCTGCTCAACACCGAAAACCTTGCGAAAGCGCGCCATCTCAAGCGCTCCACCAAGGTCAAGTCGATGCACTCGCCGTTCGTCGAAATGATCCGCACCGTGGTGCGCAGAGGCGTCGCGAGCGGCGACTTCGTCGTCGCGGTCGATCCGGTGCAGCTCTATATTTCGATCGCAGCTCTGTGCTTTTTCTATCTGTCGAACGGTGCGACCTTGAGCGTGATTTTCGGCCGCGATCTTCTCAACGAAGGGGCGAGGGATGAGCGTCTCGACCACATGGTTGCGCTGGTCCTGGCGGCGCTCACCGGAAAATCGTTTGCGGCCTTTGGCAGGAAAAAAGCGCTACCCGTATCTGTTCCGGAGATGTCGAGCGCGAAGTAAAACGCTTCGCGCTCGTGTGCCTGCGCTTTAGGCGGACCTAGTGAGATCCCCGATGAGGCGGTCCTAAATTCTGGTCGACGGTGCCGGGATAATTTCCATCACCGTAGGGGCCGCCCCAGCCCGAATGATAGGTCGGACGGGCGATGCCGAAATTGAAGTGGTCAAAGTCCTGAGCCCGTATCTGGTGCATTTGGCGGCCGTGCCCGGAATAGGCGCCTGGCATCTCGTCGGTTCGGACACTCGCTGCAGAGGCAGAGCCGGCCAAGACCAGCGAAAACACGGCGGCTGCGAGCAGTTTGAGGTTTGTCATGACGGTTCTCCTTTTCGAACCGGCATCGCGGGGTGGGTGGCTACCGCCGCAAGGGAACTCGACGGGTAGCCGCACTGGATGGGTTCACCCGGTTAACGCCCGATATCCGAAGCCGGCGCACCGCGGCCCGCTAAAATTATGTTTACTCGTCCGGCCAGCGACCGATTGTAGAAATCAAAAGCGCTGGACAGTATTTATCCAACGGGTTAATTTCGACCAAAATCGTCGTTCACGGGGAGCGAAACGTGACTGAGCCGAAGGCGCCAATACGCGTGTCGAACGCGCTGAACACGGCGTGGTTGCGGCCGTTTTTGTTCCTGGTTTTCATCGTCGTCGTTTGGGATTTGTCGATCCGGTTGTTCAGGATTCCGCCCTATCAAATTCCAACGCCCGCCAGTGTTGTTGACGTGCTGTGGCAGGATTGGCCGGAGCTCGCCCGCCAGTCATGGCCGACCACCTATGCGACGATCTGCGGCTTCCTCTTGTCGGCGCTGTTCGGCATTCCCACAGCCATGCTGATCGCGGGATCGAAGACGGTGGAGAGCTACGTCTATCCGCTGCTCGTGTTCTCGCAGTCGGTGCCGAAGATCGCGGTCGCACCGCTATTCGTGGTCTGGTTCGGCTTCGGCATTTTCCCGAAAATCATTTCGGCGTTTCTGCTTGGATTTTTTCCTGTAGTGGTTTCCGCGGTACAGGGATTCAAGTCCGTCGATCCGGACATGGTGGATCTGGCGCGCGCCATGCAGGGCAGCCGCTTTCATGTTTTCCGCGCGGTCAATCTTCCGCATGCGATGCCGGCGATTTTCTCCGGCCTGAAGGTTTCCGTTACGCTTGCCGTCGTCGGCGCCGTCGTTGGCGAATTCGTTGGGTCCAATTCCGGCATTGGTTACGTGCTGCAGCGCTCGATCGGTACTTTCGATTTGCCGACGATGTTCGCCGCGCTTGTGATTCTGGCGTTACTCGGCGTGGTGCTGTTCTGGATCGTTGACCGGATCGAGCGCCTGGTGGTGCCCTGGCATGTCAGCCAGCGCGCGGACATCATTGTCGCCGCGTGAGCGGTCGAAAAGGGAATTCGGGAGGAAGTTCGATGCGAGTGATGATTGCCGCTATTGCGGCCCTAATAGGGGTGATGACGGCCATCGCCCCGGCGCAGGCCGCCGACAAGGTGGTGCTGATGCTCAACTGGTATGTCTATGGCGAGCATGCGCCGTTCTATTACGGCAAGGCCAAGGGCCTGTACGCCGCCGAAGGCATTGATCTAGAAATCCAGGAAGGCCGCGGTTCGGCGGCAACGACGCAGGCGGTCGCCGCGAAAACCGCAAATTTCGGTTATGTCGATGTGCCGACCATGATGCGCGCGGCGGTGAAGGGTGCGCCCATCATCGCAACCGGCGTATTGCTCCAGACCAGCCCGATGTCCGTGATGGGTCTGGTCGAGAAAAACATCCGCAAGCCCGAGGATATCAAGGGCAAGACGGTGGCGATCACGCCCGCCGACTCGATGACACAGATCTGGCCGCTGTTTCTGAAAAAGACCGGGTTGAAGGAAAGCGATTTCACGACGGTCGCCGGCGACGGTCAAACCAAGCTGAATGCCGTCATCAACGGTCAGGCCGATCTACTGCTTGGCTACGTCATGGACCAGTCGATGAAGATCAAGGACGCCACCGGCAAGGACGTGTATCCCATCAAGTTCGCGGACTACGGCATCAACATGGTGTCGTCGGGGCTTGTCGCAAACACCGATTATGTCAAGTCCAACGCGGACATCGTGAAGCGCTTCATGTCCGCGACGACCAAGGCCGTGGAAGCGGCCGAAAAGGACCCGAAGGGCGCGGCGCAATCGATCCTCGATGCCAACCCCAAAGGCGGCAAGATCGACACGCTCACGCAAGGCTTCGAGCTGACGATTCCGCTCTACCGGACGGCGGAAACCAAAGCCAAGCGGCCGTTCGATGTCACCGACCAGAACATGACCGACACTGTCAACCTCATGGTCGAGTATGGCGGGCTCGACGCCAAGGCCAAGGAAAACCCGAAGGCGTTTTACACCAATGAATATTTGCCGAAGTGAGTTTGAAACGGCCTCGTGGTTCGAGACGCCCCGCTTCGCGGGGCTCCTCACCATGAGGGTCTGCTGCCTTTCCGCTTGTGGGGACCTCATCCTGAGGAGGCTGCGCAGCAGCGGTCTCGAAGGATGGCTGCGGGCAATTTAACGGACGCTGAATGAGCGCTGCCTCAAAAACCTCAATCCAAAGTTCCTCAGCGGCGCACCTGCGTGTCGTGGCCGATCGCGGTGCGACCGTCACGCCCGGTATCCGTTTGGCCGGCGTGTCGAAAACCTATCGCTCGCGCGATGGCGACGTCCCTTCATTGCGGCCGCTGGATTTCCATATCAATGCGGGCGAATTCTTCGTCGTGGTCGGCCCCTCCGGCTGCGGCAAGTCTACGCTTCTGAAGATGATCTCCGGGCTGTTGCCGCCGTCGACTGGCGAGATTTTCGTCGAGGGCGAAGCA
>CAVVZW010000203.1:0-8175 GCA_963752265.1 uncultured Alphaproteobacteria bacterium
AAAGGCCGAAGCGCTGCTGTATCACCTGCGCTGGATCGAATCCCAGGCCGGCGTAACGGAAACCACCCACGTCCATGACCTCGCCGTCCGCGAAATGGCCGAGCGAACCCGTGAACAGGCCGAAGCCGCCCGGATCCAGGCGATCCGCGCTTCCGAACTGCCGGCGTTGCGCGAGGCCGAGGCCCGCGCCGCCGCTGGCCTGCAACGCCTCACCAATGCCCGCGAAACCCTTGATCGCGAGGAAGCCCGTGCCCAGGAGCGCGTCGCCGAACTCGACCGCCGGCTGACGCAGTTCACAGCCGACATCGCCCGCGAGCAGCAGCAAACTGCTGACGCCGACGCGGCGCTGCAACGGCTCGACACCGAAGACGCGGAACTGAAGGAAGAAATCAAATTCCGCGTCGAAAAGCGCAGTGGCGTTGACGGGCGCGTATCCGAAGCCGAAACCACGCTGGCAGGCGCCGAGCGCCTGTTCGGCGAACTCACCACCGCGCTCGCCGACCTTACCGCCAAGCGCAACCAGCTCGAAGGCAATGTGCGGACCCACCGCGACCGCCTTGCGCGGCTCGATTCCGACCTCGCCAATGTCGAGCGCGATGAGGAGAGGCTCGCGCAGGAAACCGACGCGCTCGGCGACCTCGCCGCGCTGGCCTCCGTCATGGAGACAGGCCAGCAAAATCTTGCGGCCAGCGAAAGCGCCGCGCAAGCGCACGAAACCAACCACGCTGCCGCGCGTGCGAAGCTGGAAGCGGCGCGCAGCCCGCTCAACGAAGCCGACAAGCGCGTGCAGCGGCTCGAGACCGAAGCGCGCACCATTGCCAAAATCGTCAATGGCGAGACCAAAAACCTGTGGCCGCCGATCATCGACGGCATCACGGTGGCCAAAGGCTATGAAAAGGCGATCGGTGCCGCGCTTGGCGACGATCTCGATGCCCCGGTCGATCCGTCCGCGCCGATGCGCTGGACCCATGCCGAGGCCACCGAAAGCGATCCTGCTTTGCCTGACGGCGTGGAGGTGCTTGCCGACCACGTCCAGGCGCCGATCGAACTGAAGCGGCGTCTGGCCCAGATCGGCGTCGTGGCGCGCGAACGCGGCGCTGAATTGGTATCGCAGCTCAGGACCGGCCAGCGGCTGGTGTCGCTGGAGGGCGATGTCTGGCGTTGGGACGGGTTTGTGACCGCAGCCCATGCGCCGACCGGCGCAGCGCGGCGGCTCGCCGAGCGGGCGCGGCTCGTTGATATTGAACATGAACTTGAACAGGCGCGCCTTGATGCTGCCGCCAAGCGGCAGGCGCTCGAGACAGCCGAAGCCGAACTGAAATCTGCTGCCGCGGCCGAAACATCCGCACGCGACGCCTGGCGCGCCGCGCAGCGCGAAGCTGATGCGGCGCGCGAGCGCCATGCCGCGACCGAACGCGAAATCAACCGTCATGCCGCGCGCAAGTCGGCGTTCACCGAAGCCCGCACCCGCCTGGCGGCGGATCGCAGCGAAGCGCAAGGCAACCATGAGAGCGCGACCGCCGCACTCGCCGAATTGCCGCCCGGCGAACCCACCGAAACACGCCTGGCGGAAGTCAAAGCCGGCATCGATGGCTGCCGCCGCATCGCGGCGCAAGTGCGCGCCGAGGCGCAGGCGCTGGCGCGCGAGGCTGAACTCGCCGACCGAAGGCTTCAAGCGATCACCGCCGAGCGCAACGATTGGCAAAGCCGCAAGGCCAGCGCCACCTCGCAAGCCGAGACGATCGAGGCGCGCGTCAACGAGGTCAAGGCCGAACGCGCTGAACTGGAGAATGCGCCGGCGATCTTTGCGGAAAAGCGCCGGGCGTTGATCAGCGAAATCGAGGCGGCGGAGAGTGGCCGCCGCGACGCCGCGGACGCGCTCGCAGCCGCCGAAAACGTCATGGCCGAGACCGACCGCGCCGCCAAGGCCTCGCTGGAGGCGCTGTCGAGCGCGCGCGAAGCTTGCGCCCGTGCCGAGGAACGAATGGACGGCGCCAAGCGCCGGCTTGTCGATGTCGAGCGCGAAATCCACGACATGCTGGAGATCGAGCCGCAGGCCGTCGCAGGCCTCGCGGAAATCGAGCCGGGTGCGGAATTGCCGCCGCTCACCGAGATCGAGGAAAATCTCGAAAAGCTGCGGCGCGACCGCGATCGCCTGGGCGCGGTCAACCTGCGCGCCGAAGAAGAACTGCGCGAGGTCGAGACGCAACACACGACCCTGACGACCGAACGCGACGATCTAGTGGAAGCGATCAAGCGGCTGCGCCAGGGCATCCAGAGCCTCAACCGCGAAGCGCGTGATCGGCTGCTCGCCTCGTTTGAAACCGTCAACGCCCATTTCAAGCGCCTGTTCGTCGAACTGTTCGGCGGCGGCGAAGCCGCGTTGCACTTGATCGAGAGCGACGATCCGCTGGAAGCCGGCCTTGAAATCATCGCCAAACCGCCCGGCAAGAAGCCGCAGACGCTCTCGCTATTGTCAGGCGGCGAGCAGGCGCTGACGGCGCTCGCATTGATTTTCGCAGTGTTCCTCACCAACCCGTCGCCGATCTGCGTGCTGGACGAAGTCGACGCGCCGCTCGACGACCACAATGTCGAACGCTTCTGCAACCTGTTGCATGAAATGACCTCGACCACTGAGACGCGCTTCATCATCATCACGCACAATCCGATCACGATGGCGCGGATGAACCGCCTGTTCGGCGTCACCATGGCGGAGCGCGGCGTGTCGCAGCTCGTCTCGGTCGCGCTGGATGAGGCCGTGAAAATTCTCGATCAGCACGTGGCATAGTACGAACACTCGGGCCTCGACATCGTCATTGCGAGGAGCGATAGCGACGAAGCAATCCAGCGGGCATTGAGGTAAGACTGGATTGCTTCGCTCCGCTCGCAATGACGTGGAGATGTTCGCCGCATGACCTCGCCCGATCTTCCCGCCGAATTGAGAAGCGCGCTTCAGGCAAAATTGCAGGGCCTGCCACGCGACGACATCGCCGCGCGCGCGACGCAAATTTCAAAAACCTATCGCGACGGTGGCAATTCCCGCGTGATTGCTTCACAGGACGACGCATTGGCCTACGCGCTGGTGCGAATGCCCGCCACTTATGCTGCGGTGTCGGCCTGCCTGAACGCGCTTTCAGCGGTGAGGCCAGACTTCGTGCCGACGGGCCTGCTCGACGTCGGCGCCGGACCGGGCACCGCAAGTTGGGCCGCCGCCGAGACATTCTCCTCGCTCCAAAACTTCACGCTGCTCGATATCAACGCCGCCTTGCAGACGCTGGCACTGGATCTCGCCCGCGAACACTTGCGGCTGGGCGCGATGATCTGCCGTCGCGATACCCACGCGCTCGACGAGGCGGAGCCCGCGGATCTCGTGATCGCGAGCTACCTGATCGGGGAAGTCACGGAGACCGAAAGACGTCAGTTCGCCGAACGCTTGTGGGACAAAACCCGCGATACGCTACTCGTCGTCGAACCCGGCACGCCCAAAGGCTACGCGCGGATCATCGAGCTTCGCAGGCAACTGATCGCCGACGGCGCCCACGTCGCTGCCCCCTGCCCGCACGATGGCGAATGCCCGTTGCAAGCGCCTGACTGGTGCCATTTCAGCCAGCGTCTACCGCGCCTGCGCGCGCATATTCAGATCAAGGGGGCCGAGCTTCCTTTCGAGGATGAGAAATTCAGCTATGTCGTGCTGACGCGCAAGCCGGCAGACCGGCGCTTCTCCCGCGTGCTGGCACAGCCCGTGGTCAGCAAGATCGAGGTATCGGCCAAACTATGCAAGGCCGACGGCGTCGGACTTGCGAAAGCTCCGCGCCGCGACAAGGCCGCTTACGCCAAGGCCCGGCGCTGGAACTGGGGTGATGCCGTTTTCGATTAAAGGCTTGTTCGATTGAAGCCTTGATGGACTAAAGTTAACGCGGTCGCGTGGCCGCACCGTTGAACGATGACGGCCTTGCGGCCGACTAAACCGATACCCACCTCGTGGCGGCTGCCGTTCATTCCCTTTGATTCAGGTTATCGGTATCCTTTTCCTTTTCAGGAGTTTTACATGTCCGGCTGGATCGTCCTCGGCGTTATTGTCGTTCTCGTCCTGTTTGCCTTCAGCGCCTATAACCGGCTGGTCGCGCTTGGCCAGCGGGTCAGCCAGGCCTTTGCCGACATCGACGTCCAGCTCAAGCAGCGTCACGACCTGATCCCGAACCTCGTCGAAACGGTGAAGGGTTACGCGTCGCATGAACGCGGCACGCTCGACGACGTCATCAAGGCGCGCGGTGCCGCGATGTCGGCGCAAGGCCCAGCCCAGGTGTCGGCTGCGGAAAACCAGTTGAGCGGCGCGCTCGGTAAGCTGATCGCGCTCTCCGAGGCCTATCCGGACCTCAAGGCCAATGCCAATTTCCAGCAACTGGCGAGCGAATTGTCGGACCTCGAGAACAAGATCGCCGCGAGCCGCCGCTTCTTCAACAACGCGGTTTCCGAATACAACACCGGCATTCAGCAGATGCCGGCCGCATTGTTCGCCGGCATGTTCGGCTTTACCAAGAAGGACTTTTTCGACCTCGGCGCTAACAGGACCGAAGTCGAGGCCGCGCCTCAGGTGAAATTCTGATCGCGGCACTTGCGAACGACTGACGGGGTTCCGCGCCATGGCGGCCTACGGTCTCTACACGCATATTGCGGCGAACAAGACCCGCTCGATGCTGTTGCTCGGCGGGCTGTTCGTGCTCGTTTACGTGATGGTCTATGCCGGCGCACTGATCGCGGAGGTCTTGACCTTTGGCGCGGGCGCACCGGCTGATTATTACCTCGCTGCGGCCGCGCACGACCTGATCAAGGCGTTTCCGTTTGCGACCGGCGGCGCGCTGCTGTGGATCGTGATCGCTTATTTCTTCCACCAGAAGATCGTCGATGCCGTGACCGGCGGCGAGGATGTGACGCGGCAGCAGCAACCGCGGCTTTATAATCTTCTGGAAAATCTCTGCATCTCGCGCGGCATCCCGATGCCGAAGCTGAAGATCGTCGAAAGCGACGCGCTGAATGCCTATGCCACCGGGCTCAACCAGCGGCAATACGCGGTCACTGTCACGACGGGCCTTCTGAACGCGTTGAACGATCAGGAGGTCGAGGCCGTGCTTGGTCACGAACTCACCCATATCCGTAACGGCGACGTGCAGATGATGGTGATCGCGGTGATCATTGCGGGTGTGGTCGGCTTCTTCGCCGAGCTGTTTTTCCGCAGCTTCACCAATTTCGGCTATTACGGCGGCTATGGCGGTTATGGCCGGGGCACGTGGTCGTCTTCGTCGTCGGGTAATTCTTCGTCCTCGGACAACCGAAAGAACTCCGGCGGCGGCGCGATCATCGTCATCATCATCGCAGTGGTGCTGATTGCGCTCGCCTGGGCGTTGTCGCAGATGGTCCGGCTGGCGCTGTCGCGCTCGCGCGAGTATCTCGCCGACGCCGGTTCGGTCGAACTGACCAAGAATCCCGACGCGATGATCTCGGCGCTGCGCAAGATCGAAAACCGCGGAGAACTGCCGGGCGCGACCTCGGCCGTCATGGAATTGTGCCTCGATAATCCGCGCCAGGGCTTTTCCGACCTGTTCGCCACCCACCCTTCGGTGGACGCCCGCGTCCAGGCGCTGATCAAGTTCGCGGGCGGGCACGATCCCGGGCCGCTGGCCTTGCCCTCAGACCCGGCCGCCACGTCCAGTGATCAGGCATCAATCGGGGATGGTCAGACACCACCGCCTGTGCCGAAAGGCCCATGGAGCGATGTCACGGATTCAGCCGACGCGCCACCGACCACGCCTGCAGGACCCTGGGGCAGCGCGGCCGGCCCTTCCAGCGGACCTTCAACTGGGCCTTGGGGACACCATTAAAGCGTCGCCTTCAAAAAAGAGCCCTGACGGCCACCTTCAGGCCGCCTTCGGTCGTTAACGACTTCCGCATGATTGGGGCCAATCGGCTTCTAATGAATTGAATTCTCCCTTGTTTCTGCCATCTTCCCACCCAAAGCAGGCAGGGTAGCTTCGATTTAATCGGGACACCCGATCACTTGGGGATTTAGGGACATGATCCGGGTTCAACCCGGTAATGATGTTCCAGCAGGGTTGGCACAGGTAGGTTCATGACAAAGCCGGCAGTTATCGTGGTAGGCGCTGACAAGGGCGGGGTCGGCAAGACCACCGTCTCGCGGACGCTTTTGGATTATTTCAGCGCCAATAATGTTTTGACCCGCGCTTTCGACACCGAATCTCCGCGCGGCACGCTCAAGCGCTTCCATCCTGACATCACCGAGATCGTCGACATGACGACGACCTCGGACCAGATGAAGATCTTCGATACCTTGAACGCGGTCTCGCCTTCGGTCACCGTGATCGACGTCCGCGCCGGATTGCTCTCGCCGGCGCTCGCCTCCTTGCGCGACATCGGCTTCCTCGATGCCGCCAAATCCGGGCAAATCACCTTTGCCGTATTCCACATCCTCGGGCCCTCGATCGCCTCCCTCGACGAAATCGCGGAAACCTCGAATTTCATGGGCGGGGCGCGGTATTTCCTGGTGAAGAACTTCATCAACGACACCCAGTTCTTCCAGTGGGATCAGGCCACCTACAATTCGTACTTCCACCGGATCAAGGACGCGACCGACCTCGTGATCCCGAAATTGAACGAAATGGCCTACGAGCAGGTGGAAGTCGCTTCGGTTCCGTTCCTTAAATTCGTGGCAAACAAAGGCGTCAACGACGAGGCGGCGAACTATTCCTTCGTGCTGCGCGGTTATGTCCGGCACTGGCTCGCGAACGTCTGGAGCGAATTCGACCGCATCAAGCTCACCGACATCGTCGGATCGACCAAACCCACGCGCGGCGGCGAAAAATAATTGCGCGCCCAGCCCGATTGGGCTGGAATGCGCGTGATGCAACAGACCCCCGTCTATATCATCTGCTCGCCCCGTCCGCTGGTCGGCAAGACGCTGGTCGCGCGGTTACTTTGCGAATATTTGCTGTTGAAGAACGGCAACGTCGCGGCTTTCGATGTCAATCTGAAAGAGCCGTCGCTGCTGGAATATCTGCCCGACATCACCGAGACTGCCGAGGTCGACGATACCTTCGGCAAGATGGCGCTGATGGACCGCCTGATCATCGCTGACGGCGTCTCCAAGGTGATCGATCTCGGCTTCCATGCCTTCGACGAATTCTTCGAAATGACCGAGGAAATCGGATTCGTGAAAGAAGCCATCCGCCGCGACGTCGCGCCGGTCATCCTGTTCGTCGGCGATACCGACCGCGTGTCAGGGCGAAGCTATCCGACCTTGCAGCGCCAGATTCCGCCAACGGCGCTCGTGACCGTCGACAACGAATATATCGTCCGTGGTGAATTGCCGCCGGCTTTCGCGCAAGGAAAAGTGCTCCGCATCGCGGCGTTGCCGATTGGGTGATCGATCTGGGGCCGGAGGGCGGCGAAGGCGGCGGGCGGATTGTGGCGGCGGGTACGCCGGAGGAAGTTGCGGAGAACCTGCATTCACATACGGGGAAGTGGTTGGGGCGGGTGTTGTAAAGGAACGCTTTGATTGCGCTGCGGAAGGGTGTTTCACGCATCCTGTCTCTCGCGAGATGAGGTGAGTAGGTGAAACTCCCGGGGTTTTCAAGGCGAGTGCCCAGGAGAGTTGGGCGTGCAATCTGAGGGACAAAACTTGGACGGGACGCTGCCGGCATCCTCAGGCGGTGTGCCGAACCGAGATGTTTGTCCAACTGTGCCTGATGATTTGTTAGAATGAGCGTCTCCGTTTCCCGATAGTTGGGAATAATTCTGGAAAGTTAAGGCGCAGCAATGCCCGACCCACACAGGATCAGGAGCGAACTGCAGGCACTGCTCTCGCTTCCGCAATTCTCGTCGATCTTTTTCCATCGCAATCAGTTCGCGAAACCGGGAAGCCTTCCCGACACAGCGGAGACGATTGCCGTGCAAACGGCCAATTATCTCTGGGAAAAGAAACCTCTTCTTGATCCAGTGGAGGTTGTGGTTTTACGGGGGCCGCTGGAACTCTATCGCGCCTATGACGGGGGAGTTCGCAAGGGGTCTGCGGGAACGTTGGGCCGGTCGTGGTTCGAGAGATCGGTGGCCGAGACTATTTGGCAAGGCACGGCCAAATACAGTGGGGAGGGATAGGCACGA
>CAVVZW010000204.1:0-38263 GCA_963752265.1 uncultured Alphaproteobacteria bacterium
CAGTTGATCTGGTTCACCTCGTCCTGAGGAGCCCGCGCTTTGCGGGCGTCTCGAAGGACGAGAGGGGTTCATTGGCCTCATCCTTCGAGACGCCGGCTTCGCCGGCCCTCGGGATGAGGAAACGGCTTTGCCTTAAGCAGCCTTCTTCTTGCTGGCTGGAACGTCGGTGAGGACGCCCATGATGTCGCTCTCCTTCATGATCAGGAGATCTTCGCCATCGATCTTGACCTCGGTGCCCGACCACTTGCCGAACAGGACGCGGTCGCCAACCTTGATGTCGATCGGGATCAGCTTGCCAGCCTCGTCGCGGCCGCCTGGGCCTACGGCGGTGACTTCGCCCTGCGAGGGCTTTTCCTTGGCTGTGTCGGGAATGATAATGCCGCCTGCGGTCTTCTCTTCGGCGTCGATGCGCTTGACCACGACGCGGTCGTGAAGCGGACGGAATTTCATGCAGTCCTCCTAAGATTTTGAAATGTTTTAGTGTTTCGGGAAATTGGCAATCGCCACCAGCGAGTGCCAAGCTCGCATAGTCGAGATAGTCCAGAGTTGTGGCGGGGACAAGGGCTCATAGCAGAAAAATTGGCACTCAAATGAGACGCCTGCCAATTTCTTCGCGCGTCGTTAATAGGGGCCGTCCGCAGCGGGCAACACGATGTTAGCAGCCTAGCTAAGTGGCTGCCAATGCAGCATTTTTCAACACATCGTTAAACATTTGGGCTTGTGATGGGTTGTTCGCGTGCGTCACATTTCTCTCATGTGAGTGCATCACGAGTTGGATGGCTCTCTTGGCCACCGCGACAAATGCACTCTCGCAATTTGGAGGGTTGGCATGGTCTCGCGGGTTGGCGTTTCCGAGGACTTCCGGAAGCAGGTGCTGGGTTATGGGCTGACGACGGCGGAAATTCTTTACCGGCTGCCGGATCATCCCTCGTTGCTGCAAACCTATGTCTGGCAGAGTTACGATCTCTTCCCGAAATTTCCGGCGCTGCGAGACTTCCTGAATTTCTGGCAGGAAAAGCTGGAGGGGCCGCTTTATTCGGTCCGCGTCGCGCACTCCAAGCTGATCAAGCCCGCCGAATTGCGCGCGGTGGACGGCGTGTTCCGGCTGCATTAGGCGATCTCGACGTCGTCCCGGCGAACGCCGGGACCCATGCGCCGCGTCCGCTGTTTTGAGAGACGCCGTTCGACGACTTTCGTTCGACGACGAAGGCCTGTGGTTATGGATCGCGCTCGCTATCGCTCGCTTGTCCGGGACGACGACTGCCCTTTGTGATAGCTTTGCTCTCTGAACAAGAGGGAGAGCAGACATGGCCAGGAAGAAATCACAGAAGCCGGCCGCGCGCGCCGCTGCCGCCAAAAAAGCAGCGCAGAAGAAATCAACCGCGCGCAAAACTGCCGCCAAACCATCCGCGCGCAAGAAGCTCGCGAGCAAGGGCAGGGCGGCTGCCGCGCCCAATCGCGCGCGGCCCAAACAGCGCATTGCGATCAGCCATTACCGCGACGAGGATTTCAAAGCCGACGGCCTGCGCACCTACGCGCAATACCGCGACCTTGGCGTGGCGGATGCGAGTTCGGGCCTGGCGCGGGCGCATGTCATTCGCCTGATCGGACCGTGTGAGCCGGACGTGGTATCAAAGCTGCACTTCCACGACGTCGACTTCCAGATGGTCTATGTCCTCAAGGGTTGGGTGAAGACTTATATGGAAGGCGTTGGCGAGACGATGTTCCAGACGGGCAGTTCCTGGACCCAGCCGCCGCGCATCAAGCACCTGATCATGGATTATTCCGACGACGTCGAATTGCTGGAGGTGATCCTGCCGGCGGAGTTCAAGACGGTTGAGCTGGCGGTGTGATTGAAGTTTAGCCTGTCATTCCGGGGCGGTCCGCAGGACCGAGCCCGGAATCTCGAGATTCCGGACTCGTCCTTCGGACGCTCCGGAATGACGCGAGGGCGTCACGTCAGCACGCCCACGATCGCACCCATCAGGCAGGTCGTCAGCGTGCCCGAGACAATCGATTTCAATCCGAGCGAATTGATCTCAAGCCGCCGTTCCGGCGCCATGGTGCCGAGGCCGCCGACCATGATGCCGAGGCTGCCGAAGTTCGCAAAGCCGCACATCGCATACAGCATGATCAGCCGCGAGCGGGAATCCAGCGTGCCGGGCGGAAGCTTGGAAAAATCGACATAGGCGATCAGTTCATTGAGTACGGTTTTTGTGCCCATCAGGCTGCCGGCCGGAACGGCTTGCGACCACGGCAGTCCCATCAGCCAGCACACCGGCGCCATGACGTAGCCGAGCAAACGTTGGAGGGTGATCGCGCCGCCGACATCGGGCAGCAGGCCGAGAATCGCGTTGGCGAGATGAACCAGCGCCACCAGCACGATCAGCATCGCGACGATGTTGAGCAGCAGTTCAAGCCCCGCGGTCGTGCCCTTGACGATTGCATCCATCGTCGAGGCCGCATGCAGGTCGGGATCATCGGCAAGGCGCGGGTCGCCGGAAGCGCCACCGGTCTTCACGTCGACCGTTTCCGGCACCATGATCAGGCTGACGAGAATGGCGGCGGGCGCACCCAGCACCGAGGCAATGACGAAATGCGCCCCCGCATCCGAAATCAACGGCGCGAGCAACGTGGCGTACAGCACGAGCACGGTGCCGGCGATGCCCGCCATGCCGCCGGTCATCACCAGGAACAATTCGCTGCGGGTAAGTCTTGCCAGATAAGGACGGATGAACAGCGGCGCTTCCACCATGCCGAGAAAGATATTGGCGGCGGTGGATAGTCCGACCGCACCGCCGATGCCGAGCGTGCGCTCCAGCAGCCACGCCATGCCGCGCACGATCGGCGGCAGGATGCGCCAATAGAACAAAAGCGTGGTCAACACGCTCATCACGAGCACGATGGGCAGCGCCTGAAACGCCAAAATGAAATCGGCGCCCGGCGATTTCAACTCGAACGGCAGCGCGCCGCCGCCGAGATAGCCGAACACGAACGACGTGCCCGCGCGCGAGGCGGACGCGATCGCGCCCACCGCATCGTTGATCGCGCCGAACACATGCGCCACGCCGGGCAATTTGATCAGCACGACGGCGGTCGCAAAGGTGACGGCAAGACCGATCGCCGTCTGCCGTAGCGACACCGCGCGGCGGTTCTCGCCAAGGATCCAGGCGAGCGCGAGCAACGCGACCATGCCGAACGCCGATTGCAGTTGAAGCATGAAGCCCCCAAAACCCCGAGCAGAGATTATGGCAGCGTTGCAATTCCCGGCGCAATGCCATGCACGGCTTATTCCTGTGCGGCCGTTGACATCTCGGCCGCCATCGGTCACCGATCACTATTATGTCGTTACGATTTCGCCGGTCACTGCTGGCACGTTACTTCAAACAACCCTCATTTCTTTTCTTCCTGCTGTCGCGAAGCCTGACGCGATTTGCGAGCCAAATCGGCGCGGTGGCGATCGGTTGGCAGATCTATGACCTGACCGGCAGCGCCTTCGAACTTGGCATGGTTGGTCTTGTGCAGTTTCTACCCACGGCGCTTCTGGTGTTTGTCGCGGGCCAAACCGCTGACAAGTTCGAACGCAAGCGCGTGGTGCAACTCTGCCAGTTGGCGGAGGCCTTGACCGCTCTGTTCCTCTGCTGGGGTTGCTATGGCGGCTGGCTCTCGGAGATTCACATCTTCATCGCGACCTTCGTGCTGGGAATGGCGGGTGCGTTCGAAAGCCCGACCATCGCGGCGCTGTTGCCGCTGATCGCGCCGCAAGGCTCGCTGCAACGCGCGACCGCCCTGTCGAGTGCGGCGGCTCAACTGGCGACCATCACCGGCCCCGCGCTCGGCGGGATCGCCTTTGCATTCGCGCCCGGTCTGCCCTACGGCATCATGCTGGTGTTCTGGCTTTTCAGCACGCTGCTGACCGGCGCGATTACGATCGCCGCAGAACCCGAAGCTGCCAAGGACGCTGCCAAGGACGCTGCCACGGCCGATGATATCTATGCCGGCGTCCGCTTCATTCGCAACAATGCCGCGATCCTCGGCACGATCTCGCTCGATCTGTTCGCGGTGTTGTTCGGCGGGGTAACCGCGCTGCTGCCGATCTATGCGCGCGACATCCTGATGGCCGGACCGTTCGGCCTCGGCATCCTGCGTGCCGCGCCGGCCGTCGGCGCGCTGGTCATGACCGCGGTTTTGGCGCGCCACGCCATTGAAAGCCGCGTGGGATTGCGGATGTTTCAGTCGGTGATCGTGTTCGGTGTGGCGACCATCGTGTTCGCGCTGTCGCACTGGATGTGGCTGTCGGTGCTGGCGCTGGCGGTTCTCGGCGCCGCCGATACGGTGAGCGTGGTGATACGTTTTTCGCTGGTGCAGTTGTCGACGCCGAACGAGATGCGCGGCCGCGTTGGCGCGGTGAACTTCCTGTTCATCAACGCCTCGAACTATCTCGGCCAGTTCGAAAGCGGGGTGGCGGCGGCCTTGCTCGGCACCGTGGCCTCCGCCGTGCTCGGCGGCGTTGCTACAGTCGCGATTGCCTTGTTGTGGATGAAGCTGTTCCCGACGCTGCGCGATGTAGAGAGACTGGAGTAGGGGGCGTGCGTGCCACATACTCTCCTCACCATGAGGATTTAGCCGCACCGGGCCCGGCGCACGAAAGCTCAGCCCCGCCCCACGAATGGCATCTTGCTCGCCATCACCGTCATGAACAGCACATTGGCGTCGAGCGGCAGGCCCGCCATATAGGCGACCGCGTCGCCGACCGCCTTGGAGTCCATGCGCGGCTCCGGCATCTTGCGGCCGTCCGGCTGCAACACGCCGTCGACCATGCGATCGGTCATGGGTGTGGCCGCATTGCCGATGTCGATCTGGCCGACCGCGATGTCATAGGCGCGGCCGTCGAGATTGGTGGCCTTGGTGAGCCCGGTGATGGCGTGCTTGGTCGAAGTATAGGGCGCGGAGAACGGCCGCGGCGCGTGCGCCGAAATCGAGCCGTTGTTGATGATACGGCCGCCGCGCGGGGTCTGGTCCTTCATGATGCGGAACGCATGCTGCGTGCACAGGAAAGCCGCGGTGAGGTTGGTGGAGACCACCGCCTGCCATTGCGCGAGACTCAAATCCTCAAACGGCATCGCGGGCGTTCCCATGCCGGCGTTGTTAAAGAGCAAGTCAAGCCGGCCATAGGTTTCCATCACCTTGGCGAACAGTGCGGCGATCGAGCCGGCGTCGGTCATGTCCGAGGAGACGGCGAGGCTTTTGCCGGCGGGGCCGAGCTTTGAGGTTTCCTCCAGCTTTTCCAGGCGCCGCCCGGCGAGCACGACGGTGAAACCCGCATTCATCAGCGCCAGTGAAGCCGCACGGCCAACGCCGGTTCCGGCGCCGGTGACGATGGCGATCTTGTTCTTTACCTCGGTCATTAGTTTCCTGCCTTTTCTTGAGTTATTTTATGGTTTCGGTTTTTCGGTCTTGTAGGGCGGCCGCGGGATATTCTGATGCGCGGCGCGCAGCGCAGCCGACCACCGCGAACGCAGATCGTGAAAATAGGGCTCACCCGCCTCGATCCGATGATTGAGATCGGCATCGCAGACGTCCGTACGCGCCACCAGCACGTCGATGGGAAGGCCAACGCCGAGATTGGAGCGCATGGTCGAGTCCATCGAGATCAGGCTGGTCTTGAGCGCCTCGTAAAGCTCGACGTCGAAGTGCATGGCGCGGTCAAGCACGGGCTTGCCGTATTTGTGCTCGCCGATCTGCAAATAAGGGGTGTCGGTCGTGCATTCGATGAAGTTGCCGGCCGGATAGACCATGAACAGGCGCATCCGCGCGCCCTTGATCTGGCCGCCGAACAGGAACGAGACGTCGAAGTTGATGTCTTCCGATTTCAGCGCGGTGCCTTCCGTGGCATGGACGGCGCGGATGGCGCGGCCGATGCGTTGGGCGGCCTGGAACATGGTCGGCGCGTTCATCAGCGTTTCGACCTCGCCCGTGTCGGGGTCCTCCATGCCTTCGGTCAGCGTCGACAGCACGGATTGGCTGATCGCGAGATTGCCGGCGCTGGCAATCGCCAGGATGCGCTCGCCCGGCTTGGAGAAGACGTGCAGTTTGCGGAATGTCGAGACGTTGTCGAGACCGGCATTGGTGCGGGTGTCGGCAATCATGACGAGCCCCTCCCGCACCAGCACTCCGCAGCAATAGGTCATTTCCCGTCCCCAGCGCTTACTTTCGTCGCGGCGGGAAGCTATCCAATTTCGCTCGTCCGTCCAACCCCAATCGGCAAATGATGTCCGATGTCGGCTTTACCTGGCGGCGTAGGCCCGCCGCATCGGCTTGAGCGCGACCAGCGCCAGAATGCCCGTCAGCGCGTCCATCGCGATGATGATGGCGAAGACCGGCAACCAACTGCCGGTGTGTTCGCGCAGCAGGGCTGCGAGGGGCGCGCCGAGAATCGAACCGATGCCCTGCGCAATGTAAAGCAGGCCGTAATTCGTGGTCGCATGCTTGGCGCCAAAGGTGTCGGTCAGCGTGGAGGGAAACAGCGAGAAGATCTCACCCCAGCCGAAGAAGACCACGCCGGACAGCAGCACAAAGAGCAGCGTATTATCGCGGAACAAGACCATCAGCGTGACGGAGGTCGCTTCCAACAGAAAGGCGATCGCCATGGTGTTTTCGCGTCCGATCCGGTCCGACACCCAGCCGAAGAACGGGCGGGTCAGGCCGTTGGTGATGCGATCGATGTTGAGCGCCAGCGGTAGAGCCGCCATTCCCAATACAGTGATGCCAGTCACGCCGAAGTCGCGCGAGAAGGAGGCGAATTGCGAGATGATCATCAACCCGCCGGTCGACATCATCGTCATCATGACGAACATCAGCCAGAACACGCCGCTGCGCAGCATCTCGTCAGGCCGTGTTCCCACACTCGATGCCATCGCGGGCGGCGGAGGGAGCACGTCGTCGGCCGTCGGTACGCGCAGCAGGAGCGCGGCGGCGGCGCCGACAAGACCGAGAATAATGCCGAACACCACCAGCGTGTGCCGGTAGCCACTCTCGGCGATCATGTTGTAGACCGAGTTGTTCGTCAGAAGCGCGCCAAAGCCATAGCCCGCGGCGACGACGCCTACCGCCAGACCGCGCCGGTCCGGAAACCAGCGGACCATGAGACCGACGATGCCGACATAGACGATGCCGGTGCCGAAGCCGCAGAACAGGCCGTAGGTCAGATAGAGTCCGGTCAGGCTGGTTGCATAAGCTGCGGTGATCCACCCCAGGCCGGACAACAGACAGCCGACCGCGATCAGAAGGCGCGGGCCGAACTTGTCGACCAGATAGCCTTGCAAAGGTGAGGAAAAGGTTTGCAGCACGATCACGATGGTAAACGTCACCTGGATCGCCGATAGCGGCGCGCCCAGGCTTTCCTGCAACGGCTTGGTGAACAGCGTCCAGACATATTGGGGACTGGAGATCGACATCATCGCGATCAGTCCCAGCACAAGCTGGAACCAGCGCGTCGATGTCTCCGACTTAGCCGATACTCCGGTTACCGTGGTCATCTTGCCCCCTGTCGTTTGGCGCCAAAGCCATTGGCATACGTTGTACCATGCACCGCTTTCGGCGCAACGTGCGGCGCACTATCCGATCGTCTAGGAGCTTGTGAGCACGCCTAATTTGCAGGCGCGCACTGCACGCAAAGACGTCATAGCATCACGACTGACTTTGCCACTGCCCCTGGCGTCCGGCCTGATCGACCTTGACCGCGACCGTCAGCGTTTCGGTGCCGCCGCCATAGCGGGTGCCGCGGACCGGGGCGGCGCCGAGATAATCGAGGCCGAGCGCGACGCGCACATGGGCGTCCGTGGTGCAGATCGCATTTGCCGGATCAAACGCGACCCAGCCGAGATTGGGCACAAAGGCCTCCGCCCAGGCATGCCCGGCCTGCTGGTTCACCATGCCGTCAGAGCGCAGAAAATGCCCGGAGATAAAGCGCGCGGGCACGCCGACCGACCGCGCGCAGGCGATGAAGATATGCGCGTAGTCCTGGCACACGCCGCGCTTCAAGGCGAAGGCTTCAACCGCCGAGGTCCCGGTGTTGGTGGGGTCTTCATCGAACGTCATGTAGTCGTTGATCTGGAGCATCAGGGCATGCAGGAAACCGAGCACGTCTTTTTCCGATTCCGAACGCAATTCGCGCGAGAAGGCTTCCATGGCCGCATTGACCCCGGTTAGCGGGGTCGTTCGCAGAAACAGGCTCGGCGGAAAACGTTCGTCGCTGCCGCGCAACACCCCACCGGTGTCGTGGGTTTCGATCAGGCCCCCGACCGTGATGGTGAGATCGGCAATCGTCCCCTCGGTCAGCACGTGGGTCACGTTGCCAAAGGCGTCCTGACGCATATGCAGGCGGGAATCAGTGGAAACGTCGATCTGCCACTCGGCCACATATTGCCCGTCATGGCTGCCCGGCGTCATCCGCAGGGTCTGCGTGATGCCGGTCGCCGCCGGTTCATAGCGATAGGTCGTGGAGTGGGCGATACGCAGACGCATGATTGACCAAATTTTTCCGGGCAGTCATTCCGGGGCGATGCGCAGCATCGAACCCGGAATCTCGAGATTCCGGGTCTGGCGCTTGCGCGCCCTCCCGGAATGACTTGGTGTCAAATCAAATACTGCTTGGTGACGATTTCACCAAGCCTTGAATTGTCGGTGATGAATTCCTGGATGAATTCGTGCACGCCGTGCTGGAAAATATCGTCCATATTGCTGTGTTCCAGCCGGTTGCGGACGCCGCGCGCGTGGCGCTGGGCCGCGCCCTGACGGCCGTAGGCGACCCCGATCTGATCCAGGTTGCGGACGAGATTGCCGTAACAGCTCGCCAGCGAACGTGGCAGTGAATTGTTGAGGATCAAGAGGTCGGCGATCAGCCAAGGTTTGAGTGTTTCGCGATAGACCCAGTGATAGGCGGTCAGCGCCGACACCGAGCGCAGGATCGAGGTCCACTGATAATAATCGAGCGGACCGCCGACATGTTCTTCCTGCGGCAACAGCACATGGTATTTCACATCGAGAATGCGCGCGGTGTTGTCGGCGCGCTCCAGATGAACGCCAAGGCGCGAGAACCAGTAGGCATCGTTGCGCAGCATGGTGCGGTAGGCCGAGCCGTCGAACCGCAGCGAGGTTTCCTGCACAAAGCGCAGGAAGCGCGCCAGCTCTTCGCGGGTCTTGGCGCCTTTGCCCCATAGTTCCCCGAGCTCGATCCAGGCTGAGTTGATGGTGTCCCACATTTCACTCGTGAGCGCGGTGCGAACCGAGCGCGAATTGAGCCGCGCGGCCTCGATGCAGTTCTTGATCGAGGAGGGATTTGAGGCATCGAACGACAGATAGTCGACGACGTTCTGTTCGTTGGCTTCTTTATGGACGGTATAGAAGCTCTGGCTGACGCCCGCGGTGAGCAGCGCCGATTCCCATTCATTGGTCTTGCCGACATAGGCTGCGGGGAGCGCGGTCACGCGCAGCGTCGCATCAATCGTGCGCGCGATATATTCGGCCCGTTCGACATAGCGGGCGAGCCAGTAAAGGTTTTCAGCAGTGCGCGACAGCATGTCAGTTCTTCTTGCTCTCACCTGGAGCGGGGTAGCCGGGAATAGCGGAGGCCAAATGGTTCGAGACGCCGCGCAGTGAGCGCGGCTCCTCACCATGAGGGTCTGAGCTTGTGCCAAACAAAACAGCCTCATCCCGAGGAGGCGCGTAAGCGCCGTATCGAGGGATGGACTGGAACGCCTGCATCATCTCACTCATCCAATATCCAGGTATCCTTGGTGCCGCCGCCCTGGCTCGAATTGACCACCAGCGAGCCTTCTTTCAGCGCCACGCGCGTCAGGCCGCCCGGCACGATGGTCGTGCGCTGGCTTCCCGTCAGCACAAAGGGTCGCAAATCGACGTGGCGCGGCGCAAGGCCTGATGCGGTGCAGGTCGGGCAGGTCGACAGCGCCAGCGTCGGTTGCGCAATGAAGCCTTCGGGTTCGCGCTTTAACTTGTCGCGGAACGCCTCGATGGTGGCCTTGGTCGCGGCAGGGCCAATCAGCATGCCATAGCCGCCGGAGCCGTGAACTTCCTTCACGACGAGCTGGTCCAGATTGTCGAGGACGTAAGCGAGGTCTTTCGGCTCACGGCAGCGCCAGGTCTGCACGTTCTTCAGGATCGGCTCTTCGCTGAGATAGAATTTCACGATCTCCGGCATGTAGGAGTAGATCGCCTTGTCGTCGGAAATGCCGGTGCCGACTGCGTTGGCGAGCGTGATATTGCCGGCGGCATAGGCCGACATCAGTCCGGGGACGCCGAGCGCGGAATTGGGCCGGAAGGTGAGGGGGTCGAGGAAGTCGTCGTCGAGGCGGCGGTAAATCACGTCGACCCGCTTGATTCCTTCGGTGGTCCGCATGAACACCACATCGTCCTTGACGATGAGGTCGCGTCCCTCGACCAGTTCGATGCCGAGCTTGTCGGCCAGGAACGAGTGCTCATAGTAAGCCGAGTTGTAGACACCCGGCGTCAGCAGCGCCACGGTTGGCTCGCCGGCGGAGCTGAGCGGGGCCACCGATCGCAACGCAGACAAGAGTTCGTCTGGATATTTCTCCACCGGCGCGATGCGATGCCGCGCGAACAGGTCCGGAAACAGCCGCATCATGATTTCGCGGTTTTCCAGCATGTAGGAGACGCCGGACGGCGTGCGGGCGTTGTCTTCCAGTACGATGAAGTTGTCCGCATCGGTGCGGATGATGTCGATGCCGGCGATGTGCACGTAGATATCGTGCGGCACGTCCTGGCCGTTCATCTCCGGCCGGAACACCGGATTCTGGAAGATCAGGTCTTCCGGAATGATGTTGGCCCGCAGGACATCGCGGCCATGATAGATGTCGCGCAGGAACATATTCAGCGCCTTCACGCGCTGCTTCAGCCCCCTTTCAAGGAGCGTCCATTCCTTGGCGGACATAATTCTGGGGATGACGTCAAAGGGGATCAGCCGTTCCTGGGCCTCGGCGTCGCCATAGACCGCAAACGTGATGCCGATCCGGCGGAACAGGAGTTCGGCCTCCTGGCGGCGATATTCCAGCGCGTCCGGCGGCGTCTCTTTCAGCCAGCGGGAGAGTTCCTGGTAGGCCGGGCGAAGGTCGCCGCCCATGCCGTTCATTTCGTCGAAGGCAACTGCCATGAATTCCGACCGTCCCTCCCAAAGTCGTCCACACCGACGTCACGCTACAGTGCATGACTTCACAGGATGGTAGCAAGGCTCAGGCCAGCGCGATATGGATGGGTCTTGGCCCACTTGCTGGGGAATGGCGGGTCAGATTGCCGAAAAAACAGCTTGCGGCTGCTCATTTCGGCGGCAAAATTCTATCAGAGATCAAGGCGTTGGCTAGTTAGCTAGTTTAGGCCAAAAGTGCGGGCTTAAACCCGTGTAGGAGAGACTATGAGCGAGATCGTCACGGCCGGAATCCTGGTGATCGGCGACGAGATCCTGTCCGGGCGGACCAAGGACAAGAACATCGGCTTCATCGCCGAATACCTCACCAATATCGGCATCGACCTTAAGGAAGTTCGGGTCGTCGCCGACGAGGAGCCCGAGATCATCGCGGCATTGGATGCACTGCGCCACCGCTATACTTACGTCTTTACCACCGGCGGCATCGGGCCGACCCATGACGACATCACGGCCGACAGCGTCGCCAAGGCGTTCGGCGTCGGCATCGACCACCATCCGGAGGTGGTGGCGCGGTTTCGCGAGCGCTGGGGCGAAGCGGACCTGAACGAGGCGCGACTGCGCATGGCGCGGATTCCCGACGGCGCCGAATTGATCCAGAGCGCGACCATCCTCGCGCCCGGTTTCAAGATCGGCAATGTCGTCGTGATGGCCGGCGTACCGACGATCATGCAGGCGATGATGGACATCGTGGCGCCGAAGCTGAAATCCGGCGTGCGGATGCTGTCGGAAAGCGTTCGCGCCAATGCGCGAGAAGGCGACATCGGCGGGCCCTTGCGCAACATCGCCAGCGCCCATCCCGACACCATCATCGGCAGCTACCCCTTCACCGACGAGGACAAAAAGCCGAACACCAATCTGGTGGTCCGTTCGCGCGATCCGGAGAAGCTCACGGCTGCGATGAATGCGGTGAAGGAAATGCTGGCCGGATTGAATGTGGTTCGTTAGGCAGAAATCAGACGAGAGATAACAACAGGGGGATTGAATGGCGGATCCAAGTGCGGGAAAGGCCTTTCCGGTGTCGTGGGATCAGTTTCACCGGGATTGCCGGGCGCTGACCTGGCGGCTCAATGAAGTCGGACCGTTTCATGCCGTGATCGCGATCACCCGCGGCGGACTGGTGCCGGCAGCGATTGTGGCGCGCGAACTCGGCGTCCGCATCATCGATACCGTTTGCATCGCAAGCTACGACCACACCAAGCAGGGCGACCTGAACGTGCTTAAAGGCGTCTCGGCCGACACCGCCAAGCTCGGCGGCGGCACCGGCAAGGGCCTTCTGATCGTCGACGATCTCGTCGACACTGGCAAGACCGGGCGCATGGTGCGTGACATGCTGCCGGATGCGCATTTCGCCACCGTCTACGCCAAGCCAAAGGGACGCCCGCTGGTGGATACCTTCATCACCGAGGTGTCGCAGGACACCTGGATCTACTTTCCCTGGGATACAGCGCTGTCGTTCCAGCCGCCGATCCGCGACGGGGCGGCATGATCCTCCCGTCATTCCGGACGACGCGAAGCGGCGATCCGGAATCTCGAGATTCCGGGTCTGGTCCGGAGACTGTCATCGGGCGCGCATTCGCGCGACCCGTTGGGACCATCCCGGAATGACGGCAGAGTGAGCGGGTACACCATGCCCCTGCAAAACCGCGTGCTGCCATCAGGCGAAATCGCAGCCATTCCCGATCGCGGAATGTTTGTCGGCAATCGCGGCATCATCCACAACCCCGAGACGAAAACGCTGCTCAGGAAGCGCTGGTCCACCGACGCCTGGCTTACCTGCGTTCTGGAATTCCGCGGCCGCCGCCGCAAGGTGATGCAACGGCAGAGCTGGACCGAATTGTTTTTTCTCGATGAGGCGACTGCCTTTGCGGCAGGGCATCGGCCGTGTTTCTACTGCCGGCGCGAGGACGCCAATCGCTTTCGCGCGGCGTGGGAAAAGGGCAATCGCGTGCGCGACGTTCTCGCGCCTGAAATGGATGCCGTGTTGCACCGCGAGCGCTTTGCTTCGGGAAAGAAATTGCACTCGTTGCCGATGGGAATTGAAAAATTGCCCGACGGCACCATGGTGCAGGCGGGCGAGGAGAGTTTTCTCATCGTACAGGGAAGGCCGCTGAAGTGGACGCCTTCCGGTTATCGAGCGGTGAAAGGAGCCATCAGCGACGCAAAGCTGTTGACGCCGCCGTCGACCGTGCGCGCGTTTGCGGCCGGCTATCGCGTAGTGATTTATCCGAGTGTGGGAAAGCTTGTTGGTTAGGCGTCATTCCGGGATGGTGCGTTAGCACCAGACCCGGAATCTCGAGATTCCGGTTTCGCTCTTACGAGCGCCCCGGAATGACGCCTTGAGGCGTCACCCCAGCCTCTCCCTCGCCAGCTTCGCGCCAGCGCCAAGCGCCATCAGCTTGGCTTCCGCGATATCGCGGCGCATCGGCGCCATGCCGCAGTTCGTGGTCGGGATGATGTCGCTCTTGGCAACGAACTTCGACACGGCGTCGATCACGGCGACGACGTCTTCGGCGGTCTCGACCTGATCGCTGGCGACGTCGATCACGCCGGCCTGGATTTTCTTGCCTTTCAGGAGCCCGAGGATTTCAAGCGGCACCTTCGAATTGCGGCATTCGATCGCGACCTGCTGGATCGGGCTCTTGGCAATAGAGGGGAAGAAATCCTCATATTGCCGCCACTCGTTGCCGAGCGTTTCTTTCCAGTCGGTATTGGCCTTGATCCCGTAGCCATAACAAATATGGACCGCGGTGGCGCAGGTCAGCCCTTCCGCCGCGCGCTCCAGCGCCTTGATGCCCCAGTCGTTGACTTCGCTCATGTAGACATTGAAAGCGGGTTCATCGAACTGGATGAGGTCGACGCCGTCGGCCTGCAGGCTCTTCGCTTCCTCGTTGAGCAATTCGGCAAAGGCAAACGCCATTTTGACGCGGTCGCCGTAATACTGATCGGCGATGGTGTCGATGATGGTCATCGGCCCCGGCATGGTGAACTTCAGCTTCCGCGTGGTATGCGTGCGGGCGACGCGGGCCTCGTCGGCGTGGACGCGGCCCTTCAGCCGCAGCGGCGCCACCACCTGCGGCACCATCGCCTTGTAGCGATCGTTGCGGATGCCCATTTCGACCTTGTGGGCGAAATCGATGCCCTCGACCTTCTCCAGAAAGCCGTGAACGAAATGCTGGCGGGCCTGTTCGCCCTCGGTCACGATATCAATGCCGGCGTCTTCCTGAAGCTTCACCGCGAGGATGGTTGCGTCGCGCTTGGCACGGGCGAGTTCATCGCCTTGAGATTTCCACGGCGCCCAGAGCTTGTTCGGCTCGGCCAGCCATTCGGGTTTGGGCAGGGAGCCGGCGATCGTGGTCGGAAAAAGCATCTCGGGCGTGTCCTCTGACTTTTCGGGTTGTCATGGCCGTCTATTTGCCACGTCTGGCCAATGAGGTACAGGACAAGTCGTCATACGCGGGCTTGACCCGCGTATCCATCGACCCTCAGAATTACGTCTTCGAAACTGATGGATTGCCGGGCATAGGCGAGCGGAAGCGACGCCGTTCTTCGAACGGCTATGCCCGGCAATGACGACGGACCCTGCCGGAAGAAACCCATGATCGACTTGTATTACGCGCCGACTCCGAACGGCTGGAAAATCTCGATCATGCTGGAGGAGCTCGGCATTCCCTATACGGTCAAACCGGTCAACATCCGCGCCGGCGACCAGTTCAAGCCGGAGTTTCTGGCGATCAGCCCGAACAACCGGATTCCGGCGATTGTCGATCAGCAGCCTGCCGACGGCGGGGGGCCGTTTTCGGTGTTTGAGACCGGCGCGATCCTGATTTATCTCGCCGACAAGGCCGGGCGTTTTCTGTCGGCCGACTTGCGCGCGCGATCGGTCGCGATCCAGTGGGTGATGTGGCAGATGGGCGGGCTCGGGCCGATGCTCGGCCAGCATGGGCATTTCGCGCTATATGCGCCGGAGAAAATCCCCTACGCGATCCAGCGCTACCATGACGAGGCAGCGCGGCTCTATCACGTGCTCGACACGCAACTCGGCAAGACGAACGCCTATGTCGCGGGTGCCGACTATACGATCGCGGACATCGCCTGTTTCCCCTGGACCATGACTCACAAGGCGCAGGGCTTTACGCTCGACGACTATCCGAACGTCAAGCGCTGGTATGCGGAGGTGCGCGCGCGGCCACAGGTGCAGGCGGGGCTTGCGGTCGGGAAATTCGTTAAGGAACCGTTCGATGAGGAGGCGCGCAAGAACATGTTCGGCCAGCGCGCCAAGGAGATGACGGAGAAGAAGTGAGATGTTCGCGGCTGTCATTGCGAGGAGCGAACGCGACGAAGCAATCCAGAGCCACTCGCGTAAAACTGGATTGACTCGCTTCGCCCGCAATGACGAGCAATTGACTATGCAACAATAAGGAAACGCCATGATCGAGTTCTTCTTCGACTGTTCCAGCCCCTGGACCTATCTCGCCTTCCACAACATTCAGCCGCTCGCGCGCGAGTTCGAGGAAGAGATCTCGTGGCGGCCCATTTTGGTCGGCGGCATCTTCAACACCATCAATCCGAGCGTCTATGCCAGGCGCGAACACCCGGTCCCGGCCAAGATCGCCTACGATAAAAAGGACATGGCGGACTGGGCGCGGGTCTCCGGCCTGACCATCCTGATGCGGCCAACGGTGTTTCCGGTGAACAGCGTCAAGGCGATGCGCGGCTGTATCTGGCTGGGTAAAGACATGCTGCCGTTCGCGCGCACGGCTTTCCAGATCTACTGGGGCGAGGATCAGGACATCTCGCAGGATGCGGTGCTGGCGGAAGTCTGCCAGCGCACCGGCGTCGATCCCAAAGGCTTCTTTGCCGGCATTGGCGATCAGAAGATCAAGGATCAGCTCAAGGCCAACACGGACGAGGTGATGGCGCGGGGCGGGTTTGGCTCGCCGACCATCTTTCTCGACAAGACCGACATGTATTTCGGCAATGACCGCTTGCCGCTGATCCGCGATGCGTTGACGAGGCGGAAGGCGAGCGCGGCCTGATGAGAGCTGTTATCTGCCGCGAACTCGGTCCACCGGAGCGGCTGCGGCTGGAAGAATTCGAGTCAAGGCCGCTTGCGGAGGGCGAGGTGCGCGTCGCGTTGCGCGCCGCCGGAATCAATTTCCCCGACATTCTGATGGCGGCCGGCGAATATCAGCTCAAGCCGGAATTGCCGTTCACGCCGGGGGTGGAGGCAGCCGGCGAGGTGACCGAAATCGCCGGCGGCATTGGCGGCGTTGCGGTTGGCGATCGCGTGATCGTCAAAATGCGTCATGGCGCCTATGCCGAGGAGGTCGTCGTCGCGCCGTCGCAACTGACACGGTTGCCCGCGAATTTCGACCATGCGGAGGGCGCGACGTTTCTCGCCGCGCATGGAACGGCCTATCATGCGCTGATCGACCGGGCGCAGCTCGCGCGCGGCGAGGTGCTTTTGGTGCATGGTGCGGGCGGCGGCGTGGGGCTCGCGGCCGTGGAGATCGGCAAGCTCCTGGGTGCCACCGTGATCGCGGCGGCGTCCTCGGAAGAAAAGCTCGCGGTCGCCAAAATAAAAGGCGCGGATCATCTTCTTCTCTATGCGCGCGAACCGTTTCGCGACGCTGTGAAGCGCATCACCGACCGCCGTGGCGCAGACGTCGTATTCGATCCAGTGGGCGGGGAGATTTTCGAAAACAGCCTGCGCTGCATCGCCTGGGGCGCACGCATCCTTGTAGTCGGATTCACCGGAGGGATCGGGCTTGCCCGCACCAACCTCCTGATGATCAAAGGTGCGAGCGTGCTCGGCGTTCGTGCTGGCGAAGCGGTGCGGAAAAACCCGGTGCTCGGCGAGGAGCGGCTGAAGACGTTACTGGGGTGGGCAGCGGGAGGACACGTGCGGCCGCATATCTCGCATCGTCTGCCGCTGGAGGACTACACGCAGGCGATGCGGCTTCTGATCGACCGCAAGGCGATCGGAAGGGTCGCGCTGGTGATGGGGTGAGCGCCGTCATTCCGGGATGGTCCCAACGGGTCGCGCGAATGCGCGCCCGATGACAGGCTCCGGACCAGACCCGGAATCTCGAGGTTCCGGGTTCACGCTTCGCGCGCCCCGGAACGACGATTTCAGAACTACTCATACTCCCGCTCGTCCCACCACGGAAAATAATCCGGCAAGTCGGACGACACCTTGTCCTTGAATTGCGCAGGACGCTTCTCCAGAAATGACATCACGCCTTCCTTGACGTCGCCGGAGCGGCCACGATCGTAGATGCCACGGCTGTCGATCTTGTGCGCCTCCATGGGGTCGTCGGCGCTCGACAAACGCCACATCATCTGCCGGATCAACGCAACCGACACTGGCGCGGTCTTGGTCGCGATCTCGCGCGCAAGCGCTCGCGCCGCCGGGAGCAACTCATCCGCCGGTACGACTTTGCTGACGAGGCGTCCGGCGAATGCTTCCTGTGCCGGAAACACGCGGCCGGTGAAGCACCATTCCAGCGCCTGCGAGATACCGACGATGCGCGGCAGGAACCAGCTCGAGGCGGCCTCCGGCACGATGCCGCGCTGGGAAAACACAAAGCCGAATTTCGCGTTTTCCGAGGCGATGCGGATATCCATCGCCAATTGCATGGTGACGCCGATGCCGACCGCCGGACCGTTCACGGCTGCAATCACCGGCTTGAGGCATTTGAAGATGCGTAACGTCACCTGGCCGCCGCCGTCGCGCGCATTCGGATCGCTGTAATCGACCCGGCCGTCGGCCAGGCGCTTGACGGGTCCGCGCCGCGCATCACGGTCGAACGTGTCAGCGCCGGAGGAAAGATCAGCCCCGGCGCAAAAGGCGCGCCCCGCACCGGTGACGATGATCGCCCGGATGTTGTCGTCGCTGTCTGCCGCGTCGAAGGCCTCGATCAGCTCCCGCATCATCGTGGCGTTGAAGGCGTTGAGCTTGTCGGGGCGGTTCAGCGTGATGGTGAGGATTTGCTCGGAGACCTCGTAGAGGATGGTTTCAAAGGGCATATCGTTCTCCCGGATTTTAAGCCGGCTCTTGCGGCCGGATTGTTATGCTGGATTGCTTCGCGGAGTTTATCATCGGGCGCGCATTCGCGCGACCCGTTGGCTCGCAATGACGTCATTGCCTGCGACAAACGCAAGCGTTTGCGCAAGGGAGCGAAAGCGACGAAGCAATCCAGATCGCTTCCGCGGTCGATGCTATTATTTCCCCGGCGGGCAGGGCCACCGCCGCTGCGGACCGCGCAGGCTTTCAAACGCTTTCGCCATGCCGAGCACGCCGAGATCATCGAAGCGGCGGCCGACGATTTGCACGCCGATCGGAAAGCCCGCGGCATCGTAGCCGCCGTTGATCGAGATGGCCGGATTTTCCGCCATGTTCCACGGCACCGTGTAAGTGATGTGCTCGAACGGCCGGTCCGGATTGCTCAGAGGCGAGGAGAGTTCGGCGGCGAATTTCACGACCGGCGAGACCGGCGAGATCAGATAGTCAATGTCGGCGAAAAGTTTCGCGGCGGCCGCGCGGAGCGCCATGGTGGCGTTGAAGCCTCGGATGACGTCAACGCCGGATAACTTTGCCGCAGCTTTCGCCCACAGAAAAATATAATCTAACGTCTTGTACTGCTCGTTAGCTTCGAGCTTGGAAAGGTCGTCCCAGAGGCGTGCTCGCCAAAAATTGTCGAGGCCATCAAGCATCTCGCGCGTCAGAATGCCCTTGACCTCGCTGACGTTTACGCCCGCGCCTTCAAAAGCCTTTGCCGCCTTGATCGCGACGTCGCGGACTTCCTGCTCCAGCGCCTGTCCGACACCGAGGTCGAGCAGAAGTCCGATGCGCAATTTGCGTAAGGGCTTGTCGAGCGTCTTCCAGTGGATGTCGTTGGGCGGCAGGCTCATGCCGTCGCGGCGATCGGGTTTCGCCATCACACTCATCATCAGCGCGGCATCGTCGACGGTGCGCGTCATCGGTCCCGCGACGCGGCCCACATAAGGAGGGTCGATCGGTACGCGCCCGAGGCTCGGCTTCAGTCCGACAAGTCCGCACCAGCAGGCGGGCAGCCGCACCGAGCCGCCGATATCGGTGCCAATATGTAATGGACCGTAGCCTGCGGCGGCTGCCGCTCCGGCGCCCGCGCTCGAGCCGCCCGGATTTTGACGGAGATCCCAGGGATTGCGGGTGAGGGGATGAAAGCTGGAACGACCCGACGACAGCATGCCGAAATCGGGCATCGTGGTCTTGGAAAAGATGATGGCGCCTGCTTCGCGCAAGCGCGCGGCCGGTGGCGCATCGGCTTCGGCCGGCACCAGTTTGGTGGCGGCAGTGCCGAGCGGCACCGGCACACCCTTGGTCGCGATGTTGTCTTTGATGGTGACGGGAACGCCATCGAGCGGCCCGAGTGGTTCGTCCTTTTGCCAGCGCTCGGTCGAGATCTTGGCGGCTTGGCGCGCGCCTTCCGGGTCAAAGGCATAGAGCGCCTTGATGTGAGGCTCCCACAGCGCGATATGCGCCAGCAAATCGTCGAGCACTTCACTCGGCGAGAATTGCCGCGCGCGGAATCCCGCGATCAGATCGGTCGCGCTGAGGTCATGCAGCGCGGATACGGCGCCGGTCGAGTCTTCCTCAAGCATGGCAGCTCCTTGAAGAAAGCTAACGGTCAGCGGGCAGGCGGGTTTCAATGATGCGGGCAAACATGCTGGCGCCTACGGGTAAGATCTTGTCGTCGAGCGTGTAGCCGGGATTATGCACCGGCACCGAGCCGTCATGGCCGAGCCAGAAATAGGCGCCGGGCACGGCATGCAGCATGTCGGCGAAATCCTCGCTGCCCATCTTCGGCTTCGAGCGCGTCAGCACCTTTGCGGGATCGACCACCGTGCGTGCCACGTCAGCAACCACCTTGCAGTGCTCTTCGCTGTTGACCAGCACACTGAAAATATCCCGGATATCGACCGTAATCTCGACATCGAAGGCCGCCGCGAGCCCGGCACAAAGGCTGCGCATCCGCTCGCGGATCAGCGCGCGCACGTCGTCAGCAAATGCGCGCACGGTGCCCGCGAGCTTGGCCTCGCCGGGGATCACATTATAGGCGGAGCCCGCGTGAATTTGCGTGATCGAGAGCACCGCCGGTGCGTTCGGCGAGACATTGCGGCTGACGATGGTTTGCAGCGCTTGTCCCAGCGTCATCGCGATCACGACCGGGTCCTTGGAACGCTCCGGCATCGCGCCATGGGCGCCGTAGCCATGGATGGTGATGTCGAAGAAATCCGCGCCCGCCATCGCCGGCCCCGGCAGCACGGCCAATTCGCCATGGTCGAGGTCGGGCGCATTGTGCAGGCCGTAGATTTCGTCACACGGAAATTTCTCGAACAGGCCATCCCTCAGCATGGCGCGGGCGCCACCGAGGCCTTCCTCGGCCGGCTGGAAGATGAAATGCACGGTGCCGTCGAAGTTGCGCGTTTCCGCGAGATAACGCGCGGTGCCGAGCAGGATGGTGGTGTGGCCGTCATGGCCGCAGCCGTGAAAGCGGCCTGGAATGGTCGAACGCCATTTCAGATTGGTGTTCTCTTCCATCGGCAGCGCGTCCATATCCGCGCGCAAGCCGATGCGCCGGGTACCCTGGCCTTTGCCCTTCAGCACGCCGACGACCCCGGTGCCGCCGACACCGCGGTGAACCTCGACGCCCCATTGCGCGAGCTTCTCGGCGACAATGCCCGAAGTGCGGACCTCTTCGAACCCGATTTCGGGATGGGCGTGCAGGTCGCGCCTGATCGCGGTGAGTTCGCCGGCAAAACGCTCGATATGATCGATGGTGGGCATGATGTTATCCGGTGGCGGTGGAATGAAGCTGTGACGAGTAAGGCGCGGTGAAGGCGGGTCCGTTCGGCCTAAGTCGAATGCCCCGACGTAATTTGGTCCAGGGCAGTGAAGCGGGATCGGCAGGCATGGCGCCGGGAGCGGCGCAAATCAGAAGTTTTTCCGCGATCGGCTCAAAGTCGGCGCGGAAATGCACCGAGCTCTTGTTGACGAGGATCGCCTGTTCGGTCGGCTCAATACCGACATAGCGGAACATCGCCTGATCCGCCAGTTGCGCCTTGTGCGAACTGACGACCACGCGGATATCGCCGATCCGCAAAGCGGCCGACGGCCCCATGTCCATGTCGCGGCCGCCGAAATAGGGACCGGGCGCGACGAATTTGCCATCGGAGAGTTGTTCGACAATGAACGCCGCCTCGAATGGCGCGTCACCGGGAATGCCGGATTTGCCGCCGAGCGCGAGCGTGACGGTGGCGCCAATGCCTGCTTCATGCGCGGCCTTGGCTGACGCCGGATCGTAAATCGCGCCGATTGCCGCGCGCGTCGCGTTGTTGCGGACCAACGCCCGCAACATGCCGGTGGTGTCGGAATCGCCGCCTGCGCCGGGATTGTCCTGGGTGTCGGCAATGATGACGGGTTTCCGAGCGTTCTTCGACAACTCCATCGCCAGCCGCACGCCTTCGTCGGGCGCATAGATTCGTCCATCGAAATCGCGCTCGTGGCTTTCGATCAGTGCGGCGAGTTGATCCACGGCAACCTTCGCGTCCGCCTGTGTTCGTCCATAGGCGAAGACGCTCGGTCCGCAATGGGCGAAATCGGCGGCGGGAAAACCCGGGCAGAACGACAACGTCGGCACGGTCTTGCTCTCCATCGCCGCGAGCTTTTCGTAGATGCCTTTGGTTGGAAAGTCGTTGGTGCATTGCCAGCTGATGGGAATCAGGAACGGCAATTGCCGGAAGGTTTTCTCGAAGCGCTGACCGCTACGCAACAACAGCGCGAGGTGGCGCGCGGCGGCGCGGCCGGTGTCGGCCATGTCGACATGAGGATAGGTGCGATAGGCAATCAGCGCATCGGCGTGATGCACCATCTCGGGCGTCACGTTAGCGTGCAGGTCGAGGCTGACGACAAGCGGCAGTTCGCTGCCGATCACCTCGCGAACGCGGCGCAGGATTTCGCCTTCGCCGTCGTCGAAATGCTCAGCCACCATGGCGCCATGCAGGTCGAGATAGACGGCATCGAGCGGAAGCGTGCTTTTGATTCCGTCGACGATCACGCTGGCGATACGCTCATAGGCATCTTTCGCTACATGCGCGCAAGGACTGGCGGCGGCAAAGATCGTCGGCACCAGCACCCAGCCATGCGTTTCAGCCTCATCAACAAAGCCGGCGAGGCCGACATTGATGTCGCGCATCACCTTGAGCACGTCGGCGCCTTGCGTCATCGCGGGCCAGCCGCCGCCGTGAACGAAATCGGCATAGCTAGCCTTCGTCGGCGCGAAGGTGTTGGTCTCGTGTAGAAAACCGCCGACGGCGATACGGGGCATGCGTTTGTCTCAGTTGGAACGTTAAGCTTCCGCGACCGGCCGGAAGTTGGCGAAATCCCATCCGCGTCCGGGTGCGGCGTCAAGCAGCGCGCGGGTATAGGCCTGTTGCGGATTTGTGAGGACTTGTGCCGCCGGCCCCTGTTCGACGATCCGCCCCTGCTGCATGACCGCGACGTCGTCGCAGATTTGCGCGGCGACCCGCAGATCGTGGGTGATGAACAGAATCGCAATTCCGAGCCGCGCCTGAATCCGGTCGAGCAGCTCCAGCACCTGCGCCTGCACCGAAACGTCGAGCGCGGAGACGGCTTCATCCGCCACCATCACGTCGGGATCGAGCGCGAGCGCGCGTGCGATCGCGATGCGCTGGCGTTGCCCGCCGGAGAATTGATGCGGGAAACGCGTGACCGAGTCCGGCGCCAGCCCAACCAGTTCGAGCAGTTCACGCGCCTTCGCCAGCGCCTGGGCGCGGGGCATGCCGTAATTGACCGGTCCCTCGGCGATGGTCTCGCCGATGGTGATACGAGGATTGAGCGAGCGATAAGGGTCCTGGAACACAATCTGGATTTTCTGGCGGTACGGCTGCAATAGCTTCCGTGACAGGTCCGAGATATCGCGGTTGCCAAGGTGAACGGTGCCGGACGTCGGATCGATCAGGCGGACGATGCAGCGCGCCACCGTCGATTTGCCGGAGCCGCTTTCGCCGACAATGCCGAGCGTGCGGCCTTTGTGCAATTTGAGGGTCACGTCGTGCGCGGCGGCCACTTCGCGGGCCGGCTTGAAAACAGAACGTTCGCGATAGATTTTCGACAGGCCGTTGGTTTCCAGCACGATCGGCTCGCGTGACTCCGGGCGGGGCGCGCGCGGCACCAGTGATGGTACGGAGGACAGAAGACTGCGGGTATATTCCGCCTCCGGCGCGCGCAGGAGGGTTTGAAGCGGCGCGGTCTCGACCAGTTTTCCCTGCCGCATGACGGCGACGCGGTCGGCGATTTCGGAAACCACCCCCATGTCGTGGGTAATGAAGAGCACGGCGGTGCCGTGATCGCGTTGCAGGTCGCGGATCAAGCCAAGGATCTGCTTTTGGGTGGTGACGTCGAGCGCAGTGGTCGGCTCATCGGCGATCAGCAGTTTTGGCTTCAGCACCAGCGCCATCGCGATCATGATGCGCTGGCGCTGGCCGCCGGAAAGACGGTGCGGATAGGACGCAAAAATGCGCATCGGATCCGGCAGCCGCACCTGTTCCATCATGTCCAGGATGCGCCGCCGCCGCGCGCGGGCGTCGAGTTTGGTGTGGGCGCGCAAGACCTCATCGATCTGGCGCCCGACCGGCACCACCGGGTTGAGCGCGGTCATCGGCTCCTGGAAGATCATCGCCATGGTGGTGGCGCGCAATTGCCGCAAGCGCCGGTCGCTCGTGCCCATCAATTCCTCCCCGGCGAGTTTGATGTGGCCGCCGGTTGCCGCCAGCGAGCCCTTTGGCAACAGCCCCATGACGGCGAGCGAGGTGACGGATTTCCCCGATCCGCTTTCGCCAACCAGGCAGAGCGTTTCGCGTTCGCGCACCTCAAGCGAAACGCCGTCGATGAGGCGTGGGGCGTCGGCGCTTTTGCCGAGGCTGACGACGAGATTGTCGATGACGAGGGCAGGGGTGGTCACTTCCCGCCCTCCCGCTGCTTCAGGCGCGGATCGAGCGCATCGCGTGCGGCGTCGCCGATAAGATTGACCGATAAGATCGTGATCGAGAGGACGAGACCCGGCCAGAAGATCAGCGACGGCTTGATCTGAAAAAAGCTGCGCCCCTCCGCCATGATGTTGCCCCAGGTCGGAGTTTCCGGACTGATGCCGGCGCCAAGAAACGACAGGATTGCTTCGGTCAAAATCGCAGAGGCGCAGACATACGTGCCTTGCACGATCAGCGGCGCGATCGTGTTCGGCATCAGATGCCGCCACATGATTTTCGGCAGCGACGAACCCAGTGAAATTGCGGCCTCGACATAGGGCTCTTCGCGCGCCGACAGCACGACCGAGCGCACCAGCCGCGCGACGCGCGGAATTTCCGGAATCGTAATAGCGACCATGACGGTCATCAGGCCTGCGCCGGAGAGCGTAACCACGGCAATCGCCAGCAAAATGCCCGGGATCGCCATCAACCCGTCCATGATGCGCATCATGACCGCGTCGATCCATTTAAAGAAACCGGAGACGAGCCCAATCGCAAGCCCGATGCCGACACTGAAGATCGCCGTTCCAAGACCGATCAGGAGCGAAATCCGCCCGCCATAGAGAATGCGCGACAGCACATCGCGGCCATAGCCGTCGGTGCCGAGCCAGAATTGCGCGCTGGCCGGCTTCAGCCGCTGGGCCGGCGCAAGCAGAAGCGGATCGTGCGAGGTGAGCCAGGGCGCGGCAATGGCGGACGTGATGATAACGGCAAGACAAACTGCGGCGATTGCGATGATCGGCGTCGCGGTCAGAAATGATCCACGCCAGGGCGTTGTGATCGGGATCGTCGGTTCGGGAAGGATTTCGACCGCCATGGGACTTTTGAACCTCAGTAGCGGATGCGCGGGTCGAGCAGGGTATAGGCGACGTCGATCAGGAGATTGACGCCGAGATAGACGCCTGATGTCAGCAGGATTAGTCCCTGGATGACTGGATAGTCGCGTGACAGCACGGCATCGACGGTGAGGCGGCCGATGCCCGGCAAGTTAAACACGCTTTCAGTGACGACGACGCCGGAAATCAGAAGCGCAAAGCCGGTGCCGATCACGGTAATGACGGGAACGGCCGCGTTGCGCAGGCCATGACGTAACAAGACGCCGGCCTCGTTGATGCCCTTGGCGCGCGCGGTACGCACATAGTCTTCGCCAAGCACATCCAGCATCGAGGCGCGGGTCATGCGCGCGATCAACGCGACATAGATAAAAGACAGCGTCACGGTCGGCAGGATGAGGCGTTCGAAGAACGGCCCGAAGCCGCCCGCGATACTGCGATATCCCTGTACCGGCAGCCACCGCAGGTCGATCGCGAAAATCTGGATCAGCACGTAGCCGATCACAAAGACCGGAACGGAAAAACCGACCACCGATAATCCCATCACGAGGCGGTCGATCAAGGTGCCGCGCTTCCAGGCGGCGATCACGCCCAGCGGCACTGCGATCGCGACCGACAACACGATGGTTGCAATCGCGACCGCAATCGAGGGTTCGACGCGCTGGCCGATCAGTTTCAATACCGGCTGATTGGAAGACAACGACGTGCCGAGATCGCCGTGCAGGAGGCTGCCGATCCAGGTGAAGAACTGGGTGTAGAGCGGCTGGCTCAGCCCGAGCGAGATGCGGATACGCTCGAGCTGTTCGGGCGTGGCGTTGTCGCCGGCGAGGATCGCGGCGGGATCGCCGGGCGTCAGCCGCAGCAGCAGAAACACGAACAGCGCCACCATCCCCATCACGGGAATAGCTGACAGCACGCGGCGCAGGAGGTAACCGAGCATTGTCCCTCGACATATGCCTGTTGGCTTTATGACGTCATTGCGAGCGCAAGCGAAGCAATCCAGACTTTCGCCGGATAAGAATGGATTGCGTCGTCGCTAACGCTCCTCGCAATGACGGCGTTAGGCGAAGGTGCAATCCCCATGCCATGGCAGCGAGCCGCTATGTATGCTCCGTGCGGTTCTCGCCGATCGACATCGCGCAAATCCGCGACAGATGCAGATAGGGCAGGCCGGTCTCATCGGCCCAGGCATTGAACTGCGCCTGGACCTTGGCCAGGTCGCCCTTCGACTTCACCTCGGTTGCGACGTCGAGCCCGGCGTCGCGCAGGCAGGCGACCACGTCCTGCGAGGTGACGAAACCGTCCCAGCCAATAAAGCGTAGAAACATCTGACCGGTGTTGCCGCCAAGGCGGCTGCCCCGCTTGCTGAGTAGATCCAGCAGGCCGATCTGATCGGACGAAGGCCATTGTGCGAGGAATTTTCCGAAGCTGCCATGTTCTTTCGCGATCGCCTGAACGAAAGCGGCGTTCTCGCGAACCGAGGCGATCTTGGCGCCGTTGCGCACAATCCGCGTGTCGGATAGCAGCGCGTCCCAGAAATCGTCAGGCTGGAAAATCAGTTTGGACGGCTTGAAGCCAAGAAAGGCCTTCTCGAAGTCCGGCCATTTGTTTTCGATCACGCTCCAGGCAAAGCCTGCGGAAAACACCCGTTGCGTCATCTCGGCCAGAATGCGGTCGTCGGCGAGCTTGGCAAGCGCCTTCATGTCGGGCTCGTCAGGCAGCAACTTCTCCAGCGCCTTGGCTCCGCCCTTGCGCTTTTCCGCGCGGTCGCGGATCGGTTTGAACGGAATGGCGCGGGTCTTAGTCGCCGTCTTCGCCATCAGAGATGCCTTTAAGTCAAGGTTGCGAGCAAGCCTGCCATCAGGCGACCGCGTTCGGCAAGACTATCGACCTCGATATGTTCATTGAGCGTGTGCGCGTCGGCGCCGCGAACGCCGAGGCCATCCAGGGTCGGAATTCCCAGCGCGCCGGTGAAATTGCCGTCGGAGCCGCCGCCGGCGCTGCCATGCGGGAGACCGAGCCCCATGGTAGCGGCGACGCCGCGCGCCTTTTCATACAGCGCCATCGTGCCCGCATCCGGCTCCCACACCGGACGCGTCACGCCGCGCGTGACCTTGAACGTCACGTCGTTCGATGTGCCGGACAGCGCCAGCATCCGCTCGACGCCGCGGTCGAGATCGGCCTGCCGCTTGGCCATGCTGAGCGCTTCGCCGGTGCAGGTGGTGGCGACGCAATTGACCCACTGACCACCATGCACGATGCCGACCGAGAAAGTGCAATCGTCCGAGGTCATGCCGTCGATGGTCAGGATCTGCCGCGCCATTTCGCGAATCGCCGAGCGGCCCGAGGACAGCGTGGCGCCGGCATGGCTCGGTTTGCCGGTTGCTTCCAGGTTGAACCGCGCGATCGCATAGCGTCCGGTCACGACTCCGTTATTCGGCCGGCCGGGCTCCGGCACCAGGACATACTTGTTGCGCTTTGCCTCGGCCTCGATGAGATCGCGCGTCGAGGGTGTGCCGACTTCTTCATCGGGGGTGAACAGCACGGTGACGGGCAGTGGCGTGACGATAGCGGCGCGCGCCAGTTGCCGGATCGCTTCCAGCGCAAGGTAATTGCCGCCCTTCATGTCGAAAATGCCGGGACCGAAGCATTTGTTGCCGTCGCGCCGCCATTTCAGGTTTTCGATCGTGCCGATGGGATGAACCGTATCGAGGTGGCCTGATATCAGGATGCCGGGCTCGCTCTGTTTCGGATGGGGGAATTTCGCCCGTACGCAGCCGCCAAACCCTTGTCGTCCGGCGATTCGCTCGACCTGTGCTCCCATGATCGCCATTTCGCGCGCGGCGAGATCGAGCATGCGGTTGACGGCGGCGGCATCCCAGGTCGGGCTTTCGCATTCGACCCAGGCGCGCAAGCCCGTGAGCATCGTTTCGGAATCGAAGGGAAGGTTGGCGGGATTCATCTGACGCGCTCGATTTTCAACGGGGATGTTTCGACAGGCGGAAGGTGAGGGCGGCTTAAAAGACAGATCGGTGACAGATTTGTAAAGTAGGACGTCGGGCTCCTCTGCGGCCGAAAGATAAACCCGTGATTGTTGTCATTTGGCAAGCATGTGGTGTGCGCGTAACCGCGGCATTCTTCAAACGCCGCTCAAGTTGCGCATCGCGGGGAAAAGTCTGCGCAATGCGCGGCTTTTAAGTCAAACCTACACATGTCTGTCATTGAGGTTCCCTATCTGTCTCCCGGCACGGCTCAAAAATTATTTTGAGAGGCAAAGGGGAAAATATGAGAAATCGGAAAATGCGTAACATTCTGCTTTCGACGGCCGCTGCGGTCGCCGTCGTCGCTGGTGCTGCTTCGAGCGGCCCGGCCGCAGGTCAGGGACTGCTGCAAGGGTTGATCTCGACCATCGAGGCAGACATTGCTGCGGACCTCAGCAAGTTTGGCATCAAGCCGCCGACGCCGACGCCGCCCGGCATCACTAACCCGAACAATGTGAAGACCCTGACCCCGATCAAGCATCTGGTCGTGATCTTCAACGAGAACCGCTCGTTCGACCACTACTTCGGCCATTACCCGCAGGCGGTGAATCCGCCCGGCGAACCGGCTTTCACGGCTGCCCGGGGTACGCCGATCCCGAACAACTACATCTCGAATCCGGAACTGCTGACCCAGAATCCGAACCTGAACCTGACCAACAACACGGGCGGCCCCAATACCGGTGCGACCAACCCGTTCCGTATCGACCGCGCGCAGTTCAACACGGCCGGTCAGAACCACAGCTATACGCCCGAGCAACAAGCGTTCGACAACGGCGCGGCTGACCTGTTCCCGAAGGATGTCGGCAACGGCAGCTCGGGCACCTCTTTCGGCCTCACCAGCTCTGCGTTCGGCACCCGTGGCCAGACGATGGGCTATTTCGACGGCAACACCGTCACCGCGCTCTGGAACTACGCCCAGAACTTCGCGATGAACGACAACTCCTGGAGCGACACCTTTGGTCCGTCGACCCCTGGTCTGCTCTCGATGTTTGCCGGCAATAACAACGGCATCCTCCCGGTGGTGACAGCCGGCGGCAAGTTGAGCGGAAACGCACTTCCCGACGGCACGGTGGGCTTTACGGACGGCTTCTCTCTGATCGGCGACATCGATCCCTCCATGGACGTGTGTTCGACCCAGAGCCCGGCTTTCTTTGCCTTGGCCGCAGCAGCCGGGACCCCGCTCACGAGCGGTGGCGGTACCACGATTGTGTCAAACGCCCCCAGTATCGGTGGCGCGCTCAAGGCCGCTGGTATCCCGTTCGGTTCGTTTGTCGGTGGCTTCAACCTGTCGACCGTCAACGCCAACGGCAGCACCGGTTGTAAGGGCGTAACGATCAGCCCGACGACCGGACTGCCCGTGTTTAGTCCCAGCAACAATGGGCGCAGCACGCTTAGCCCGAACACGATGGAAACCCAGACCGACTACGTCCAGCATCACATCTGGTTCCAGTACTTCGCGGCGACGGCAAATCCGAACCACACCCCTCCGGCCTCCACCGCGGAGATCGGTCATGACGGTCCGGCCAACCACGCCTACGACTTGAACGACATGACCGCACTGTTGAAGGCCGGCACCTCCCTTCCGTCGGTTTCCTTCGTCAAGATGGCTGGCTTCCAGGACGAGCACCCGGGCAACTCCAATGCTCTCGATGCACAGGCTGGCTTGGTCAACCTGATCAACCTGATTCAGAAGTCTCCGGACTGGCAGTCGACGGCTGTGATCATCGCGTATGACAACTCGGACGGCTGGTACGACCATCAGTTCCAGCAGCCGACGACGCGTGCGTCGTTCAACGCGACCGCCGACCAGATCAATGGCCCGGGCCTGTGCGGTATTCAGGGTGCGGCGGGTACCTCTGCGCCCGTCGGCGTCAATGGTCTGCCGGTCAACGGACGTTGCGGTCCTGGCATGCGCCAGCCGTTCGTGTTGATTTCGCCCTGGGCGAAAAAGAACTTCATCGACCGCACCTTCACCACGCAGGCCTCGATCCCGCAATTCATCGAGGACAACTGGCTGAAGGGCGTGCGTCTCGGTGGCGGTTCTTACGATGCCCAGACTGGTTCGATCATGAACATGTTCAACTTCGACCAGATCGTCACGGCAGGTAACGCGCGTAAGGTCATCCTCGACCAGAACATGGGCACGGTGGTCTCGAGCTCAGGCGGTCAGCCCGGCTTCCCCTTCTAAGCATCGCGGAAGCACCGTAACGACTTCTTCGGCGCCGGCCTTTTGGCCGGCGCCGTCTTTGCTGAACCACAGATATAGCCAGATCGTCGTGGACGATCACCGCGTCAGGTCGTCCTCGGTCCGAGAGCGGGAACTGCGGCTAGCGTATCGAACTGAGTGAGCTGAATTAGATGTCCTATCGTGCGATCCTGTGGTCCCTGGGAGTCGGCCTTTTGGCCGGCGCGGTCCTCGCGGCTGAGCCGCAAACGCTGCCGGGAGAAAATCCGAATCCGATTCGTCTTTTCCGCCGCCCGGTCGCACCGCTGTCCGCCATGGCGCTGATTGGCCGCGAGATTTTTTTTGACACGAGCCTGTCCTCGTCGGGCAAGATGGCCTGCGCGTCGTGTCACAGTCCGGACCATACTTACGGCCCGGCGACCGATGCGCCCGTGATGCTCGGTGGCCCCGCGCTGTCGCTGGAAGGCGCGCGTGCCGTTCCTTCGCTGACCTATCTGGAGCGGCAGCCTGGCTTCAGCATCGGGCCCGAAAAGGAAGACTTGAACGACATCGTCGCCCCTCTGGCACAGCAGGCGGAGGCCGGCAAAACAGCCGTGCGTGTCGAGAAGGTTGCGAATTCGACGGCGCAAGCTGCGAATATCGTGCCGCAAGGCGGCCTGTTCTGGGACGGGCGCGCCAACACCCTCCAGATCCAGGCGTCGGGTCCTCTGCTCGACCCGCGCGAGATGGACGGCGGCAGCCTCGACATCATTGTCGAGAAATTGCTTAAGGCGCCTTATACGAAAGGGTTTGTCCAGCTCTTCGGCGAGAATATTCTGAAGAACAAATCGCTCCTGGTCGCCGAGGCGATGTTCGCCATCGGGCGCTATCAGGTCGAGGAGCCCAGCTTTCATCCTTACACCAGCAAGTATGATTATTGGCTGGAGGGCAAGGCACGCCTCAGCGAAGACGAAATGCGCGGGCTGAAACTCTTCAACGATCCCGAGAAAGCCAATTGCGCCGGTTGCCACACATCGCAACCCAGTCGCGATGGACTTCCACCGCGCTTCACCGACACGCAGTATGAAGCGCTGGGCACGCCGCGCAATCTCGCGCTCGCCGATACCAAGGATCCCACCTATTTCGATCTTGGGGTTTGCGGACCCATCCGCAAGGACATTGCCGAGCAGACGCAATTCTGCGGCATGTTCAAGACACCGAGCTTGCGCAACACGGCCTTGCGCCGCACGTTCATGCACAACGGCGTATTCCACACGCTTCAAGAAGTGATGGATTTCTACAATTTCCGCGACACCAATCCGGAGAAGATCTATCCGGTTGGCGCCGACGGGAAAGTGCAGAAATATAACGACATGCCGGAGAAATATTTTGACAATGTCGACGTCGCTGATCCGCCCTTCAACCGTCACCCCGGCGACAAGCCGGCGATGACGGATCAGGACGAAGCCGACATCATCGCGTTCCTGAAAACCTTGAACGACGGGTACAAGCCGGAACAGTAGACGCGGCGACGTGCAACGTCGTCACGCGGCAGTCGGAACTACATCGAAAGCGCATGGCTTAAGCAGAGCCGTGCGCTTTTGCGTGTCTGAACGACTGAAAGCATCGTTCATCGGGTTTTGAATTCAAATCTACACATACCTGTCACTGAGGCTCCCTATCTGTCTCCGCGCACGGCTCAAAATTGTTTTGAGAGGCAAAAGGGAAAAAGATGAGAAATCGAAAGCTGAAAAGCGTTCTATTATCCACCGCGGCGCTTGTCGCTGTCGCAGCCGCCGTCACATCAAACCGTCCGGTCGCCGCCCAAGGCTTCCTGACCGGCCTAACCCCGGTTTTTAATATCGTCGATCAATTGATCGGCGACATCCAGACGCCGAGCCCGGTGAACGTGCTCAAGACCAAGACGCCGATCAAGCATCTGGTCGTGATCTTCAACGAGAACCGCTCGTTCGATCACTACTTCGGGACTTACCCGAAGGCGATGAATCCGGCAGGCGAACCGGCCTTTACGGCAGCCAGGAATACGCCGATCCCCAACAACTACGAATCGAACCCGTCGCTGCTTACCGCGAATCCTAACTTCCTGAACCCGGCCAACAACGTCGCCCCGACCGCAAAGAGCCTCGGTTCAAGCGCTGCCAACCCGTTCCGCCTCGATCGCACGCAGGCCGCCACGGCCGACCAGGACCACGGCTATACGCCTGAACAACTGGCCTTTGACGGCGGCAAGCTCGACCTCTTCCCGCTCGATACCGGCGCGGGCACCTCCGGCGGCGCCGGCGTTTTCGGCAATAACGCCCAGGTGATGGGCTATTTCGACGGCAACACCGTCACTGCGTTCTGGAATTACGCCCAGAACTTCGCGATGAGCGACAATTCCTGGGGTGACAACTTTGGCCCGTCGACGCCCGGCGCGCTCAACATGTTCTCAGGCCAGACCAACGGCGCATCGTTTCCGGTCGTTCCCCCCGGAACGCCTGCATCGCCGACGGCGAGGGGCGCGCTTCTGGCGGCGGCCGACGCCGCGGTCCTCAACACCGACGGCAGCTTCACGCTGATCAGCGATATCGATCCGGCCGGCGACGTGTGCTCAAGCACGACGATCACGGTCCAGATGGCAGGCAAGAACATCGGCGACCTGCTGAATGCCGCCAACATACCCTGGGGTTCGTTCGTCGGTGGTTTCAACCTGCAAACCGTCAACCCGAACATGAGCACCGGTTGCAGCCGCAGCACCGTCGGCCAGCTCGTCAGCGCCAGAGACTATACTCCGCACCACATCTGGTTCCAGTACTTCGCATCGACGGCCAATCCGACCCATGCCCGTCCGACTTCTACGGCGGCGATCGGCCATACCCTGGTTCCGGGCACCAAGACGGTTGATCCGGCCAATCATGGCTATGATCTCGCCGACTTCACGGCGGCCGTGCAGGCCGGCAACTTCCCGGCGGTTTCCTTCATCAAGCAGGCATCCTTCCAGGACGGTCATCCCGGCAACTCCGATCCGCTCGATGAGCAGACCGGATTGGTCAATCTGATCAACTTCCTTCAGCAGCAGCCCGATTGGTCGAGCACTGCTGTGATCATCGCCTATGACGACTTTGACGGCTGGTACGATCACGCCTTCGCCTCGACGGCGCATGGATCGTTCGCGTCGGCCGCGGTCTTGCCGGGCGTGGATGTCGACGTGTTGAACGGCAACGGCAACTGCGGCACACCGGGCGTTACCCCTGTAGCCCCCGGCCTCAGCGGCCAGGCCGTCAATGGACGTTGCGGTCCGGGCACGCGCCAGCCGTTCATGGTGATTTCGCCCTATGCCAAGAAGAACTACATCAGCCATGTGCTCATCACACAGGCCTCGATTCCGCAGTTCATCGAGGACAACTGGCTGAAGAGCGAGCGTCTCGGCGGTGGCTCCTTCGATGCCACGACTGGTTCGATCATGGACATGTTCGACTTCGACCAGATCGTCGCCAACGGGGCCGCGCGTCAGGTCATTCTCGATCCGATGATGGGCACTGTCACGTCGAGCGCGCCCGGCTTCCCGTTCTGAGCGATCGCGATAAGCATCGTCTCGTAACGAGAACACTTCTTCGGCGTCGGCCTTTGGGCCGGCGCCGTCTTTGCTGAACCAACAAACGCTTCGAGCGGTGTGTTCCACACGTTGGCGAGCGCACCTGGCCGAACGGCAACGGATGTGAAAGACGTCCGTTGCCGTTTGTGTTTTGCCGCCGAAAGCCATCGGCTGGCGATAAGCCGATTGACGCCACGCGCGACCGGTGCAACTCTGAAATAGCGAAGGAGTTACAGCACGTTACTGCTGTAAAATCACGCAGCACACGCACAGCAAATGTGCAGGAGACACATCATGTTCGGGAGTTTGCGACGCTTTCAGAGGCCGCGCGTGAATCGTTCCGTGATGGCGGCGTTGATGCTCGCGCTGGCCGCGATGCCCGCGTCCGCCAAGACCATCACCGCGGTGATGCATTCCGACCTGCGCGTGATCGATCCCGGCTTCACCACCGCCTACATCACCCGCGATCACGGCTACATGGTCTATGACACGCTTCTCGCCGAGGACGCGAACTTCAAGATCCAGCCGCAAATGGCGGACTGGAAGGTCTCCGATGACAAACTGACCTACACTTTCACGCTGCGAAACGGTTTGAAGTGGCATGACGGCACGCTTGTGACGGCGGAAGATTGCGTTGCTTCGCTCAAGCGCTGGGGCCGCAACGACGGCATGGGCCAGAAGCTGATGGACTTCACCGCGAGCCTGGAAGCCACCGACGAAAAGACCATCACCTTGAGGCTGAAAGAGCCTTACGGCCTGGTGCTGGAATCGATCGGCAAGCCATCCTCGCTCGTGCCCTTCATGATGCCCAGGCGCATGGCGGAAACTCCGCCCGGCCAGCAGATCAAGGAGCAGATCGGCTCGGGTCCTTTCAAGTTTGTGGCGTCGGAGTTCCAGCCGGGCGTGAAGGCCGTCTATGTCAAGAACACCGACTACGTGCCGCGCAAGGAGCCGCCGAGCTGGACCTCCGGGGCGAAGGTGGTGAAGGTCGATCGCGTCGAATGGATCACGATGTCGGATGCGCAGACCGCGGTGAACGCATTGCAGTCGGGCGATATCGACTTCATGGAAAATCCGCCGTGGGATCTGCTTCCCGCACTGACGGCCAATCCAGAGTTGAAAATCGAAACGCTGAACAAGCTCGGCTTCCAGACGCTCGGCCGGATGAACTTCCTTTATCCGCCGTTCGACAACGTCAAGGTCCGCCGCGCCGCGCTTCTGGCGATGAACCAGAAGGACGTGCTCGACGCGCTGGTCGGCAATCCCGAATACTACCGGATTTGCGGCGCGATCTTTGTCTGCGGCACGCCGCTCGCCTCCGACACAGGCGCGGAGACGCTGGTGAAGGGCAACGGCATGGCGGAAGCGAAAAAGCTGCTGGCCGAATCCGGTTATGACGGCACGCCGGTCGTGGTGATGGCGCCGGGCGATGTGGTGACGCTGAAGGCGCAGCCGATCGTCGCGGCGCAATTGTTGCGCGATGCCGGCTTCAAGGTCGATGTGCAAGCGACCGATTGGCAGACGGTCGTGACCCGCCGCGCCAGCCAGAAATCGCCGAAAGAGGGCGGCTGGAACATGTTCTTCACCAACTGGGTCGGGGCCGACGTCGTCAACCCCGTGGTGAATATCTCGATCAGCGGCAAAGGCAGGAGCGGCGGATGGTTCGGTTGGCCGGACGATCCGAAGATGGAAGCCTTGCGCGATGCCTTTGCAAGGTCGTCTTCATCCGAAGAGCAGAAGAAGCTCGCCGACCAGATCCAGAAGGAGAACTACGACGAAGTGATCTATGTGCCGCTCGGCCAATATCTCATTCCGAGCGCGTGGCGCACCTCGCTCAAGGGCGTGCTCGACGGCCCAGCGACCCCGATCTTCTGGAATATCGACAAGTCGGAGTGAGCGAGATCAGCTTCAGCGCAGCGGCAACGGCTGATCGGCGAGCATTCCCTTGACGACGACCTCGCGCGCTTTCGCCGCGTCGAGTGCGTGGTCTGCGATCAGATCCGCACAGTCCGCGACGATCTGATCGGCGTCTTGCATCATCTTCAATTCCTTGTAGCGATCGTGGCGCTCGATCCCCATGCTCATCCCGGCCAGCTCGAGCAGGTTGAGGATGCGGAACGGCCAGTCCCGCTCATGTGCGCAGAGTTCGCGATGTTCGGAATGATAGACGGTGACCAACGCGTCGATGCCGGCGTCGCGCGCCGCCTCAAGTTCGTTGCGCGTCAGCTCGCGCTTGAATTCGGGCAATACGTTGAGATTGACGCCCTGCAAGCCGAGCGCCGGCTGCTTGAGGTCAACGAGCGTGATGCCGGGAATCGCGCGCAGGATTTTTTCGGCAGCTTCGACCACGCCGGAGAGACCCGGATGGCGATGCAACGCGACACGCATCTCGACGGGCTGCTTCAAATGCGGCTTGAGGTGATTGAGCCGGCCGCCCAGAAAGCGCATGAACGGCGTCATCTCGAACGGACGCGCGCCGCGCTGGCGTTCGAGCGCGGGTAGCGTGGTTTCGGTGAATTGCACCTGGCAGCTCGGACACCAGGAAATCACCTGGCCGGATTTCGACTGGGACAATTTTTCGATGCTGTTCGTTCCCATCCGTCCGGACATTTCGAGATCGCCTGGACGCATCTGGACGACGCCGCAGCAATGGCTCGGCCCGCCCATCACCTGATAGCGGATGTCGAGCGCATCCATGATGTCGAGCGCGAGGAGTGCGATATGCGGCGTCTTCAACACATTGCAGCCGGTATAAAATACGAAATCCGGCGGCTCGCTTGGTGCGCTGACCGAGGCTGATTTCTGGCCGAGCCGTTCCAGCACCTCGTCGTTGAGCTGAAGCTGTGAGAGCATGGAAACATCACGGCCGACGTCGCGGTATTTTTCCAGGCCCTGCCGCCGCCGCGCCGGCAGATCGTGATTGGTCCTCGCGATCGAAACGCGCGCCATGGCCAGAAGAAAGCGCGGGTTGACGCCTTCATCACACGCCGTGATGCATTCGCCGCTAAGCGTGCAGGCCTGCGCCCATTTCCGTGAGGCGTCCGGCCCGTGGCCGTCGCGTAGGATATCGATGATGCCGCCGATGACGTCCGCAGGCGCAGCATCCGCGATGCCGGCGGGCTTCACACTCGGGCAAGCTTCCACGCACTTGCCGCAGCGGGTGCAGGCATCGACCATCTCGTCGACGCGCATCTGGACCGCGGCCTCAAAAGAGAGATCGGCGGACATGGGCATGGACATCGGCGTGTGCTCCGGCCTTTTCGTGGCGCGACCATCGCATGGTCGTCTTGGGCGGCAAGCCTAGCCCACCAACGTCGGCACGCAACGTCAAACCGCCACCGCTTTCAGCAAGTCTGTCCTGGTGCGGGCGGCGGGACTCGAACCCGCACGACGTTGCCATCGAGGGATTTTAAGTCCCTTGCGTCTACCAATTCCGCCACGTCCGCATCGTTGATTTGCATAGCTTTTTCGACCTGGGCCAGCAAATGTTTTCCAATCAATCCCTTGCGTTTTCCATTTCGGCTACAAAACCTGTTCACGCCTTGTCTTGACCGTCCTTGATCCTGCTGAACGCCCGGATGATGTTCTGCTCGGCCTCGACGTGCCGGGTATAGTGAGCGCCCATGCGTTCCGACTGATCCCCAATCAGATCGGCAACCTCGCGTGTGTTGGCGCCGTTGCGCCTCCACCATGCGGCGTACGACACCCGCAGACCGTGCAGCGTGGTGCCGGCGCCAATGTGGCCAGCGCGTTCTTGATCGCGCAGCCAATGGCTCACCCGCGTCTGCATCTCCTTCTCGGATAGCCACACGCTACCGTCGTCGCGGGCGGCGACCAGCCCATCTGTCCGCTGCACCTTCAGTTCGGCCATGAAGGCCTGCAATTCTGGTAGCACCGGTAGTGTCACGAATTTGTCGTTCTTACGCGCCTTATACCGGACGGCTTGCCCAGTCAGGGGGTGTGGCTTGAACTGCTTCCGGTTGACCTGAACGATCGTTTGGCCGCGGAGGCCGGCATAGCGTGCGAGGAACAAGCAAATCTTGATTTCGACCGGTGCATTTTCGCGCGCGAATTGCCACTCGTCAGCTTCCCACTCGCGGTTAGCGTTGGGATCGGCTTTGTGGGCCTTGTCCATCCCTAGGCACGGGTTGAAGGGCATCTTGCCCCGCTTCACGGCTTGCCGGAACATTGAGGATAGCGCCGCGATCATCTGGTCGGCGAAGCGCGGCCATTTGTCATTCGCACAGGTGTCGCGTGCCTCGTAGAGAGCCGGCTGAGTGACCCCTGCGAGCGGCATAT
>CAVVZW010000205.1:0-3312 GCA_963752265.1 uncultured Alphaproteobacteria bacterium
AATGCCCGCCGCGCGAGGCAAAGATCTGCGAGATGCCGATCACGATCTCGAAGGCGATCAGAAGCACGACGATGATCTCAAGCCGCAGCGAGCGGCGCGTGTCGATGATGTCGGCGAGCGTATCGGCCGTGTCCGCCACCACCTCCAGCTTGCGGTTGAGCGTCTCGACCCGGCCGATCAGTTCGTATTCATCCTCCAGGCGCGCATAGAGCCGCTCGAGATCAGGCCGATCCCACAACGCATCGGGCTTGTCGGGGATTGCGACGCGGCCGGAGACGTTGTGCTGCACCAAGAGCGCCTCGCCGATCAGCTTGAGAAGGCCGCGCCGGTCGCGAGAGAACTTTCCGCTACTTGCGAGCTCCCGCACAAACGGCTCGATGGTCTCGAACACTTTCGCGACTTCGCGCTCGTCATGGGCGAGCACCACGCTCTTGGCGAGCACGTCGGAGACCACGAGCAACCGCGCGATCGACATGTCGCGCACATTGATCGGCCCGCCCGAGGCCACCTGATCCTCGTTCTCGCCCAGCAATTCGACGGTGGCGGCTTCTTCTTCCGGCAGCGCCAATCTCCCGCCGATCCGCGGACTTAAGCGTTCGAGAAAGGCGGCCTCTTCCTCCGCGCCCATGTTGAGGAAGACGACCGCGCCATAGCGAAACAGGACCGCGACACCGTCCGCGCCCGCACGCAACGCCAGCGGCACCGCCGAGAGCGCGTCCTTTTCGAAACCGGACGTGTTGATCCGTTCGCCCACATTGAGCGCATGCGCGGTGACGCGGGTAAGCGGCGGGAGCTTACGGAAGGCGGAATCTTTCATGGCGGACAAAGGCCTGAACAAAGAGATCGAGCCTAGCAGCACACAAGAGGCGTTGCATCCCTCAGGGTGGCCGTCTTCACTCGCGCAGGCTCATCCGCAATTCGACGAGCGCGATGCGTTCCAGCACGGCGGCGTCCCGCTCGCCGGCTTCCGCCGTATGCAGGATCGATTCAGCCAGATAGTAGATCTGCGTCAGCGAGACCGGGTCCGGCAGGCGCTCGATGGAGGCCTCCAGCGCAGCCGACATGATCTCGATCACTTCAGGGTTAAACTCCACGGCCGATATCCGCGCGCGATTTAAACTGCCTCTCAAACAAGCCGCGCGCGGGCGCTGGAGTTCCGCTCCGTTGCACAAACCTTGATGAACAAAAGGTTTGTTACGCAGTAACCAAACACAAAAGGCGCCAATGGTCTTCAAACCAGCCCAAAACTGTGTTGCGGGCGCAACAGCGGCGCCTTGTCACACAATCACGGTGTTTTTCGACTCCATTCCTTCATAAGTCGCGGATATGTTGGACAACATCCGGGGCTGAGCGCATTTCATCCTTATCCCTTATTTCTACCCGGAAGGCCGCTGGCGCAAATGCCAGCGGCCTTTTCGTTAGGCTGAATCGTTTGGCTGGAGAATTTCACCTCGAAACGTGCGGACCTTTGTGCGCGGCCGGCGCGGTGGCAAAGCCGTAAATCAGCGCCAGCCGGTCGAGGCATTCCTGGAAACGCTTCGCGAAATAATCCTTCCAGCGCTGGCCGCGCAGGCCCCGCTTTTGCCCGACCTGCTCCATGGTCAGCCCCTGCACCAGCACCTCGTGCACCAGCACAATGCCATCAGCGCCGAGTTCGCGCTCGACACGATTGAGCCGCAGCACCGCGCGGCGCTGCCGCTCGGTGATCGGCTCGCGGGCCTGCCCGCCATCGACATATTCGCGGGTCGGATCGACCGCGCGCGGGCCGCGCTCGGCCTTTTCCCAATCGTCCTGAAACGCCCGCCCGCCACGATATTGCGCTTCGTCGATCTGATGGTGACTGTGCAGCCGCGCAAGCGGATCGTTGCGGATCGAACGCAGGGCTACGATCTTCTCACCGGGCTCGAGCCCTAAGGGATTGTCGATCTCTACCGTGGCGACCTCGGCATTGCGCGGCAGATCCTGCGCACGACGGTCGTGAGCGAGGCTCACTTTACGGGATTTGTTGCGTCTGGCGCGCGGCATGGATCGAGAACTCCTTTTCGAAGACATCGTTGGTCGAAAACGTGGAGAGCGCAGTCGGCTCCCGCGATTTACGCGTCAGGTCGCCTTTCGCTTGATCAGCGCGGTGAGTTCGTGGCTCACGGGAATCACCGACAACGCCTGAGAGGACGGCGTAGAAGAAAGAATCTTTTGTGAGTGTGTGTGTGAGTGGTCGACGTCTGCTTGAGCCTCGCTTGAGCAAAACGAAGCAATTGCTCGCGGCAATGGGCGATTACGCGGGGCATTTTCGAGTTTCACGCGGGAGAGCGCCGAATTAAGCCCGCCTTTTTGCCCCGCGCTCGAACGCTTCTCGGAGATACGCATCATCCGCATCAGCTCGGCGTCGATCCGCTTGTGCCGCCAGCCGTCGTGAAAGAATGCCTGCAGGACCTCCCGATAATCGCACCAGGTCTTCAGCGGCAATTTGGTGATTTTCGAAAGCTGGCTGTCGTCATCAGGCAATTCGCCCTTGCGCCAGTAATGCATCATGAGAAGCAGATACGCGCCATGCTGCGCCGTGGTCAGATGACCGGTATCGCCAAGGTAGTCGCCGACATACAGCGGCATCCACGGTCGCTTCATTCGGCGCGGCCGCCGCCGTTGCTGTCAGGCGGGGTTGATCCCTCCCCCTTGCGGGCGGAGGGATAAGAAAGACATCCCTCGCGCACGATCAGCCTGCCGCAACGAAGCAGCGCCGAAAGATGCGCGAGGCGAAGCCGCAGCGGCAACGGCCTCAACCTTGCGAGCATGGCGGAGACGTCAGCGCTCATGCCGCCTCCACAAGGCGCAGCGGCGTCTTCTCAGGCGGGCGCTTCTCTACAAGCTCATCCAAACGCGTCAGATGAAAGTGCGACACGCAATAGCTGGAGCCCTCGCGGCGCGGATGGCCGCAAAACGTAATCGGCTCGCCTTCCACGTCGCCGCCATAGGGGTAGCGGCAGTCATCCGCCTCCAGATCGACCAGCGCCAGATGCCGGGGCGTAATCGCCACGCAACGAAGCCCGAGCACGGCGGCGCGTTCCAGCGTGGCGGGATTGCCTGCGGAATTTGCGAGGTTGCGGACGCGCCTTTGGTGAATTCGCCGCGCATCGGGCTTCCTGGCCGCGGGAAACGGCCCTGCCGGGTCGGCCCGTTGAGGCACCGAAAGGCCGAGCCGCCGGGCGCGGCCGATCGCGGCATTGCGGGTATAGGCGGTGCCGAAGCGTTCGTTGAGCGCGCGGGCGATTTCGGAAAACGGCACTCCTTTCCCCACGAGTTCACGCAGCGCGG
>CAVVZW010000206.1:0-5899 GCA_963752265.1 uncultured Alphaproteobacteria bacterium
GCGTTAGGCGACGCTCGATGGTTTGCGCATCGACACCACCATCAATTGCGAGCGGGAGCGAAGCAATCCTGGGACGCGACGCGACGTTCGGCGGTTCGCCGCACGGCTTCTCGCGATGACGGTTGCCCGCTCAAGAGTGTTGCGTCTGCTCGAGCACGAGTTGGAGCTTGTCGGCCATTCGGCCGAGTTCGGGTAGAGAGCGGGCGTTCATCTTCCGCATTACTCGGCTTCGGTGGACCTTGACGGTCGCTTCGGCGATGCCGATTTCGCCGGCAATTTGTTTGCTGAGGCGACCCCGCGCGACCTGGATCATGATCTCGCGCTCTCTCGGACTGAGCGAACCGAAGCGCTTCCTGAGGGCGGCCAAAGCCTTTTCGCTCTCTCGCCGAGCGCGATCGCGAGAAAGGCCGAGCTGGATCGCGTCGAGCAGATCCTGATCGCGGAACGGCTTCGTCAGGAACTCGATCGCGCCGCCCTTCATCGCCTGCACGGACATCGGAATGTCGCCATGCCCGGTGATGAAGATGATCGGCAGTTGCATGTTCGCTGGTGACGAGCTCGCGCTGAAAATCAAGCCCGCTCTGCCCCGGCAGTCTCACGTCGAGCACCAGGCAGGCGGGGCCATCCGGCGGATCCGATTTGAGAAAGTCGGAAACAGATGCAAACAGCTGCGCATCGATATCGAGAGATCGCAGCAGGCGTCCGACCGAGGCTCGAAGATCCGGGTCGTCATCAATGACCAATACGGTGGACTTTGCGTCAGGCATCGCAGCTAGCGCCGTACTTCAAGCAAATCGATGTGCCCGCGATCATTGCGAGCGAAGCAAATCAACTCAGCCTCTCCGCGCTGGGTCGGGTCGGCGTCCTGCCCCGGAAGTGGATGGCTTCGCTTCACGCGCAATGACGGTACCCCTTGGGCCGCAGGCTACTCCCAACCCGCGAACATGAATAGCCCCATTCTCGCTCAATCCCGCGGCGTGGGGCGACGTCATCATCGCGCGCAAGGAGACGCCGACCAGCTATCACCTTGCTGTGGTGGTCGACGATGCGCTGCAAGGCGTAACCGAAGTCGTGCGGGGGCAGGACCTGTTCTGGTCGACCAGCGTGCACCTGATATTGCAGCAGCTGCTCGGGCTGCCGCAGCCCCTCTATCGGCACCACCGGCTCATTCGTGACGCAGCGGGGGAAAAGCTGTCGAAATCAACCGATGCCACGGGGCTTCGCGAATTGAGGGCCGCGGGTGTGACCCCGGCTGAAATCCGCCGCCGCGTCGGTTTGGCTTAAAAGCCATCCACTGCCGATATTCCGGTCGCGACAAGATTTCCGCTTCGGCGTGACTCCGGATGCCTGACCGTGCCATGCTGAGGCAGCCAGGATTGGGGGAATCATGGCATCGAGTTCGCGCCCACGGCGCAGTGAGCGGCGGTTGAAGCGGCGATTGAAAAAGGCTCGGCCGAGAAAGCGTAAGGCAGGTGTCGCGGCCGGCAAACCGCGGAAGGCCGTCACCAAGCCAGTCAGCAAGACGACCGCTCCCGGCATGGTGGAGACGGCGCTCGCCACCTTCGCGCATGAGGTTCGCACGCCGCTGACCGGCATTCTGGCCATCAGCGATCTCTTGGCGACCTCCGGTCTTGACGAACGGGAGCGGCGTTGGGTCGATACCATCAAGGCCGGCGCCGAACATCTGGCGAGCCTTGCGACCTTGTTTGTCGATGCCGCGCGAAGCGGACGCCCCGGTTTTGACATCCGGCAGGATTTTTTCGATCTGCGGACGCTCGCCCACAGTGTCGGCAATTCACTCGCCGGCAGAGCCACCGCAAAGGGCTTGCAGTCGCGGGTCGAGATTTCGGAGAAGCTTCCCGTCTTTGTCACTGGCGACCCTGTTCGTCTGCGGGCGGCGCTGGAAAACCTGATCGATAACGCCACCAAGTTCACCGAGCAGGGCGCCGTCGCCCTGACCGTGCGGCCGGCCGGTACGGCCAAAAGAAAGGAAAAGGGTAAGATCGGCGTGGCTTTTGCGGTTTCAGACAGCGGCATCGGTCTCACGCTGCCGGAGATCAAGCGGCTGTTTCGTCCCTTTTCGCAGGCCAATGTGAGTGTCGCGGCCCGCTTCGGTGGCGCCGGGCTCGGTCTGTCGTCGGTCAAACAACTCGCCCGCGCGATGGGCGGCGATATCGCAGTGACGCCGAGGCGCGGCGGCGGGACCACATTCACGCTGACAGTGTCGCTCAGTCGCGCCGAGACCTCGCCGTCGGCGTCAGGCCGGGACGGCGATCGTCCACAGGATCACCCGCGGGGTTTGCGCGTTCTGAGCGTCGAGGACAATCCGTTCGGCCGTGTGGTGCTCAATGCGGTCCTGACCGAGCTTGGTCATCAGGCCGAGTTTGCCGGACGTGGTGAGGACGCGACGGATCGCATCCTGCAAGGCAGCTTCGATGCGGTGTTGATGGATATGGTGCTCCCGGGCATCGGCGGCATCGAGGCGCTCCGCCGGATTCGTGCACTCGGCCCGCCGTTCGGCGGCATCGCCGTCATCGGCGTATCGGGCCGGAGCGAGGACGAGACAGCCGCGCGCGGGGCAGGCGCGAACGCCTTCCTGGTCAAGCCTGTGTCTCCGCGGGCTTTAGCGACTGTGCTGCTTGAAGTGACACGCCGTGTGGCAAACGCGACTTGATGATCGCGGCGTTGAGCTCCCCGCCATAGACGAAGATCGCGGCAAGAAAATACAAAAACACCAGCGCAATGATGACCGATGCGAGGCCGGCATACATGGTCACGTAATTATTGGCGAAACGCGCCAGATATTGTCCGAACACGGTGCCTGACACCATCGAGGCGACCAGGGTGAAGACGATACCCGGCAGGATCTGCAAGAACGATCGTCGCCCGGCCGGAAGCCACGCATGCAGGACGAACAGCGCGACTACCAGCGCCAGGATCGTGATGCTGTAACGGGCGATGTTGAGCAGGTTTTCGTTGGTATCGACAATGATCGGAATGTGACGCCGGGCCGCCTCGAGTATCAGCGGGCCGAGCACGATCAGGAATGCCATCGCCAGCGAGGTAAAAGCGGCGACCAGCGTATAGCCGATCAATTCCAGCCGCAGCCAGTACCATCGGCGCGGCTCGATGATCGAATAAGCGCGGTTGAGCGCGACGCGAAGCGCTTCGACGCCGTTCGAGGCGAAATAAACCGCGAGCACTGCGCCGATGGTCAGGATGTCGCCGCGGGTCGTGGTCAGGACGTCGTGGATTTCGCCCGATAGCGAATCGGCGACCTGCTTCGGCCAGACCTGGAGCAGGAGTCCCGCGGCCTGGTCGGCGAGTTCCTTGGATCCGAAGAAGCCGGCGAGCGACGTCAGCACGATCAGAAACGGAAACAGCGCCATCAAGGTCGATAGCGCGATATGGCTCGCGATCGCCCAGCCGTCATCAGCCAGGAACGTGTAGAAGGCATCGAGGCCGACGTGAAAGATGTAGCGAATCTGACGCACGGCGGACCTTGGCTTGGCGAATGGATCGCGCCACTTTCCGCTATTAAGCGGCCAAAAGCCAGATCAGCCGGCAATGGCGGACCGGCCTTTGCGGTGTTATGTAAGGTCGATGGGCTCGTTTCTCAGTACGTTCATTGTTCCCGTTGCGGTGGCCGCGGTCGTCATCGTTCTGCTGCTCGGTCTTCTCAATATGATGCGGGGCGGCTCTCCGAACCGTTCGCAGAAGCTGATGCGGTTGCGGGTTTTGCTTCAGTTCGTCGCCATCGTCATCATCATGATTACCGTCTGGGCGACGGGCCACTAATCCACTCCTCAAGGAGAGAAGGAATGGTCGTCCTCAACCGTATCTATACGCGAACCGGCGATGACGGCACGACCGCGCTCGGCAGCGGCGAGCGCCGCCCGAAGTACGATTTGCGTATCGCAGCCTACGGGACGGTCGATGAGACCAATGCTGCGATCGGCATTGTCCGGCTTCATCTGGCTGAGGCGCCCGAACTCGATGCGATGCTGGGGTTGATTCAAAACGACCTGTTCGATCTCGGCGCCGATCTTGCCGTGCCCGAGCGCGAAGGCAAGGCGGAGCGCCTGCGCGTCCTCGCAAGCCAGGTTGAGCGGCTCGAGCGCGACATCGATCACCTGAATGCAAGTCTTCAGCCTCTGAACTCGTTCGTGCTGCCCGGTGGCACGCCGGCCGCCGCCTATCTGCATCTTGCGCGCACGGTATGTCGCAGAACGGAACGGATCATGGTGGAACTGGCGGCGCAGCCGAATGAGCCGGTCGGGGAAGCCGCAATTCAATATATGAACCGCTTGTCGGATTTCCTGTTCATCGCCAGCCGCACGGCCAATCGCAACGGCGCCGGGGACGTGTTGTGGGTGCCAGGGCAAAATCGCTAGTTTCCGGGGGCAATTTTTGGCCCTTGGTGGTCCCGTCCACGTGGGTAGCGCATGCCAAATCCACTCTACCAGCGTTGACCGGGGTGGGCCGGCGCTTTAGGTTCCGCGCCAAATCACAGTAACGAGCGAAAGAGGGTCGATGAAGGTCCTGGTGCCGGTAAAACGGGTGGTCGATTACAACGTCAAGGTCCGCGTCAAGAGCGATGGAACCGGCGTTGAGCTGTCCAATGTCAAGATGTCGATGAACCCATTCGACGAAATCGCCGTCGAGGAAGCCCTGCGCCTGAAAGAGGCCGGCAAGGCTACCGAAGTCGTGGTGGTCTCGATCGGGCCGGCTCAGGCCGGCGAAACCATCCGCACCGGTCTCGCCATGGGCGCGGACCGCGGTATCCTGGTGAAGGCTGAGGGCAATGTCGAGCCGTTGGCGGTGGCCAAGATCCTCAAGGCGGTGGCTGACGAAGAGAAGCCCGGCCTTGTGATACTCGGCAAACAGGCAATCGACGACGACAGCAACCAGACCGGACAGATGCTGGCGGCGTTGCTTGGCTGGTCGCAGGCGACCTTTGCTTCCAAGCTCGAGGTCGACGGATCCGATTTCAAGGTGACGCGCGAAGTTGACGGCGGGTTGCAGACCGTGAAACTCACGGGGCCAGCTATCGTAACTACCGATCTGCGATTGAATGAGCCGCGTTATGCGAGCCTGCCGAATATCATGAAAGCCAAGAAGAAGCCGATCGCCGACAAGAGCGCGTCGGATTATGGTGTCGATCTGACGCCGCATCTTGAAATTCTCAAGACTTCCGAACCGCCGGGCCGCAAGGGAGGCGTCAAGGTCAAGGACGTCGCTGAGCTGGTATCGAAGCTCAAGAACGAAGCGGGGGTTCTGTAATGACGACGCTTCTGATCGCCGAACACGACAACGCATCGATCAAGGATGCGACCAACAAGGCCTTGACGGCGGCCATAGCCCTCGGCGCCGACGTTCATGTGCTGGTGGCCGGTGAGGGTGCCAAGGCCGCCGCGGACGCCGCAGCGAAGCTTTCCGGCGTCAAAAAAGTCCTGCTGGCGGATGGCGCCGCCTACGCGCATGACCTGGCCGAGCCGCTTGCGGCCCTCATCGTCGGGTTGGCCTCCGGCTACGACGCGTTCGTGGCGCCTGCGACCTCGCGCTTCAAGAACGTGATGCCGCGCGTGGCAGCACTTCTCGACGTGATGCAGGTGTCGGAAATCATCAAGGTGGTGGCGCCCGATACGTTCGAGCGGCCGATCTATGCCGGCAACGCCATTCAGACCGTCAAATCCAAGGACGCCAAGAAGGTCATCACGGTGCGAACCTCGACCTTTGCCGCCACCGGCGACGGCGGCAGCGCAGCGGTAGAGAATGCGGCAGACGTAGCCGATCCCGGCCTCTCCAGCTTTGTCGGCGAGGAAGTCGCCAAGAACGACCGCCCCGAACTGACATCGGCCAAGATTATCGTGTCCGGTGGCCGGGCGATGCAAAGCCG
>CAVVZW010000207.1:0-25515 GCA_963752265.1 uncultured Alphaproteobacteria bacterium
GGCCCCAGGCGGCATCGATGGTGATCTTGACCGCATCCCTGGCCGGCACGGTCTGGCCGCGCGGATGGCCGTCGCGATAGGCGAACACGAGGCAGAGAATGATCAGGGAAAAGCCGAGCAGGAGGCCGGGAAATACGCCGGCCATGAACAGCGCGCTGATCGAGATGGTGCCGCCGGTTGCGAGCGAATAGAGCACCGCATTGTGGCTTGGGGGAACGAGCAGCGCCTGAACCGAGGAGGTGATGGTGAGGTTGGTGGCGAACACCCGCGGAAAGCCGGTCTTCTCCATTTGCGGGATCATGACGGAGCCGATCGCCGAGGTGTCGGCGACAGCCGAGCCGGATATGCCAGAGAGGAAGGTCGTGGCGAGCACGTTGACGATGGAAAGTCCGCCGCGCAGGCGCGTGAACCCAACCAGCACGTCGGCGAAAGCAACCAGCCGCTTCGCCATGCCGCCTTCCGCCATGATCGCGCCGGCCAGCACGAAAAACGGAATCGTCAACATCGCGACCTTGCTGACGCCGTCGGAGATTTTCAGCATCACGGCTTCGAGGGGAATGCCGATCGACCAGGCACCCACGATCGCGGCGAATGCCAGCGAATAGGCGATCGGCATGCCGATGACGAAGCAGAAGATCATGGTGGCGAGAAGAACGAAAATATCCATGGTACGGTTTTCTCGCGATTACTCGAACGACACATCGCCGTGGGAAGGGATGGTCTCATGCGAAGGAATCGGATCGGGCGGGGCCCCGAGCCATACCCGCTCGATGATGAACAGCAGCAGGCAGGCACCGCCGATCGGAATCGGCAAGTAGGTGACCCCGACCGAGAGGAAAGGGAAGTCTGCGATGGTGTTGTGCCAGGTGACATCGACCAGCAGCGAGCCCCAATAGATCATGAACAGCGCAATCAGCGCCATCAGGAACTGAACCAGCAGATCAAGCGCCTTGCGAAACGGCGACGGCAACTGATTGGCGAAATAGCCGACGTTCATGTGCAGGTTGAGCCGGTAGGCGGCGGCGGCACCAATGAAGGTCAGCACGATGGTGAGGAGAACCGCGAGCGGCTCGGGCCAGGAGGCCGCGCTGTTGAGCACGTAGCGGGTGAACACCGCCCATGGGATGATGGCCGAAATCAGCACCAGCGCGATGCAGCCGACGATCACGCAGAGCCGATAGAGACCGTCCATCGCGCGGCGATATGTGGCGGCCATGGCGTTACGCTCCTCGCAATGACGGATGAAATCGGAACGCGCTTATGCAATGGCCTGAATACGCTTGATCGTGTCCTGATATTTCGGGCCGTATTTGTCCCACACCGGTTTGACGGCGTTCTGGAACGGCGTCTTGTCCGATATCTCGACGATCTGGCTGCCGGCTTCCTTGGCTTTCTCCAGCGCCTTCAGCTCATACTGTTTCCACAGCTCGCGCTCCTCGAGCTGGGCTTCGCGCGCGAATTTCTTGATGAGCGCCTGGTCGTCGGCGGAAAGGCCGCCCCACGCCCGCTTGGAGAACAGCAGCAGTTCGGGAATGACGAGATGTTCGGTCAACGTGACGTATTTGGCTGCCGTATAGTGATTGGAGAACACGTAACTCGGCATATTGTTTTCGGCGCCATCGATCACGCCGGTCTGAAGCGCGCTGAAAACCTGATCATAGCCCATCGCGACGCCGTTGCCGCCGAGCGCATTCATCATGTCGACGAAGATCGGATTGCCGATGACGCGAAACTTCAATCCCTTGATGTCTTCGATCGATTTGATCGGATGCTTGGTGTTGTAGAGCGAGCGCGCGCCGGAATCCATCCAGCACAACGCAACGAGGTTGGCGTTCGGGCTTGCGGTGATCTTGTCGAGCAATTCCTGGCCGATCGGCCCGTCCATCATCTTGTTGGCATGCGCGGTGTTCTTGAACAGGAACGGCATGTTGATGACGTTGATATCGTCGACGATCGGTCCCATCGTTCCGACGCTGGCGCGCAAAATCTGGACCGCGCCGATCTGCGTCTGTTCGATGGTTTCTTTTTCGCCGCCGAGCTGCATCGACGGATACATCTGGATCGAGAGCCGGCCGCCCGTCGCATCGGACAATTTCTTGCCGAGATTTTCAGTGGCCGCCACGGTCGGATAGCCCGGCGGCTGGACGTCGGAAGCCTTGAACACCGCCTTGGTTTGCGCGCTCGCGCCAAAGGGCAGGCCGCCCGCCAAACCCGCGGCACCAACGCTAGCGCCAAGCTTCATGAAATCGCGACGCTTCATCGCCTCTCCTCCCGGTGGTTTTCAACGCGCGGTCATTGCCTGACCTGCTTTTTCATTATTGCTAACAGGCCGCGCCCCACCGGACAAATCCGAAAACCGAAACGGTGGATTTGCCCGTGCGGCGCCGCCATGCTAAACTTGTACGATGACCCGACAAGCTTCGTCAAGCTCACCCCCGACCGATGCCGCGCGGCGTCAGCGCGAGCGGCTGCTTCGTCCCGTGGGCGCGCCGAAAAGCCTGAGTTCCGAGGTGGTAGACCGGCTGGCCGAGCAGATCATGTCCGGCAAACTGCCGGTCGGCGCCAAATTGCCGTCTGAAACCGAAATGATGAAGGGCATGGGCGTCAGCCGCACGGTGGTGCGGGAGGCGGTGTCGGCGTTGCGCGCGCGCGGGCTTGTCATCACGCGGCAAGGGGCAGGGGCGTTCGTCGATCGCGATGCCGGAAGGCAACCTTATGCGATCGACCCCGAAGGCCTCGGCTCGCTCGAGAGCGTGCTCGATATTCTCGAGTTACGCATGGCGGTGGAATCCGAGGCCGCCGCGATGGCCAGCGAACGCGCCACAGCTTTACAGATCAAGGCCATTGGCGAGGCACAGCGCGTGTTCAGCCGCGCCATTTTGGGCGGTGAACGCGCGATCAAGGAAGATTTCGCGTTCCATCAGGCGATTGCGCTGGCGACGCAAAACAGCCGCTTTGTCGAATTTCTGGATTTTCTCGGCCGCCTGATCATTCCCAGGCAAAGCATTCGTTCGTTTGAAGGCAGCACCGAAGGCCCGCGGCAGTATCTCACCCGGATCGAGAAAGAGCACGAGGTGATCTTGCAGGCGATCGCCGCCCATTCACCGAAACGGGCGAGGGATGCCATGCGCGGGCATCTCCTCAAGAGCCGCGAACGGTACCGGGAACTGGCGTCGAAGAAGCCCGCGGGCTAGATATCCAAAAAGCCTGCGCGTTCGCGCAAGTGGCCTTGATCCGCCGCCGTCAACAGGTCAATCAGGATTTGCGCCTCGCGGGCGTGCGCCGCCTTTGTCGTAACGGCCGCCGTATACGTGGTTGCCAGATCGCATCCCTTCGGCAGCGCGCCTGAAAGCTTGATTCCTTGCGTAGCGATGATCTCGGTCGCCTGCGTGCAACCGATCGGGTGCTTTGCATCGCTTTCGGCCATGTGACGCATCGCGGTCGCGCCGTTCGGGTACATCTTCAGGCGAGAGGTGACCTCATCCGCAATACCGAGCTGGCTCAAGACTTTCGCGACATGGATGCCGGCGGTGGAGGCCTTGGTGTCCGGCACGAAGATGGCATCGGCGCTTAGAAAGGCCTGACGCAGGCTTGCCGCATCGGGCGCCGAGACCAGCGGGTCAGCTTCGCGAACCGCCAGCGCCGTCTCGACCCGGCCGATATTTTTTACCGAGGCGACATTCACCAGATTCTCGTTTCCGAGCGTGGCGATCAAGGCCGAGGTGAGGACGAGAATGTCGGCCGGCGTACCGGTGCGAAACTTCTCCGCCATTGCGCCAACCGCGCCGAACTCGCCAGCGATGTCGAGCCCGCTTCTCTCCTTGAATTTGGCTGCAAGACTTCCGACCAGGCCCTGCGCCGCGCCGCCGCTCAGGATATTCAAACTTGTCATCAAGAAAGCTCCATAGCCGCGATCAGGCGATCGCGCGTGATTGGCAGATCGCGAAGGCGCACGCCCAGGGCATCAAACACGGCGTTCGCAATCGCCGCGGTAACAGGACCATGCGCGGCCTCTCCGGCGCCGACGGAATCCACATCCGGCCGCGAGATGATTTCGACATCGACATCTGGCACCTCACTGAAGCGCAGGATCGGATACTCGGTCCAGGAGTTGCTGGTGATGCGCGTGGTGTCAAAGCGAACGCGCTCCTTCAGAACCCAACTCGTCGCCTGAATGGCGCCGCCCTCGATCTGGTTGATCACGCCGTCGGGATTGACGGCCTCGCCGACATCGACCGCCAGCGTCAGGCGCTTCACCCGGATATCTTCGCCGACGTCCACCTCGGCGACCGCCGCACAGTAAGCCCCCGTGTTCTTGTAGCGCGAGAAGCCGATGCCGTATCCGATCCCGTCCGCTTTCGCTGGCTTCCAGTTGGCGCGCCTGGCGGCGGCCTCGATCACATCTCTAGACCGCTGGTCCGACAGATGACGCAAACGAAACGCGACCGGGTCTTCGCCGCGCTCGAAGGCCAGTTCGTCGATAAAGGATTCGACCGCAAACACATTGCCATGCGCGCCGAGCGTTCGCAGCGCAGAGGTGCGGATCGGCATGATGGTGAGGCGGTGACATTCGACGTGCCACGACGGAAAATCGTAAAGCGGGACTGAGTTGCGGTCGGAGCCGCCGCCGATCGCGGCCGGCGGATCGACAGAGATGGCGCGCGGAAACGGCGTTGCCAGTTCGAAAGCTGCGAGCAACGCAGGTTGATCCGCGCGGCCGGGACGTGCGGTGTGGCCGTTGCCCCAGATGCTGTGGCGCCAACCGATGATTTCGCCGTCAGCATCGAGGTCCGCCTCGACTTCGACGGTCATCGCCGCGCCGAACGGCGCCTGCGACATTTCATCGGCCCGCGACCACAACACCCGCACCGGCCGTTCCGGCACCGCCTTCGCCAACAATGCGGCATCGAGCGCGACATCGTCGGCGCCGTTGTGGCCGTAGCATCCAGCGCCTTCCATATGCTCGACGATGATGTTCTCGCGCGGCAGCTTCAACACCATCACCAGATCGGATCGGAGCAGATAGACGCCCTGGCTGTGGGTCCATATTCGCACGACATCGCCATTCCATTGCGCCATCGCGCAGGACGGCGCGATCGAGCCGTGGGCAATATACGGACGGTGATATCTTCGTTTGACGGTGCGCGCTTTCGCTGTCGGCGAGGTGGCCTTCTTGTCGGCGATGACGGACGATATGGCGGGCTGGTGTTTCAGCCACTCGGCGATGCCGTCTTCATCCGGCAGCGTTTCGCCTGAGGCCCAGGTCGCGCCTTTGCGCAACGCGGCGAGCGCGGCTTCGGCTCCCGCTTCCGTTTCGCAGACCACGCCGGTGAAATTGCCGTCGCGCACGATCGCGACCAGTCCCTCGATTTTGCGCGCGCGTTCCTCGTTCAATTCGACGAGCTTGGCTTGCGAAAGCTCCGGCCGCAAGATCCGGCCATGCAACAGGCCGGGCAGGGGCGTATCGTGGATGAAACGCGGGCGGCCGAAAACCTTGTCGGGAATGTCGAGCCGCTGCAACGATTGGCCCGCTAGCATCCGTTGCGCCGATGATTTCGGAGGTGCGGATGCCGTCGCGTCACGGTCCAGCGAAATGTCGTTCGCGAGTTCCCAATAGCTCGTCGAGATGTTGCCGGGACCGGAGATGACGCCGTCGTTGACGGCGAGCACGGCCGGATCGACGCCGAGCCGTTCGGCAGCCGCATCCAGAAAAATCTGCCGGATTTCCGCGCAGGCAAAGCGGATCGCGCGCCCCGAATGCTGCACGGAGAGGCTGCCTGAGGTCACGCCTTCGTTGGGGCTGGCGGACGTGGAGGCGCGCACCATCTGCACGCGGGCGATATCGACATCAAGCTCGTCGGCGGCAATTTGCGCCAGCGCCGTGACGATGCCCTGACCGATTTCGACCTTGCCGGGCGAGACCACGACTTTCCCGTTGGCAATGAAGTTGATCCATGACGACAGTTTTGGATTCGCCGCAAGCGACGGCGGCAGTGGCGGTGAGGCGGGATTGGCCGTCATGGTGCGCGTATCTCGGCCGCGGCGCGCAGAATAGCTCGCACCATGCGGTTATGCGAACCGCAGCGGCAAAGGTTGCGGTCGAGCGCCTCCTTCACGTCCGTGCTGGTCGGGTTGGCGTTTCGCTTTAATAATGCGGCGGCGCTCATCATGATGCCTGAGAGGCAATAGCCGCATTGCAGCGCCTGCTCGGCAATGAAGGCGCGCTGAAGCGGATGCGGGTGCTCGATGCTGCCGAGACCTTCGAGGGTGGTGATGTCCTTGTCGGCGACCGACCACAGCGGCGTGTCGCAGGAGGTTACCGCGTGATCGCCGATCAGGACATTGCAGGCGCCGCATTCGCCCGCGCCGCAACCGAAATGCGGCCCGGTCAGTCCGAGATGGCCACGCAGCACCGCCAGTAGCGGCGTATCGGGATCGGCGTCGATCTCGGTCTCGACGCCATTGAGGTGGAAGCGGATGGTCACGGCCTGTCCGGGAATTGCTTGACGACTTCGGCCCATTTGACGATATCGCCGCGCAGGAATTTGTCGAACGCCTCCGGCGTCATCGCCATTGGGACCGCGCCCTGATCGGCCCACAGCTTGATGATCTCCGGCCGCTTGATCGCCTCGTTCACAGCCGTGTTGAGCTTTGCGATGATGGCTTGCGGCGTGCCCTTCGGCGCCATCAGGCCGAGCCAGATCGTGGCTTCATAGCCGGGAAGGCCAGCTTCGTCCGACGTCGGCACGTCAGGCAATACGACGGATCGCATTTTGCCGGTGGTGGCGAGCGCGCGCACCTGGCCCTGCGTGACGTTTGGCGCCATCGTGGTCACGGAATCGATCATCATCTGCACTTGGCCGCCGATGACGCCGTTCCGAGCTTCGCCACTATTACGATAAGGCACATGGACGACATCAATGCCGGCCATGGTTTTGAACAGTTCGCCGGCCATGTGATAGGGCGTGCCCTGACCGGAGGAGGCGTAATTCAGTTTTCCCGGCTGGGATTTCGCGAGCGCGATAAATTCCTTCAATGTGGTGGCCGGCACGGACGGATGCACGACGATGACGAGGTCGGCGACATTGAGCGGCGCAACCGGTACGAGGTCGCGCATCAGGTCGTATTTGCGTTGCGGCACCAGCGATTCATTCGCGGTCTGGGCGTTCGACATCAACAGCAGCGTGTAGCCGTCCGGTGCTGATTTGGCGGCTTCCTGTGTGCCGATCACCGAGCCGGCGCCGGGACGGTTCTCAATCACAAAAGGTTGTTTGAGATCTTCCGCAAGCGCGTTGGCAACGACGCGCGCCGCCACGTCCGCCGGTCCGCCCGCGCCGAAGGGGACGATGATCCGTATCGTGTGGGTGGGATAGTCTTGCGCGCGGCTTGGCGCGATAAGAATTGGCGCGATAAGAAAAGCCTGCAGGCTAAGGAACGCGGCAGCCAGCGCCAGAGCGCGCGGAGCCTTCTTTTGCATGGTCTTGCTCCTGTCGGCGAACCCCAAACGCATGCTTCCGTTCTCTCTTTTCAAGCCCGTTTCGCCTTGTCTTTTGGCGCGAAAGAAGGCCCAAGTCCAGCAATGGACTTCAGCAATGGACTTCAGCAATGGACTTGGACTTCGCGGGCAGAATAAAATAAGCATCGTCAAGCCCGCTCAGGCAGCCCGACAGGCTGGCTCACGCCGGCCAATAAGATGATCAGGGAAGCAATGAAAAATACAGGAATTTCCCGAAGGGCCGCGCTCAGGGGTGCTGGTGGTCTGCTTGGGGCAGCGGCATTCTCCACCCGCGTTCTGGCCGACGCGCCGCCCGCCGAGGCCGTCACGCCCGCTTTGATCGAGGCCGCCAAAAAGGAAGGCCAGGTCGTCTACTACACGTCGGTCGATTTGCCGGTCGCCGAGAAACTCGCGAAGGCGTTCGAGGCGAAATATCCGGGCATTTCCGTCCGCACCGAGCGCACCGGCGCCGAGCGCGTGTTTCAGCGCATCGGCCAGGAATATTCCTCTAACATCCACGCCGTCGACGTCGTAAATTCTTCCGATGCCGCGCATTTCATTGTCTGGAAGCGCGACGGTGTTCTCGAGTCTTACGTGCCGGAAGACGTCGCGAAGTTTTATGCGCCGGAGCATCGCGATGCCGACGGCCAGTTTGCGAGCTGGCGCGTCTGGTTGTCCATCATTGCCTACAACACCAGCCTGGTGAAGGCGGAAGATGCGCCGAAGAGTTTTGCCGATCTGCTCGATCCCAAATGGAAGAGCAAGATCGTCAAGGGTCATCCCGGCTACTCCGGCACCATCATGACCGCGACCTACCAGTTGCAGCGCGACCTGGGCTGGACCTTCTTCGAACAGCTTGCCAAGCAGAACGTCATGCAGGTGCAGTCCTCGGCCGATCCGCCAAAGAAGCTTGAGCTCGGCGAGCGCGCGGTCATGGCCGATGGAAACGAGTACAATATCTTGCAACTCCGGGACGCGGGACGTCCCGTGGAGCCGGTTTATGCCACTGAAGGTTCGCCGATGATTGTCGGCCCCAACGGCATCTTCAAAGGCGCGCCAAACCCGAACGCCGCGAGGCTGTTTCAGTCGTTCTGTTTCACGCGTGAGGCACAGCAGTTGGCGATCGATGTCGGGGGCTTGCGCTCGCTGCACCCGCAGGCCAAGGAAAAGCCGAACTGGATTCCGCTCAAGGACATCAAAACCCTGAAGGACGATCCCGCCGCCGTGGAACAGCAGGGCGCCAGCATCAGACAGCGCTACACGCGCATCTTCCGCGTTTGATTGTACGAGAAGCCCTGTCATGAGCTCTGACTTGCCGAAAATTTCCGTCGCCGAAACGTTGGCGCATCAGATCGCCGCCTTGAAGCCGGGCGTGCTGCCGGCCGAGACGCTGCGCAAATGCGAGGACTTGCTGATCGATATCGTCGGTCTTTGTGTCACCGCGCGGAACGAGGACTACGTCAAGGCAGCGTTGGCCGGTTCTGACGATGACGGACCGTGCACCGTGGTCGGGCATGCGCGCACGTTGACGGCGTCAGGCGCGGCCTTCGTCAACGGCACGGCTGCCCATGGCGAGGATTTCGACGACACCTTTGAAGGCGGTCCTGTGCATGCGGGCGCCGTGATCGTGCCGGCGGTGCTGGCGGCCTGCGAGCGCCATCATCCGGACGGCGCTCACGCGCTGACCGGGATTGCGGTAGGCACCGAGGTGCTTTGTCGCCTCAGTCTCGTGACGCCGAAGGCGGTGCACAAGGCAGGCTTTCACCCGACCGCGATCTTTGGCGCGATGGGCGCTGCCGCCGGCGTCAGCGCGGCGCTGGGGTTGAACGCGAAACAGATCGTCGATGCACTCGGCATCGCCGGCAGCATGGCGGGCGGGATCATCGAATATCTCGCTGAAGGCGCCTGGACCAAGCGGATGCATGCCGGTTGGGCGGCGCAGTCCGGCATCCGCGCGGCGTTGCTTGCCAAACAAGGTTTTGTCGGCCCGCGCACGGTGTTCGAAGGCGTCCATGGGCTGTTTCATGGTTTCGCGCACACCACCAAAGGCGACTACGACGCGCTGACGGGTGATTTCGGCACGCGCTGGGTCACCGATACCCTGGCGTTCAAGCCCTATCCCTGCGGGACGATGGCGCAGCCTTATATCGACTGCGCCAAACGCTTGGCCTCGCGCGGTATCAAGCCGGAAGATATCGAGAGCATTCTCTGCGAGGTCGCGGAAGGCACGGTGCATCGGCTGTGGGAGCCGCTCGCCGACAAACAACGTCCGCGCAACGGTTACTCCGCGAAATTCGCCGTGCCGTATTTGCTCGCGGCCGGCTTCGTCCATGGCGGCGTGGGTTTGGGCGCATTCACCGAAAACGCGATCCGCGACGAACGCGTGCTCGCGCTCGCGGCGAAAGTGAAGTTCGTGATCGACCCCGACAATCCCTATCCGAACAATTACACCGGTCATATCAAGGCGACCTTGAAGGACGGCAGCGTGGTCGAGGATCGGCAGCCTTATTTGCGTGGCGGGGTAAAGGCACCGCTGACACGGCAGGACGTCACGGATAAATTCGCGCTCAACGTCCAGCATGGCGGCTGGAGCAAGGCGCAGGGTGAAGCGGCGCTCAAGCTGCTCGCGGGGCTCTATGGTGGGAAGATCGATCTCGGCGCGTTGCGCGTCTAAGGGGGAAACGACGGGGGAAACAATGAGCGCAGGCGAACTCACCGGCAAGGTCGCGATCGTGACCGGCTCCGGCCGCAACATCGGCCGCGCGATAGCGCTGGCGCTGGCGGAAGACGGCGCGTCCGTCGTCGTCAATTCGCGCGGCAACAAAGACGAGGCCAAGGCCGTCGCGCGCGAGATCGAAACCACGGGCCAAAAGGCGATTGTGCATATCGGCGACATCGCCGATCCCGCCGCCGTGCAGGCCATGGTCGATATGGCGATGGCCGAATTTGGCCGGATCGACATCCTCGTCAACAACGCGGCGTTGCGGCGGGAAAAGCCGTTCGCCGAGATGACCTATGCCGAGTGGCGCGAGGTGATGAATGTGATCCTCGACGGCACCTTCCACTGCGTAAAGGCGTGCCTGCCGCATCTCAAGGCGAGCGGGGCGGGGACCATCGTCAATATCGGCGGCCTCAGTGCTCATACCGGCGCGTCCGACCGCGCCCATGTGGTGACGGCGAAGGCCGGCATCATCGGCTTTACGCGGGCACTCGCCCATGATCTCGCGCCGGACGGCATTACCGTCAATTGTGTCGTGCCTGGGATCATCGGCACGCCGCGCCCGCGAAACACGCCCGAGCCGGCGCACCACCTGATCCACCGGACCATCACCGGCGAGCGTGGCAAGGTGGAAGACGTCGCGGCCGCCGTCCGGTTCCTGTGCGGGCCGGGTTCGCGCTACGTCAACGGCCAGGCGATTCACGCCAATGGCGGCGCGTATTTCGGCGGTTAAACCCGGCCGATCTGCATGGCATGCCCGCCTTTTGCGCACGAGTGTCCCGTTTCTGACGCTGGCGGACTCGGGCTTTGATGTTAGTGTTATTGTCATAAATCAGCACGCCAAAATCGAGGCTCCGGCCGCGAAGGCCAAGGTCGCTATCCGGCACTCGACCTGCCCGCACGATTGTCCGTCGGCCTGCGCGCTCGATATCGAGGTGATCGATGACACCTCGATCGGCCGGGTCCGTGGTTCCAAGCTCCAGACCTATACGGCAGGCGTGGTCTGCGCCAAGGTCGCCCGTTATGCCGAGCGCGTCCATCATCCGGACAGGCTGACCTATCCGATGTTCCGTGTCGGGGCGAAGGGATCGGGCAAGTTCGCGCGGATATCCTGGGACGATGCGCTCGACGAAATCGCCGGCCGCTTTGACGCCGCCGAGCAGGAGTTTGGCGCGGAGTCGGTCTGGCCTTATTACTATGCCGGCACCATGGGGCTCGTGATGCGCGACGGCATCAACCGCCTCGCGCACGTGAAGAAGTACTCGCGTTTTTACGGGACGATCTGCTCGACCATCGCGCGTGTCGGCTTTGCCGCCGGAACCGGCAAGATCGCCGGCGTCGATCCGCGCGAGATGGCGTCGTCCGATCTCGTGGTAATCTGGGGCACCAACCCGGTGCACACCCAGGTCAACGTGATGACGCATGCGATGCGCGCGCGGAAAGAACGCGGCGCCAAGATCGCGGCGATCGACGTCTATAACAACGACACGATGAAGCAGGCCGACGTCAAGATCCTGGTGCGGCCGGGCACTGACGGCGCGTTTGCTTGCGGCGTCATGCATGTGCTGTTCCGCGAAGGCTATGCCGATCGCGACTACATGGATCGCTATACCGATTTCCCGAAAGAGCTGGAAGCGCATCTGAAGACCCGCAACCCCGAATGGGCGTCGGCGATTTGCGGCGTACCGGTGGAAGAGATCGAAGCCTTTGCCCGCATGGTGGGCCAGACCAAGCGGACCTTCTTCCGCCTCGGCTATGGCTTTACCCGCAGCCGCAACGGCGCGGCGCAGATGCACGCGGCGCTGTGCATTCCCGCGGTGACCGGCGCCTGGCAGCATGAAGGCGGCGGCGCATTCTTCAACAATGCCGCGCTCTGGAAATTCGACGAGTCCATCATCGAGGGTCACGACGCGATCAATTCCAAGACGCGGCGGCTCGATCAGTCCAAGGTCGGACGCATCCTCACCGGCGATCCGGCCGCGCTCCATAACGGGCCGCCGGTCAAGGCGATGCTGATACAGAACACCAATCCGATGACGGTAGCGCCGGAGCAGGCGCTGGTGCGTCGTGGTTTCGCGCGCAAGGATCTGTTTGTCGCCGTGCATGAACAGTTCATGACCGAGACCGCGCAGATGGCCGACATCGTGCTGCCGGCGACGATGTTCATCGAGCATGACGATCTCTATTACGGCGGCGGCCACCAGCACATTTCGGTCGGTGCCAAGCTGATCGAGCCGCCCGGGGAATGCCGCTCCAACCACGAGGTGCTGCGCGGATTGAGCCGCCGCCTCAAGGTGGATCATCCCGGCTTTGAGATGTCGCCGCGCGAATTGATCGACGCGACGTTGCGCAAGAGCGGCCACGGCGGCATCGAGGCTCTGGAACAGGATCTGTGGCGCGATCTCCAGCCGGATTTCCGCACCTCGCATTACCTCGACGGCTTTGCGCACAAGGACGGCAAGTTTCACTTCAAGGCGGACTGGACCAGCGTTCCGCTCGGCAATGCCGGGATGATGGGGGCTTGGGATCAGATGCCGTCGCTGCCGGATCACTGGGCCGCGATCGAGGAGGCGGACGAGGCGCATCCGTTCCGTCTGGCGACCAGTCCCTCACGCAGTTTCCTCAATACCTCATTCAACGAGACACCGTCGTCGCAGGCGCGCGAGGGCGCACCCAGCGTGATGATCCATCCCGACGATGCGGGCCGACTCGGAATCGCCGACGGCGACGCCGTGACGCTCGGTAATCTCCGCGGCGAGACAACGCTGACGGCGAAAGTTTTCGACGGCGTGCGCCGCGGAGTGCTGATCGCCGAATCCGTGCACCCCAACAAGTCCCATATCGGCGGCCGCGGCATCAATATGCTGACTGGCGCGGAATCCGTGGCGCCCGTCGGCGGTGCCGCGTTCCACGACAACAAGGTCTGGGTGAAGAAGGCGGACGCGGACGCGATCCCGACGCCTTAGGAATTGTTCAAGAAGCCTTCCCGTCCTCATGGGTCGTGTTCTAAAGTCCTGTTCGTCATTGCGAGGAGCAACGCGACGACCCCTCTTCGCTCGCGTTGCGAGCTTCGCGGGGTAGCAGTCCGCCGAAGCGCTCTTGCGCGTAGGTGGAAGCAATCCAGGCTCTCTTTTCGGTTTGCTGGATTGCTTCGCTGTCGCTCGCAATGACAGGAGGGACAGCCATGACCGACACTTCAAGCGTTCTCATCGACAAGCGCGGACCTGCGCTCTGGATCACCATCAACCGGCCGGAGAAGCGCAACGCTGTCAACGCCGATGTGATCGCCGGCATCGCGCGCGGCTATCGCGCGGCCCACGATGATCCGGAAGTCCGCGTCATCGTGCTGACCGGCGCCGGCGAGAAAGCCTTTTGTGCCGGCGCGGACCTGGCGAATACCGGTGGTGCATTCGCGCACGATTTTTCCAAACCCAACGTCGACTTCGCGGATCTGTTGCGATTGTCCCAAAATGCGACCAAGCCCGCGATCGCGCGCGTCAACGGCGTCTGCATGGCGGGCGGCATGGGGCTGTTGTGCATGACCGATATGGCGATCGCCTCAGATCACGTGATCTTCGGCCTGCCAGAAGTGAAGGTCGGCGTGTTTCCGATGCAGGTGTTGAGCCTGATGCAATCGATCGCGCCGCGTCGGCTGATCAACGAGTGGGCGATCACGGGCGAACCCTTTGACACAGAGACCGCGCAAGCAGCGGGGCTGTTGAATTACGTAGTGCCGAAGGCCGAGCTCGACGCCAAACTTGACTGGCTGATCGGCCGCATCACCGATAAATCTCCGACCGCGATCCGGCGCGGCAAATACGCGATGCGCGCGATCGCTTCGATGTCGTTCGACGAGAGCATCGCCTACACCGAAACCCAGATCGCGCTGCTCGCGATGACCGAAGACGCCAAAGAGGGACTGAAAGCGTTTGCCGAAAAGCGAAAGCCTTCTTGGCCGGGGAAATGAACGCAGCAAACGCGTGGGCAGAATAAAATACCGTCTGCATGTTTATCGAGGCGGCTTATAGGTAATCCGGCATTACGGCAGCTCCGAATTAACGCTTGGGTAACCGATATTTCTAACGTGACCTCCACCCCGGGCCTGTATCAGGAATTTTCCGGGGATAAGGAAAAATGCCGAAGACGCTTCAGAACGAAGAGCCCGTCAAACGCCGCGAAGCGGCTGCCGATATTGCCGATCCAATCAGCGAACCGAATATTCGCCGCGATCCCATCAGGTGGCTTATCGCGTGCGGTATGCTGCTGATTGCGGCAATCGCGATCGGCACGGCGGTCATGATCAGCAATTTTCGTGAGCGCGCGCTCGAAAGCAGCGAGCGCGAGCTGGAAAATACCGTGCTGCTGCTCACCCGTCACTTCGATCAACAGCTTGAAGATTTTTCAGTCATTCAAAATACGCTTATCGCACGGAAGTCTTCGGACGCGCTCGCCTCGCCCGAGTTTTTCAAGCGTCGTCTGTCGACCTATGAAACGTATCTGGCGATGAAAGCCAAGGTCAGTGGATATTCCGACGTTTCGGGCTTGAACGTCTATGACGCGGACGGCTGGCTCATCAACTCATCGGAAACGTGGCCTGCGCCCGCGGTCAGCATCGCCGATCGGGCCTATTTTGAAGTCTTGAAATCAGGCTCTACCCCGACACCGTATCATGTCGAGCTGGTACGCAGCCGCTTTTCCGGAGAGTTGCTGACCATTGTTGCCCGCAGATTCACAGGACCAGATGGTGAATTCCTGGGATTGGCCACGCGAGCACTCCTTCCTGCGAAATTCGAAGAGTTTTTCTCCTCGATTGCGCTGGGAACAGACGCGGCAATCTCGATGTTCGACCAGGATTCGACGATGCTGGCGCGCTATCCCCACGTCGAAGGGTTGATCGGGACGAAGCTGAAGACCGCTTCCTTGTTCAAGACACTCCTGACCGGTACGGATCACAAGACGGTGCGCATGACCAGTCCCGTTGACGGCCGGGAGCGATTGATGGCGGTTCGCAAATTGAGCCGCTTCCCGATATCTGTCACCGCGACGACGACCGTGGCGTCGGCACTCGCAGACTGGCGGAATCAAACCAAGTTCATGATTGCATCGGCCTTCCTGTCGGTGCTTGTGATCGCCGTCATTCTCTTTCTGATTGTCAGGCAGCTTTCGCAGCAACATCTGATGTCGCAGAGCCGGTTGACGCTGGAAAAATTTCGGCTCGATACGGCAATCGGCAATATGACGCAGGGCTTGACCTTGTTCGATGAATCGGAGCGGCTTGTCGTCTGCAATCAGCGCTATATCGAGATGTATGGATTGTCGCCCGATATTGTGAAGCCCGGTTGCCATTTCCGCGACCTGATGGCGCACCGCTTGAATCTCGGGACGATCGAGGGCGAAGTAGACGAGCTGTGCGCCGAGATCCTCAGAGATATGGCCCTCAATAAAACCGTGATCAGGAGCGCTCCTGACGGGCGTTCGATTCAGGTTACCTTCCGAAAGGTGGAAGGCCGCGGCTGGGTTGCCACGCATGAGGACATCACCGATCGCAAGCGATCCGAAGACCGGGTCGCTTACCTCGCGCACTATGATGCGTTGACCGGCCTGCCCAATCGCGTGCTGTTCCAGGATCGGCTTCAGCAGGAGCTTTCCAGGGCTCAAAACGGCGAGCAAGTTGCGCTGCTTTACATCGACATCGACGAGTTCAAGAGCGTCAACGACTCCCTGGGTCACCCGATCGGCGATGAGCTGTTGAAGGGCGTCGCTTCGCGCCTGCGCAAGTGTGCTGGCGAAAGCGATCTGATCGCGAGGCTCGGCGGCGACGAATTTGCGATTGTCCAGACAGGCATCAAGAATCCGGCTGACGTCACCGATCTTGCCTCGCGGATTTACGAGGCGATCCGTGATCCCTTCGAATGTCTCGGACACCAGATCGTCACCGACGCCAGCATCGGCATGGCAATCGCGCCTCAGGACGCCAGTGAGGCCGACCAGCTGCTGATGAAGGCCGATCTGGCGCTCTATGGCGCCAAGGCCGACGGCCGCAGAACCTACAGGTTCTTCGAGCCGGGCATGGATGCCCGCGCCAAGGCGCGGCTCACTTTGGAGCGTGATCTGCGGCAGGCGATGACGGATGGCGGTCTCGAAGTTCACTACCAGCCGCTGGTCAATCTCGGCAGCAACGAGGTGTCGGGATGCGAGGCGCTGCTGCGCTGGCGTCATGCCGAGCGGGGCATGGTTTCTCCGGTTGAATTTATTCCGGTCGCCGAGGACACCGGCCTGATCACCCGGCTTGGAGAATGGGTGCTCACGACGGCTTGTGCGGAGGCCGCAACCTGGCCGGATCACCTCAAGATCGCGGTCAACGTCTCGCCGATCCAGTTCAGGTGTCCGACGTTCGGGCTGAAGGTGGCTGCCGCGCTGTCGGCGTCGGGTCTCGCGGCAAACCGGCTGGAGCTCGAGATTACCGAGGCGGTCCTGATCCGCGACGACGAGACGGCGCTGGCGATTCTGCACCAGCTTCGTGCGCTTGGCGTTCGTATCGCGCTCGATGATTTCGGCACCGGCTATTCCTCGTTGAGTTACCTGCAGCGCTTTCCCTTCGACAAGATCAAGATCGATCGCTGTTTCGTCACCGGCATCGCGGAAGCCGACGGCTCGTCGTCGATCGTGCGCGCGGTCGTGAGTATCGCAGCCGAGCGCCACATGACGACCACGGCGGAAGGCGTCGAGACCGAGCAGCAAAGGGAACTGCTCCGTGAGCTCGGCTGCACCGAGATGCAGGGCTACCTGTTCAGCCGGCCGCGGCCTGTCGCGGAGATCCGCACCCTGTTTTCACAGGTCAAAGGTCACGCGGCGGCCTGATCTTTGAGCGGCGTTACTCGTACCCTTATTCGTATCCCTGCGCGCGATAGACCTCGCGGCCGCCGACCCAGGTCGAGAGCGCTTTCATGTCGCGGATGGTCTCGGGCGCGACGGTGAGGAAATCATCCGTCAGCACCGCGAAGTCGGCGAGCTTGCCGGGCTCGATCGAGCCGCGTGTCTTTTCTTCGCCGATCAGCTTCGCATAGTTGATGGTGACGAGCCGGAGCAGCAACGGCCGCGAGGCGATCTTCTGGTCTTCGCCGTAGACGCCGTCCGAAATCGTGTCGCGGCTGGCCATGTGGTAGAGATTCCAGAATGGATTGAACGGAATGACCGGGCTGTCGGTGCCGCCGGCGACCAGCAGGCCCGCGTCGAGATAGGTCTTGACGGGGGTGACTTCGCTCGCGGTGTCCCAGCCCCAGTATTTCCTGAGCACGGGCGCTGCGAGATAAAGGTGATCCTGCGCCGAGACTGCGATATCGAGCGCCTTCAGGCGCGCGACCTGTTCGGGGCGTGAGACGAACGCGTGCTCGACCGACCAGCGCTTGCCTTTGATGGACGAATCCTTGTCGGCCGCCGCATAAGCGTCGAGAACCTCGTCGAGCGCGGCATCGCCCACCGCATGGGTGATGACGTGCCAGCCTTTGCTGTTGAGCTCGCGCACCACCTCGGTGTAGGCCACAGGCGGCGACACCGTGAGGCCGGTGAAGGTGCCGCCTTTGCCGTAAGGCTCCAGATAGGGCTTCGAAAGATGGCCGCCTTCAAAGCCGCCGTCGACCATCAGCTTGACGCCGTCGACCTTGACCCAGTCATCGCCTTCGCCCTGATGGGTTCCCCAGGACTCGATCGCCTTGCGGGCGGCGTCGGCGGAGCGCAGCGAGAAGCCGGGCATATAGACGGTCCAGCGCAGCGTCAGTTTTCCTTCCGCCTCGGCCTGCTTCATCAGATGATAGGCGTCGATCATATTGCCTTTGTACGAGCCGGGGATACGAAGCGCGGTCATGCCATAGGGCGCCACAGCTTTTTGGGTCGCGAGAATATCATCCAGGCCGACTTGCTTTGGACGCGGCAGCGTCACCATGGCCCGCGCTTCGTCGAATAACTCACCAGTTAATTCGCCCGCGTCGTTGCGGCTGATCTGTCCGCCCGCCGGCACCGGCGTGTCCTTGGTGACGTTCCACTTCTTCAACGCTGTGGTGTTGAGGATGTATTCGTGCCCGCCGCGCACCAGCACCACGGGCTTGTTCGGCGCGGCCTGTTCGATTTCTTCCGCGGTCGGCAGGCGCTGCTCTTTCAACTGCGCCTCGTGCCAGTCGGAATTGGAGACGATCACGGTGTCCGCGGGTGCGGCGGCGGCCGCGTTGGCGACGGTGGTCAGAAGCTCGCCAAGCGAGCGGACGTGACTGAGATCGACGCCGGTGCCGCCGCCTTCGTTGTGAAAGTGGTCGTCGGTGATACCAGGCGAAACGAAGCGACCCCTAAGGTCTATCATCCGGGTTTGCGGGCCGACATATTGGCGCACGGCCTCATTGGTCCCGGCCGCCACGAAGCGCTCGCCTGTGATCGCGAAGCCCTGCACCACATGATCCCCGTCATCGGCGGTGAACACCTTGCCGTTGACAAAAACGATGTCGGCGGGGATTGGTGACTGCGTCTGGGCTCGCGCGGTGATTGTTGCGGCGGCCAACACCGCGGCGATCGCGAGCCCGGTTCGCAGTTTCATGGGCATCCTCGTTTCTTGCCTTTTTCTTGCGTCTTTTATTGGCTGGGCCAGCCGAAACCCTGCTGCACCGGACGCGCATACTGGGCGTCGGGATAGCGCTGGACGCGCTGACGCGAACCGGGTGGGGGATTGCCGGGTTGTGGTTGGGGATTCCCCTGCGGGTCCCAGCTGCGTTGGAAAAAGCCGAAGAAGTTGCCGTCTCCATTCGCAACCTCGACAGGAGGCGTCGGCTTGCGCGTGATGAAGCCGCCCTGCGGCTGATTGCTGAGCACCGCGACGAATTCGGTGCGATAGTTGGTTTCCTTGCTCAGCGGTTCGTCCGAGATCACGATCGAGGATCGCGGCATGGCGGTCGGCGCGATGCGGTCGAGCACATCCTGCGGAATGGTGATGCGGTCGAGTGCGGCCTTGGCGTCGTCGCCGTCGTCGATCGAGACCACGCTCCAGCGCAGGCCAGTATCGTTCTTCGCCATCGCCGTAAAGATATGCGTGCCGATCGGCCTGTCGGGATCGCGAATCGTGACCGGTACTTCGATGGAGTAATCGAACACCTCGCCGCCGTCCGACCATGCCTTGTGCGTGTTCCGCCGCACGTAAAGCTTTTGCGTCGCGCGGCTGATGTAGATCGAGACCGGCTCCAGCGCGAGCTTCGCCTCGGTCGCAGCTTTCGCGGTCTCGGTCTTTTTGGCCGCGGCCACCTTGGCGGCATCCTTGGCGCCGGCGGCGACCTCGAGCTTGGCCTTCGCATCGGTCTTGGCGGTGTCGAACTGTGTCGCCGCGTCCGCGGCCTTGAGATCGGCCTTCTGTTTCAGGTCTTCGGCCTTTGCCTTGGCGTCGTCGGTCTTTGCATTGGCGAGCACCTTGCCGGCATAGGCGGCTTCCGCGTCGGCGCGGCCCTTCTGCCATTCCAGCTTGCGCAGCGATGCGTTGAGCGCTGTTGCCTCGCGTGCCGATGTCGCGACAGCCTTCTTTGCCTCGTCCGCAGTGGTTGCGGCTGCGTCGGCCGCGCGGGTGGCGGCCTCAGCGCGCGCAGGCGCCGCGGCTATGGCTTGCGCATTCGGCACGAACAGCGCCGGGTGGGAGAAATCGAGCGGTTCCGCGTCGTTCGGCGAGATGATCACCCGCATCCCGATCCGGGTCTTGTCGAACATCTTCTCCGCGAATTCATAGGGCATGCGTACGCAGCCGTGGGAAGCCGCATAGCCCGGCAGCGGGCCGCCGTGAAGCGCGATGCCATTCCAGGTGATGCGCTGCATGTTCGGCATCCAGGCGTCGTCATAAAGGCTCGAGTGATGGTCCGGGTCCTTTTCGAGCAGGGCGAAGACACCGGCCGGCGTCTCGCGGCCGGTGGTGCCGGTCGATACCGGCGCGCGGTAGATCCAGCCGTCCGCGTCGTAGAAAGTGACCTTCTGGGATTTGATCGACACGATCGCCATGATCGGCTCGCCCGCCTCGCGGGGCGCGGTCGCCTCGGTGGGGGCGGCGGGACGCGCCTGCTTCGCCAAAGCACCTGACGTCAAGGCGCCTGATGTCAGCGCCGTCAGGGCGGCCACCGCCGCCAGCGTCACAACGGCGGGAGCCCCCCAACGCCGCGTTGCCGCGGTGGATTGCGCCGTCGTCAATCGATTGATCATGCCATTCCCCGGTTGAAGTGCCTGCTTGCTCTAATCAAGCGTTAGATTGTGACTTTTGGATTACTAACCGCCGCCACCATCCACGCCGTCAATTCGCGAGACTACCGGCACGTTCCGTTGGCAAATCACTCTTATACGAGGGGGCGGGCAGGCGGAAGGGTCGGCTCGCGGATGGCATCGACATAAACTGGACAGGACGCAGCAAATACCGCCCTCGCGGCGCTGATTGCGCCCGAGTCTTGGCCGGATCATGTCCCTCATCAGGTGAGGGCGCAGGGAAAGCCGGGCGTCCAATGCACCCGCAGCCTCGCGTGCAACAAAAAGCACACGAGTTAGTCACCACAGGTTCACCGGACCGATCCGGCTTTCCCCGCGCGGTGGTTTTAACGGCTTCTTTCGTGCTCTTCCTGGTGATCGGGCTTTCTTGCCACCATCCGCGGCGTGAAGCGCGAGCTTCATCGCCGAGTTGACGTCAGCGTCGAGACGTCAGAACCACACGACTTCGCCGTCCGCAGATGGCGCGTTCGTCAGCGAGCCATCGGCGTCCATCGCATCCCGCGCCCAACGTCCGTGACGATCGCGATACGCCCCTCATGCGGGCGCGGAACGGAGCGGATTCTGCCCCTGATTTGGGGAGGCGATCAACGGCGCGACCTGCGGCACGTTGGCACGACGGGCAAATCAGCCGAGAGTGCGAAGTCTGTGTCAAGTGAACAGCAATTGCTTCGCGCTCGTGCGATACAAGGGAACAGCACGTTATAGGGACGTTCAGCCACGGCGCAGCTTTACGACGTGCAGCATGCCGATGCGGCGGGCACCGGAGCGGCTGCGGCCTGAGGCGCGCAGCAAGCGCCCTGTTTCTCATGCGCCACGCGTGCCTTGTTCTCACCCGTGCCGTCTCCGTAGGTGATGCTCTCGCCTGTCGTCAGGAAGGTCTCCCACGCGATGCCGGCCGGATCATCGATCCATGACTTTTCCGACTTCGCGTAGCAGCAAGCGGTCTGGCCATCCTCAACGATATTGCCGCCGGCCTCTCGCAAGCGCGCGTAGACCTCTTGAAGTTCACCCTTATCCTCAACCTGGATGCCGAGGTGGTCGAGGCCAGGTTCGCGGCCCCGCGTCGAGATCGCGAAATTCACGCGGGGATCATCCAGCATCCATTTCGCATAATCCGTTTTCACGACGGTGGGCTCGGTCGCGAACAGCGCCGAGTAGAATCCTATCGATTGCGATAAATCATTGACGGCGACGTGAACATGCAGACGCTTCATGGGTGTTTCCTTTTCAGGCTGGAATTCTGGCGCGCTTGCGCACGGGCTTGCATGCGGCCACGGGGGCACATGGAGCCCCGCCGCAGCAATTATCGGTGAGATAGCCGAGCAGGGAGTTCATCGTTTCGAACCGGGCCGCGTAGATCATGGAGCGACCGTCACGGCGCACGGTGACGAGGCCGGCCGTTCGCAATCGATCGAAATGGAAGGTCAGGGTGTTCGGCGCCAGCTCGAGAGCGGCCGCGACCGCGCCGGCCGGCATGCCGTCGGGACCGGCTTCGACAAGCAAGCGGAATACATCGAGCCGATTGTCTTGAGCGAGCGCGGCCAACGCCGCGACGACATCCGTCTTTTCCATATTTCAACGATTATCGAAATAATAACGGAACGTCAAGCGACATTTCAATGATCTTCGAAATAATTGCCGTGGCCGTAGCAGGCACGTTCCGATCAACTGCGGCACATTGGCACGACGGCAAGTAGCATCCGTGGCACGCTGCGCGAAGCATGGAAAACAGCGCCGGGGCTGCTTAACATCAACTGCGTTGATGAAATTCGGTTCAACACCCTGGTTGCCTCTCACATGTATGTTTCCGTCTGTATAACATGAACCAATTTGCTTAGGTATCGCATGTCTGTTCTGGTGATGGCTCCTCGGCTTCAAAAGACAACAACGGATTGGATATCACCAAGTGCGTAAAAATGTCCTTAGTTCACGATATCGGGGAGGCCATCATTGGGGACATTGTGAGTTTCGGTGGTACTCATTTATTTATTAATAACGGAAAACATATAGACGCCGAGATGTGGCTATTCTGCTCGGTCGAAATTCGAGATCGAGGAGAAGGTAAATAGATGAAAGAGTCGAGGGGCAGTCATATAGTTAATATTGTTTCCAGGCGGTGAAGAAAATAGCCTCGCTGGTACCGGATTTCGATTGGAAACGAGTGGATGAATCTCTGGAGGGAATATGGAGGGAGCTAGATCCCCCGAAGCTCTTGTTGTGAAGCAATTGGACAAATTGGACATGATCGCCCAGGCGCTCGCTTACGAGGAGAAGGTAACAGTACCATTCAATTAGGTAATAATATGCATTGATGGAATTTAGTATGAAATCGATCTAGCGAGTCTTCTCAAGCATGCGACTGTCGGAGTCTTCAAGTCGGAGCCGGTAGTCTTAATACGAACACTCGGTGACTTAATTAAAAGCTTTAGTTTATCAGTTGGGACGCCGACATAAGAAAGCGTCGAGCGGATAAGAAAAGCTAGTGGTTAGGCATTCCCCCACATAGTCGCTTTTAGTGAATAAAGCTATATAGTTTGTCTGTTGGTAAATGTTGGACTAATGATGTCACCAGAGCGGCCAATCTGTGCAAGTCATGAATCATTTATAATTTATCATTCTTCCCTTGGGTTTAGCATTGTTGAGCCGTGGCTCGCAAGGCACACGTCTAGAGCGGGAGCTTAATTAAAAAGGAGAGGCGTGTCCCATCTTGTCAGGTCTTCCTACTTCCCCTGGAGTTTCATTTATCCGAGTCGCTGACATGAATGAAACATTAAAAGTAGCCGTCTCCGTGGCCGGATAGGAACGGCGGCCGCATTCTCCGACCCCTCTTCCGTCGCCTTTCTTCCGCTCTTCGTGTTTCTTTCGCCACCAGCACTTCTACCACCGGCAGAAGCAGCTCACATCAAAGCAGACCAGACCACCACCATCCACCGCCAAATTGGTTCCCCGGTGGCACTTCCGCTTGTTTGAGTTTGATCGATTCGCATCCTGCCGCCGCCCCAACCCCCCTCCCCCTTTTCCCCTAGGTAAGCGGCGTGTGGCGAGAGGAGGGAAGGAAGAGGGGGGCAATTAGCACCAATCTGGCTGCAAGTGCTGCCAAGTTGACACTCCTTAGCTGCTATTTCCTTGAATTTAAACCCAATAGTCGCTTCGTAATTCGAAACCGTTCGGCCGAGGAAGGGGGATTTCCTTGGAAGTAGGTAGCTGCATCTGGGAGAGGGCAAACAAAGAACAAAGCCTCAATCCCCAATTCCGCCACCTCCTTTCCCAGCCGTTCACCCGTTAGCCGGATTGAATCCCCATTCATTGTATCACCATCGATATCGTGAGCAGGTAACTTCTTCTTGTTTAGATGGGCTGCGGCCGCTCCTCGCCCTCCTCGTCGAAGCTGCAGGATTCGAGCACGTCCCAGCCGCAATCCCCACCACTGCCCTCCTACCGCGCAATCTCGGCGGGGCACAACGACATTGCCATGGCCCTCCTAAACGTATTTTTGTTTATCCCACCAAGGCTAAGTGGCTTCAGGCGAACAAGGTAGCTCCTCATGGTGCACGATATATGTCCTCCTCATTTGGAACAGGAAATGGCGGCAGGTCCCTCCTCCATACCGGGAACCTGTAACATAACACTATTCAGATAATCAGGAGGGCCAAGAACGACGGGAAGACAGTGAGCGTTGTAAGTTTCTCCATCTATTAGTAGAAGTACCTAAAGAGCCGTTAAGATAAACGGCTGTCTGTACCTGGACTACAAACTCGCCGGCTTCATGCTGCCCCTTCTCTCACCCGCCGGGAAGTCCGCGGACAGACCTAGCTAGTTAGCTAGCTAGCACGAGTTGTTATCGATCTATCGACCCAGCAGTGCGGACTTCTCCTCATCGACAGACAATGTGATATTTATTTACTTTCAATAAATAACCATGTCCGCATAATTAATCTACGTGAGCAATAAGACAGCAGGTGGTGTAAGTGATTCCAGTGCTGGTCGTCAGGTGGCCAGGGGGCGCCCGCCGCCGGCGCTTGCCGAGTGGTGGAAGGCGTGCGGGGCCGTCGGCGGCGAGTCGCCGCCCCTGCACACCGCGGCAGCCACGGAGGAGGCCGACTCTACGGAGTAGTGTGCGTGGTGAGAGAAGTGGTTACGCATTCCCCGTGCCCCTGCAGGACTTCTATCTGGGCGCGCATCTCCTCCTGAGCGTTCACTAGCTTCTGCATCGAGGAGTGCATCTCAGTCATTAGCTAAACCCCCATTTGACAAGTAAGTAGAGATAGACCATACTCTGTTCATTTGCTGGAATATGTCTTGATGTTTCTGTTTAACATGTGTATTTTGTTCTTTATCGTCCGAAACTCGTAGATGCTGAAACACGGACTCGGTTAAATTTATAACACGTTAGGTTTCTTGAGAGGCACCTTTCTAGGAACTTGCGTTGGTGTTTCCTTAGCAGGTGGTCAGGTGTCTCGTTGGCGTGCAGACATTTGTAAATGTGCCAGGTCTTCTGGAGAACTCGAGCCGCCGCGTGCTTGTGCCTTTGTATGAGTTTGGAGTCGTTCATGAAATTGTTCACATTCCTCTGCCCTGAACACATTCTCGATAAGCTCGTTCAAATGAATCTTGCCCTGCTATGCTGCGATCCGAGATGTGGCCGAGCGCGGCGCGCCGCGCACCTTTGCCGGCAAGGCCGACAATCCCGTGGCGCAAGTTCTGCAAAACGCCGACATCGGCTGGACCGCCCTCGCGCGGACCGCTTTCCGTCACCGGCGGCCAGGACGTGCTGTCGCTTGCCACGTCGCTCAACGGAAAGCTGAGACGTCACTCGGCTCGCTGGCGGCCAAGACCACCGGCGCGGTCGGAGATGCGATCGGTGGCATCCTCGGCGCCGATGTCGGAGAGCAGATCGGCAGCATCAATATCAAGTCGGTCGATGCCTCCGCCGACATCAAGGGCAGCGTGACTGTGACGGCGCGGCCGAAGTTCGCGGCCGGCTGGCGCATCGAGCCCAACCTCAACGGACAGGTCAATCTCGGCG
>CAVVZW010000208.1:0-12023 GCA_963752265.1 uncultured Alphaproteobacteria bacterium
GGCGGTGGGGGTCGAGGTCCCCAACGCGCACCGGCGGATCGTGAAGCTCGGCGATGTCTTCCAGGCAGCCACCAAGACTGGTCGCCGCTGACGGTGTGGTTCGGCAAGGACGTCGCCGGCAAGGCGATCGGCGCTGATCTGGCGAAAATGCCACATCTGCTCGTCGCGGGAACGACCGGGGCAGGCAAGTCGGGAGCCATCAACGCGATGCTCGCGAGCGTGCTGCTACGAAAGCCACCCCCACGAGGTTAGCCTCGTGCTGGTGGATCCGAAGCAGGTGGAGCTAAAGAACCATTAGGAGTCGATCCCTACCTGCCTACGCCCGTCATCACGAGCCCGCGGATGGCGGCGAACGCGCTGCAGAACCTCGTCAAGGAGATGGAGCAGCGCTACGGGATCATGTAGCCTGACTGAGTTGCACGCTCTGGCGCTTCTGCGCTTCCAGCGACCGGGTGAGGGATGTTTCGTAATCGCGGGCGCGGGCGAGATCATTTTTCGCCGACTGCGCGAAGCGGTCGGTTTCCTCGTTCACCGTGCGATGCAGATCCTCGACCTGCTTCTCCATCTGGCGCAGCGAGGGATGCAGGGGGCCGAGTTCGCTGGTCATCTCCGCCAGCCGCCTGCGGGCCTCGGCGTACTGCGCGCGTAAATTGCCAAGCGTCGGAGATTGCAGCGCTTCCGGAATCGCACCAGCGTCGCCCGCGGCGCGGCGGCTGGCTTCGATCTGGTCGTATTTTGCCTGCGAGTCGAGAGTAGCCGCGCGTGCCGAGGCGAGCCGCTGATTGCTCGCGAGCAATTGCTGATCGGTGATCAAGGTGTCCTGCGTACCGACGAAATTGTTTTGCGCTTTGTAGACGGCAAGCGCATTCTCGGCGGTACGCAGCCGCTCCTGCAATTCCTTCAGCCGGCCGGACAGATCGCTTGTGGCGCGGCGCGCGGCCGTGGCCTGTGAATTCTTGGCTTCCGCCAGATAGGCAACGGAAATGGCATTGGCGAGCGTCGCCGCTTTTGCCGGATCGTAAGACCAGACGTCGATATCGACGATGAAAGTGCGATCGGCTTTCTTGACGTTGATGTGGCGGTTGAGGGCCTCCAGCGCCGCCGTCTGACCGAGGATCGGCGCGGCCGTTTGCCGAACCTCCAGTCCGAACAGGCCGAGCAGGTTCGCCATCAGGCCGCTCGAGCCGCCGCCGAATTCCGGGTCCTTGTCGAGATGGGTGTCCTGGATGACCTGCATCAGGACGCTGTTGGATGTGATCAGCCGCGCCTGGCTTTCGACCACCATCGCCAGACCTGAAATATCCTGCGAGCGCGGGGTCAACTCGCGATCAACCAGTTGTAGCTCGCGCGGGTCGACATAGAGCTGGGCGGTCGCGATGTATTTCGGTGTCAGGCTTTTGCCGATTGCGACCGTGAGGCAGGCGCCAATCAGTCCTGCGACGACGATCGCGGTCTTGCGCCGCCACAGTAATTGCGCGAGCTGCGATACGTTCAAGCCGGCCGACGTCCGCGCAGGCCTCGGCACTGCGTCCGGCTTGGACCGCGTGATGGGTTGGTCATACGCCAGCATGAACCCCGGATTCCAATCGAACCGCCGACCGCCTCGGCGAGCGGTTACTTTCCGGATCACGTCACCCACGATACGAACGCAACAGGAAAAATTAACCATACTCAGTGATGGACTATTCACCGAATTGGCAAAGAAAGCGTTTAAGCGTCCGTTCGCGGGACGCCCATCGTGCGAAGCGCTATGGCTTGAAATTAACGATTCGTTATTCATCGGTTCTTGCCCGTGAATATTGACCCATAAACGGACGCGGCAGAGAACGCATAAAGCCCGAAATAAACGACGTTGAGCCAGACGCCCCATTGGGCGATGTCGTTGAAGTGGATCAGCAAGAGAGCCAGTGCAGCGGCCTTCAATCCGACCAGCGCCGTTGCGAGGACCGCGCGGATGGTCATGTGCTGGTACACGAAGAAGAGCTCGGAGTGATATTCGAGTAAATTCTTGAAAGCCGGCACGGCCAGCAGCACGCTGAACAATTGCGTTGCGACGGCCACGTTATGACCGAGCAAGTCCGGCCAGATCGAAAGCGTCACCAGCAGAGCCGCAAGGGCCGCCGTTGAGATCAGCGCGATCAGTATTTCGACGCTGAGGCTGCGGCCGATCCGGTTGCTCTGGCCGCCATCGATGATCAGCTTTCGCGAATACAGCACGTAGAAACTGCGAATCGGGACCGACGTAAAATCGATGATGCGAGTGGAAATCGCATAAATGCCGACGGTGCGCTGATCCGCCAGCGCCAGCATCACGAGCTTGTCGATTTCATTTTGCGCGATCGACGCGCAATAGGCCACCGAGAACAGCAGCGCATCGCGGACCCGCCCGACGAAGATCTCACGTCGCCATCGCAGTTTAATTCGCGGCTGATACACGAGGATGGCAAGAGCCATTCCCGCGAGGTTGAACGCGAAGTAGATCACGGACCATGTTTCGACGTCGTGCCGGCCTGATGCGGCGAAAACGACGGCGCCGGCCGTCCGCAATGCCGATCCGAAGGAGATGACGAGGGATGCCGAAGCAAAGCGCCCGAGGCCGTTATTGACCTGGTGGATCATTTCCACGATCCGCCAGAGACCGGTCTCAACCAGAATAATCAGGAGGAAAGCGGTCAACGACAGCGACGAAGTAAACAGGAAATAGAATACCGGAAGCGACGCGGCGAGACAGAGCGGCAGCGCGATCAGCCAGCTAGCGTAGAAGACGGCAAGATAGCCGCCAAGCGTTCGGCGTTTACTGGCCGATGCCCTGAAGGCAAGGGAAGCAAAGCCAAGTCCCGAGAAGCATCCGATCATGATCCCGGTCGATGAGGCCGAGGCAAACACGCCCATGTCATGCAGCGACAGGGTGTTGGCCAAAATAAAGAAATAAACCGCCTGAAGGCCGAGCCGCACACCGGTGCCGGCAAAAACCTGAAGATAGTTGGTAAATTGCGACCGGAACGCGCTCATCAGCATCGCGAGCAGCCGCGATGCCCGCGAAACAACTGGCGTATCCAGTTCAAGCGCATTCAAGGGTTCATACTTCATCTTGAGGTCTAGACAGCAAGATCGGTGCCGGACGGTTCCAGCGTGCTGGCCGCGCCTGAGTTCTGGTTAACGCGAGTTGCGGTAACCATCACCAGCGCCATGTGCTGCAACGCATCGCAATGGACCGGATATTGCAATGCTGCTCGCGAACAGTTTGGCGGCCCCAGATCGTCAGGTGAAAGTATGTCGTTAAAGGCGCATTCCCGGCGCGAGTTTCTGGCCGGCACGGCATCGGCCACAGCGCTGACCGTTTTCGGCACAGGTGGATTGTCCGGCGTGTCCGCATTTGCGACACCGTCAACGCCACCGGCTGGGGCCACGAATCTCATTCCATATGGCGCCGCGGTGCGGTCAGACGCCTTGGCGGCCGATCTATCCTACCGCGACGCCGTCATTGCCAATTGCCAGATGGTCGTGCCGGAAAGCGAGCTCAAATGGCTTGAGCTGCGGCCAACGCAAAACGAATACCGGTTTGAGAAGGCTGATGCGATCATCGATTTCGCCCGCCAGAACGCCATTGAGGTTCGTGGCCATACGCTCGCCTGGTACGGCGCGTTGCCGCCGTGGACTGAATCGATCGCAACTCGCGGCGACGCCGAGCGTGAGCTGACCGACCATATCGAGACGGTGGTATCCCGATATAAAGGCGCAATCCCGTCGTGGGACGTGATCAACGAACCGCTGGTGGACTGGCCCGAGAGTGCTGCGTCGCTTCGTCCCTCGATCTGGGCAAGACGGCTTGGACCAGATTATCTGAAGCTCGCTTTAGAGACGGCTGCTGCGGCAGATCCCGACGCGAAGCTCGTGCTCAATGAGTACGACGTCGAGTTTGTGGGACCACGCTTCGTGGCGAGACGAAAAGCGCTCATTCAATTGCTGCGTTCGTTGCGCGATCGCGACGTTCCGATACATGCCGTTGGGTTGCAGGCGCATCTGTTTGCCGACCGCGCCATTGACCGTGACGGCCTGCAGGCGCTGCTGGCTGAAATCAAGGCCCTCAAGCTCGACGTCTGGGTCACCGAGCTCGATGTCATCGATTATGAGCTGCCGGGCAAGATCGGCGAGCGCGACGCGCTGGTGGCCGGTGTAGCGAGCCGGTTTCTGGACGCGGTCAGCGAGGTGGTTCGCCCAAAAGCCATCCTGACCTGGGGCCTGAGCGACCGATATACCTGGGTGCCAACCTATTTTAAACGCCGGGATGGTATGCCGAACCGGCCGCTGCCGCTCGATGCCGAGCTCAAGCCCAAGCCATTGTTCGACGTGATCGAGGAGTTTCGCCGCAAGGCCTAGTCGATGCCCGCCAAGATTTTACCGCGAATTGCCACAGTTCTCAAACTTGAATTGATCCTGAAATGAGTCAGACAACGGCCGAATATCAGTCCGCCACACCGCCCATTGCCGTTCCACGGCCCGCTTTCGCACGGCAGTGGCTCGATGCGGCGAGAACCCGGCTGCGAACGGTGCCTTTGCTTCGATCCGTCAAGCGCAAGCTCGTCGAGCTTGCACGTGGTTCAGAGGAAGTCATTTACCGCCAGTCCGAGGTTGCGCAAAAAAGCCTGATTGCTTCCTGGAAACAGTTGCAGGCGTCAGGGGTGATCTTGCCGCTCGAGCAGGTCGGGTTCAGCCGGTTTTCCGAATTCGAGGAAGACGGCCATCTGTTGTATTTGCTCACGCTTGCGGGATCGACATCTCGCACTGTGGTCGAAATCTCTTCCCAGGACGGCCGCGTCTGCATGGCGACCAATCTTCTGGTGCACCACCGCTGGCGGGGCTTTCTGTTTGACGGTGATCCAGTCTTCGTCAACGAAGGTCAACGTTTCTTCGCTAGCCATCTTGCGACGCGCAGCGCGCCGCCTGTCATGAAAGCGGAGTGGTTCACGCGCGAAAACGTCAATCAGGTACTTGGCGCCGCCGGCGTGCCGGATCAGGTCGATGTGTTGTCGCTCGACATCGATGGCAACGATCTCTATCTGTGGAGCGCGATGAAGATGCGCCCGCGCATCCTGATCTGCGAATTCAACAACGCCATACCGAGCGAGCTTGCGCTCACCATTCCGTACAAGCCCGATTTTTCTTTCGCGGCATTGCCTGCCGAACAGTCGATGTTTCGCTCCGCAAGTCTCGCAGCCTTCGTCGCGGTTGGGCGGCGCAAGGGCTATCGTCTGGTCGGAATGAATGCGCTCGGCTTTAACGCGATCTTTCTGCGCGAAGACATCCTTGCGGCCGAAATGCCGGAGATTCCGGCGTCCACCCTGGACGCCATCCCCGCCGTCGAGGAAGTGCGCCGCCAGTGGTGGCCGCGCCTTTCGCAACTGCCCTGGAGTGAGGTGCCGTCGGATGGAAGAATCTGACCTCACGCGGGCCTCCGCACGCGTCATCGCGTCGATGTCGCCTTCGCTCGATCCGACGATCGGGATCGTGGTTTGTATTCCCTGTTTTCGCCGCCCGGAACACCTGCGGCAAACCCTTCAATCCCTCGTCGATCAGCGCACCGATCGCCGTTTTGCCGTTGTCATGGTCGAAAACGACGCATCGACCTGCGGCAGCGTGCCGGTCGCTGGTGAATTCTTGCGAGCTAAAAAATTGTCCGGCCTTTGCGTGGTTGAGCCGCGGCAAGGAAATTGCCATGCGATCAACGCCGCATTTGAAACGGCGCAAGCGATGTTTCCCGATGCCGCGCATTTTCTGATGATCGACGACGACGAGATCGCTTCAAAAGACTGGCTGGGGCGGATGGTCCGCGCCGCCGAGGCGACCGGCGCCGACGTCGTTGGCGGTCCGGTGCTGCAACGCTTCGACGATGAGGCCAAGTCCGGATTGCAGCGTCATCCAGCGTTTCGTCCCGCGTATGATGCGAGCGGGCCGGTGCCGATCATCTATGGCTGTGGAAATTGCCTGATCCGCCGGGCCGTGTTCGACAAGCTCGGCAGTCCACCTTTTGACCTGCGCTTCAACTTTCTCGGTGGCGGTGACGTTGACTTCTTCACCCGTTGCAGGCGGCAAGGCTTGAAATTTCTTTGGATGGCGGAAGCGGTCATCGTCGAAACCGTGCCGGACACCCGGACCCGTCCATCATGGCTCGCGTTGCGCGGGCTTCGCATCGGCGCGATCAACTACCATGTCCAGCGCAAGGTCGCCGAGACGCCCTGGTTGCGCGCGAGGCTCGCCGCCAAGGTGCTGGCGCTGTTGCCGCTATCGTTGTTTCGCGCCGTTCGGCTGCTTCTCACCGAGCGCAAACCGCTGATTGCCCTGCATCCCATGATCGTCGCCGCTGGCGGTCTGCTCGCTGCCATCGGAATCGAACCTCAACCCTATAAAGCCTCGAAGATCACATCTTGAGCCGGTTCGCCCTCACGTCTGATTTTCGTATCATCTTTGGCGAAGCTCGCCATCAGGAGGTGAGCGACGTCGCGCGCGCGGCGACCTTTATCGCCGCCCTTCTGCTGGCCTGGATTTCGTTGCGGCCATTTATCGATCTCGGCGATGCGCAGTTGCGGGATGCTGCGACCGGCAACGAGACGATCGCTTATTTGGCCTTTAGCTGCCTTGCTGTACTCGCGATCGGGCTCGCGACGCGTGACAACCTGCCCGGCCTGATGACGCTGATTTCGCCGGGATTCATCGTATTTGCCGGCTGGATTGCGATCAGTGTGGTGCTTTCCTCCGACCCCGGCACCTCCATGCGCCGGGCTGTCGCAACGTTGCTTGTCGCCGCCGTTACCGCCAGCTTGATGCTGCTGCCGAAGAACCAGACCGAACTGGCGCGATGGTTCGGCACTTCCGCCCTCGTGCTTCTTGCCATTTGCTATCTTGGTGTTTTGATCGTTCCGCATTTGTCGCTTCATCTTGCGAGCGATCTTCAGGAGCAGCAGCTCGCCGGCGACTGGCGCGGATCGTTCGGTCACAAGAACGTGGCGGCGGGCATGATGGCGATGCTGCTTTTTATCGGCATCTACGTGCTGCGATCCGGCGCTTGGATAGCGGGCCTCGCGATCCTGACGTTGTCTTCGGTGTTTCTGCTCAATACAACGGGAAAGAGTTCGCTGGCGCTGTGTGTGCTGGTGCTGATGTTGAGTTCGCTCACGACCCGTTTCCGTTCGCCGTGGCTGCGTGCCATCATCGTTTTGACGCCATTGGTGCTGCTCAACGTCTTCAGTGTCGGCACCGTCATGAGCGATACGCTTGCGGAACTGGTCAGCAAGCTGCCGTTCGACACAAGCTTTACCGGCCGCACCGACGTCTGGACCTTTGCGATCCAGGCGCTCCAGCTGCGGCCCATTACCGGCTACGGTTTTGAGGCGTTCTGGGGCGGCAGTGAGATGAGAAATCTCCCTGAGGGCATGGAGTGGGCGGCAACCGCGGCCCATAGCCATAACGGCTATCTCGATACCGCACTTGGAATTGGGTTGCCGGGGCTGGCGCTGTTGATCGTCGTGCTGGTCATTGCGCCTTTGAGGAATTTCCACGTCGCTGATCGCAGCGGAAACGATGGTGATCTGGCGACGTTGTTGCTGCGCATCTGGTTGTTCGGACTTTATCTGTCCTCGCTGGAAAGCTTCTTCCTCGATCGTGCCGATCCCTTGTGGTTCACTTTCCTGATGGCCGTATTTGGCCTGCATTATCTGGCGCGCTATCGCCTCAAGGCGTAACTGCATCAAAGCTGCGCGTTGATGCTCTGCGCGACATCCCGCCACCAGCCCGGAAAATCAAACGGCAACGCGGCCGCCGGGGCTTCAAGGGCGAGCGCGATACGATCGGCATAGGCTTGATGCGGCGAACCAAGTGGAACCAGGTCGATCGCGCGGCGATCGATCAAAGCCTGGAACCCGATGTGGTGGTTGAATTCATCGACGTCAGCGGGACCGGTAGCGATCACAGGCCGTCCCGATTGCACGCAAGCCAGAATGCTGGAGCGTCGCGCGGTTAGTCCTTCTTCGAGCGGGTAACAAAAAACGTCGATCTCGCCGAACAGCCCGAATAATTCAGCGTCCGATGCCACATAACCGCTGACGATGACATCATCCGCGAGACCGAGCTCTTTCACCCGTGCGTAAAAATCCCGTTCGACATTGTCGAAAGCCTTGATGAATGAACCAACGTAAACCACGAGCGGCTTGTGCCCGCGCATCCTGAGAATGGCGGCAATATCGAGCAGCGCATTGGGTTGTTTGCCCGGATAAATCGACCCGAAATGACCGATGACCAGCCGGCCGTCCTTGCGCGCGGCGGCGAGTTGCTCGCGCAGCGGCGAAGTGGCGGTGTCAGGAGGCGCTTCGATGTTCGGGGGGAGCGGCGCCAGCACGCATTTCGCCGCTGTCCAGCCGAGAAGAAGATCGCTGGCCAACTCGCGGCGTATCAGCGGCGCGAACATGATGATCGTATCGGCGAGCAGCAGCGCCGGGAGATAGGTGAGACGGCGTAGCCGGTGCAGGCTCGTCCATTCGTGCTGAACGAGGATAACGCGCCGGCGCCTGACCTTGGCGATCACGAGCGCCAGCAGGGGGCGCAATATCACGCGCTTCCACGCCACGATCGGGAGATTGCAGACCACGCTTTGCGCCGAGCCGACCGCGCGCCAGATGTCGGCGATCGAGCCTTCCGATCGCGTCAAGGTTAACTTGGTGTTGCGGCCAGGATTGAGATTCTCGATGGCTGCATACAACAACCGTGTGAATTGCCCGACACCGCACTGCATTTGCAGTCCTGCGCCGAGAAACAGCGCTTTATATTCGGGTTCTGCGCTCATGCCATTAAGGATTCGAGAGACGTTCTGTTTTACGTTGCGCAGGTTCCATCATTACCCACGTTAGCCATATATCCCAGTGACTGTCCCGCTGTAAGCGGCCGCGATTGCTTTAGGAGTTGTTTTTGCGGGATAAACGGCCCGAGGCCGGGCGTCAGCTTCATATTGGCGTCGTTTGATCTGAAGCGCGGCCACCAACGGCGAACAAGAATCGCGCCTCCGAACCGGAATGACGCGGCCTTGCTGTCAGTCGATCGACAGAAGGGCCGGTTAAGGGAAGTAGACGTACGATGGCGAGCCTGGAAGCCACGCGATTTATCGGACGTGTATCTTCTCCTGCGGCTGGATTCTGCATCGATTTCGTCAATGACTGGAAGCTGGCCATTGCACGCTGGTCCGGTGCCGGTCAGGAGACCGCTTTCCAGCACCCGCTCTGGTTTGAGTCCTGGTACGGCGCCTTCGCCGAAGCCTCGCCACTGATCGCTATCGTAACCGACAGCGTGACCGAACGCCCGGTTGCACTCGTTCCTCTCATCCTCCGCGTTAGTCACGGCGTGCGGATCGTCGAGTTCGCCGACTTGAACGTGACCGACTACAACGCGCCGATCTTGAGGGTCGGCGCGGCACTCGATGTCGCGGAAGCGCGGTCGATCTGTCAGGCGCTCGTGGCTGCGCTGCGCAGGCTACCTGGCGGGGCGGACCTCATCCGCCTGCGGAAGATGCCCGGAGGACAGCTAAACCCACTCGCCGTGCTCGGGCGCAGCGGATCGAGCTCGTTGAACGGAAATATCATCGCCATAGGCGAGGACTTCGAGGCCTACCGCGAACTCGATCAAACGAATGCAGTTGCCGCGCAGCTGGCGCGTTTTCGCGCGCCATCCAGGCGCGAGTTTTCGATTAATCGAATCGGTCGATGAAGCTTTGGAGATCATTGAGGTCATGGATGCGCAGCAACAAGCGCGCATGCAGAAGCTCGGCCTGGAGTTCACCCTGAATGACGCGACGCATTCGAGGTTCTATCGCGATCTGGTCAGGCGCGGTTTACCGGAAGGCTATGCCGTTGTCTCGGCGCTGACATGCGACGAGGGTGTCGTTGCAACGGTGCTCGGCATAAAGCAGGGCGGCAGTTTCGTGTTCTTGCGCATCAGTAACGCCGGGCAGCGGTGGAAGAACTGTTCGCCGAGCCGTCTCATTATCGAACGCACGATGGCCGCGCTGCATGCTCAGGGGCTGCGGCGATTCGATCTCAGCATCGGCAATTATCCCTTCAAGCGCCGGTTCGGCGCCGTACAACTCAGGCTGACCGATGCGAGCATTGCGTTGACCTGGCGCGGCGCACCCTACGCCTGGCGTGATTTTGCCGCGCAATCGCTGCGACGGCATCCGCGGTTGGCGAGCCTGGTAAGCCGGTTGCTGCGCGGGCGATATCCGGGTGAAGAAGAGTAAAGCCGTCGTATCTCTGCGATGCCGCGATCAGCGGGTGAGCCGGGCAAGCACCGGGAAACGATCGAGCAGCACCTTCTTGAGCAAAACCGGCCCTATCAGACCGCTCATCAGCAGGATGGGGAAAAAGCCAAGGAAATTGATGCCATCCCACGGCGCGATCTTGAGCAACACGCCCTTGGCCAGCCCGATGGTTAGCGTGTTGAACAGATAAATCACAAAGCTGAATTTGCCGAACCACAACAGCGCATCGGAGCGATCAAGCCATCTCGTCCGCATCAGTCCGTGGATAAAGGCGAGTGACGACAACGCGCAAATCGTGCCGGTCAGTGCCGGTTCAATCTGCATGGTTGCAAGGACAAGGGAGACGGAAAAGACAACGCCCGAAATCGGCAGCGTCTTGTCGATGACTGGCATGGCCTGGGTGCGGTACTTTCCTGCAATACAACCGATCAGGAAATAAACGAAGAAATATGCCACCCGATTGAGATAGGCGATCTCGGGAACGGTCAGGCAATGCAGCACTGCGGCGAGCAGAAGCGCCGGCCAAATCCGTCCCTGCGACAATCTCACAAGCGGGGGTGTGATACCGCAGTAGATGAACAGCACGAAGATGTACCACACCGACATGGCGGGACTTTGCCCAGTGTTCCAGAACAGCGATTCCAGCCCATCCGAGAAGCTCGCGGGTTTATTGTCGACATGCAGGAATCGTTCGGCGGCGAATTTGGCCACAAGAATCAGCAGGCCGAGCGACAGAAACGGAATCAATAGCCGTTCAGCCCTGCGGATCAGGTAGGTGCCGTAGCTTGGCCGCGGGTGAAGTGCGTCGCCGATGTGGAAGAACACATATCCGCCCAGATACATAAAGAAGGGCATATGAAAGGCGTAGATCGCCGATTTCAGCGCCACATACCATTCGTTATTCGCAGGCGGCTCGCGGGCCACGATGTGCCCGATCACAACCAGGATGATCGCAAACCCTTTGGCGCGTTCGATATCGGCAAGAAAGTCCGGCCGGCTTGCGGTCTTCTCAAGGGATTGCGGCGCGGTCGTCGCGCTGTCAGCTGTTCCCCAACCGGCCGTGCTCGTCATCTCTAGAGCTCCGATCCCGAAGAAGTTCGCAAGCTATTGAGGCGAGCTCCGATGCGAACTTCGGAATCAAAGGAGCCCTAGTAAAATTTGTTTTCTAGTGCGCTTTTGAATTCGAAGTCCCCACAACGGACTCGCGGTGAAACTGATGGGGACTTCAAATTCGCCGCACTAGCCTCGATAGCGCTCATTCTTTCATTTGTTATAGGTGAAAGCCAATTTGGCTTCAACGCCGGGCGGTCGTTTACCTTAACCTTTCAGCGAGCTCGAAAAGCCGAAATTCCCTGTGCCGGTAACGAAGATGGCGGCCGTGAGAACACGACCGCCATCTTGATGGAGTGATGAAGTTACCTGATCAGCCGTGCAGCTTCTTGGCAGCCTCCGCAATGGCGCGGCCCTGATAGCGCGCGCCCGCGAGTTCGTTTTCGGACGGCTGGCGGCTGCCGTCGCCGCCCGTGATCGTGGTGGCGCCGTAGGGCGAACCGCCGGTGACCTCGTCGAGCTTCATCTGGCCGGCAAAGCCATAGTTCAGGCCGACCACGGTCATGCCGAAATGCAGAAGGTTGGTGATGATGGTGAAAAGCGTGGTCTCCTGGCCGCCATGCTGGGTTGCGGTCGAGGTAAAGGCGCCACCGACTTTGCCGTGCAGCGCGCC
>CAVVZW010000209.1:0-52332 GCA_963752265.1 uncultured Alphaproteobacteria bacterium
TGCGGCTGCCTAGTTTGACAACAAGGCCACCGATAATCGACGGATCGACATTCACGTTGAGAGAAACGTCCTTGCCCGTCACCGACTTCAGCGCGGTCCTGAGGGCATCGAGATTCTTGTCGCTGAGCGCTTCGGCCACCGTGACGTCGGCGGTCGCCTCGCCTTTGAATTTCGCCACCAGCGCGCGGAAGGCGCGGATCACCTGATCAACGGCAAACAAGCGCCGATTGGAGGTGAGAACTTTCAGGAAATTGGCGGAAATGCCGGAAATGCCAGCTCTGTCGAGCACCGCCGACAGCGCCTTGACCTGGGTGTCGGAAGAAAAAACCGGACTTCGAACCAGACGCTTCAGATCGGCGCTGTCCGCGAGCATCGCATCGAATCGGTCGAGATCGGCCTTGACGGCGTCGATCGATTTTTCGTCGCGCGCCAACTCGAACAGGGCCGTTGCATAACGACCGGACACTCCCGATACCGACGGATTCTCAGCCACAAGCGCGCTCTTTATTGCTGTCGAACCCGCAAGGGAAAAACCGTCGCCAAAAATGCGGCGCCTAGCGATCCAAGCCCTTGGAGTTCAAGCGGGACTTCGATTTTCGACCGGCACAGGCTTTGCCGGAACCGTTAAAATCGCGGCTTTGCTAACATAGCAAGAGTGCAGGTGCAATATGACGACGGCCGGCGGCGATGCGTTGTCGCACGCCATATCCCTGACCAATCGCGCGGCGATTAGCCGGGTGGCCCGCGCCGTGCGGACGGTATTCAGAAACCAGTCTTCCATCATCAAAATCGTTCCCTCCATTGCTGCATAGCCGTATGCGCGACCCGGGATGAACCTCAAAAACGCGCCGACCATTCCCCGTCCGCATTACTTGCGGATATCTAGGCAACTAACGCGAGAACTTTGATAGTAAGTAATACCAGGCAAGAATTAAGCTTACTTACCGCCTGAATACAGTATTGTTGGCTATCGATGAATCTTCTGTTCTCTATAACAAGATGTTTCAGGTTGAGATAAATCGTCTCTATTGCCCCTTTTATGCCTCATTGGGAAATCAAACGGCAGTCCTCAACTTGGAGCGGGGGTTCCACTTGTCACAGATGTGGCATTACTACATTGAGGGACAAATAATGCTGAAACTCAACAAGCAGGCACTGGGGAAAGTCACCCATTCGCGCACAGCGCTCATCGTTTTTGCCGCAGCTGCTTTTACAGGCGGTACCGTTTCTGAAGCCTCGGCGAGGACTCATCGGCACCACCACCATCATTTCCATCATGCCGAGCAAACCGGCGAACACTCATGGCTCGGCGCCAACGCTTCTACGGGATCGGGACGGACCTTTTCGGGGATGGCTTCCTTTTACGGCAATGAGTCCGGCAGCAAGACCGCCTCGGGCCAGCGTTTCAACCAGAACGCCATGACCGCGGCCCATCGAACCTTGCCGTTCGGCACCAAGCTCCGGGTCACCCATGGCGGCCAGAGCGTCGTCGTCACCATCAACGATCGTGGCCCGTTCGTTCGCGGCCGGGTGCTCGACCTGTCCACGGGCGCGGCGCGTGCCATCGGCCTGACCGGCGCTGGCGTTGGCCAGGTCGTCGCCGAAGTCATCCAGTAATCCACGCGGCGCTTCATCAAGCGCCAGAGCGAGTTTTTACTGAAACGCAAACCCGCCGTCGCAAATGACGGCGGGTTTTGTTTTGCTCGTCATTGCGAAGAGCGTTAGCGACGAAACAATACAGAAAGTTTTTGGAATGGCTCTGGATTGCTTCGGCGGAGCATGTCATCGGTCGCGCGCTCGCGCGACACGTTGGCTCGCAATGACGGCCAGTTTGCGGTGACGTCGTTACAAAAAGCTCTGCGGATCGACATCGACCTCGAGCTTGAGATTGCCTTTGGTCTTGGGACCCACGGCCAGCCATTCGCGCAAGTATTCCGACAGATCGACGTTACGCAGCGACTTCACCAGAAGCCGAAAGCGATAACGCCCCTTGATGACCGCAAGCGGCGCTTCGGCCGGTCCAAGCACCTTGATCCGTTCGTCGATCGGCGCGATCGCGGCCAGCTTGCGCGCAAAACCTTCCGCCGTGGGGCGATCGCCGGCCGACACAATCAGGCTCGCCAGCCGCCCGAACGGAGGATAGCCGCTTCTCTCGCGCATTTCGATTTCGCTGGCATAAAACGCTTCGCGATCGCAGGCCACCAGCGCCTTCATCACGGGATGTTCGGGTTGATGAGTTTGCAAATAGCCGACGCCCATGCCCTTGTCGCGCCCGGCGCGCCCGATCACCTGATTAAGTAGCTGCCAGGTGCGCTCGGCGGCGCGCGGATCGCCATTGCTGAGGCCGAGATCAGCGTCCACCACGCCGACCAGATTGAGCCGCGGGAAATGGTGACCCTTGGCCACCAGTTGCGTGCCGATGATGACATCGACACGGCCTTCGGCGATCTCGTTCAATTCGCTGCGCATGGTTTCGATCGAGGTGATGAGATCGCTCGACAGCACCATGGTTCGCGCATCCGGGAAAAGCGCAGCCGCCTCTTCCTGCAAGCGTTCGACGCCCGGACCGACCGCCACCAGCGATTCCTCCGCTGTGCAATTCGGGCAGAGATGCGGGCGCGGCATCGAGAAACCGCAATGGTGACAGACCAGCCGCTGGCGAAAACGGTGATCGACCAGCCAGGCGTCGCAGATGGTGCAGGCGAAGCGATGACCGCAGGCGCGGCACAAGGTCAGCGGCGCATAGCCGCGGCGGTTGAGGAACAACAGCGCCTGTTCGCGCCGCTCGACCGCTAAACGCATCTGTTCGGCGAGAAACGGCGAGATGAAGCGGCCGCGCGCCGGCGCTTCACGCCGGAGATCGATGGCCTCGATATGCGGCATGTGCGCCCCGCCGAATCGCGACGGAAGCGCAATGCGCTGGTAGCGGCCCTTGCGCGCGTTGACCTCGGTTTCGACCGACGGCGTGGCGGAAGCCAGTACGATCGGGATTTTTGCGATATTGGCGCGCACCACCGCCATATCGCGCGCATGATAATGCGCGCCATCGTCCTGCTTGTAGGCCTGATCGTGCTCCTCATCGACGATGATCAAGCCGAGATCGGCATAGGGCATGAACAATGCGGAGCGCGCGCCCACCACGACCGGCGCCTCGCCGCCGGCAATCGCGGCCCAGTTGCGTTGTCGCGTGCGCGGGGTCAGTTCGGAATGCCACTCCAGCGGACGGGTGCCGAAGCGCCGCGCGAAGCGATCCAGGAACTGGCCGGTCAATGCAATTTCCGGCATCAAGATCAGCGACTGCTTGCCGCGGCGAATCGTCTCCGCGATCGCTTCGAAATAGACTTCGGTCTTGCCCGACCCGGTAACGCCATCGAGCAACGCGACGTGGAACGTGCCGTTGGCAGCGAGCGCGCGCATCGCATCCACCGCGGCTCGCTGCTGGCGGGAGAATTCGGGCACCGCGAAGTTGGGGTCCGGCGCGGGTGGCGCTGACGGACGCGGCATCGCTTCGACCGCGAGTGTGCCTTCGTCGACAAGACCGTCGACGACACCGACGCTGACGCCAGCCTCCCTCGCCGCGTCGGCCTTGCCGTGCAACAGCCCGTCCGACAACAGCTCGATCAATCGCCGCCGCGCCGGCGTCATCCGTTGCGGCGGCGGGCCTGTCAGGCGAACCCCGACTCGCACCCGCTCGGGCCCGAGATCGTCGCCCATGCGCAAGCACATCCGCATCACCATGCCGCGCGCCGACAGCGTGTAATTGGCGACCCAATCGACGAGCGCACGTAATTCCGGTTTGAGCGGTGGCACGTCGAGCTTCTCGCCGACATCTTTCAGACGATTGTGCAAACGCGGGTCGGGATTGGCATTCTCGGCCCACACCACGCCGACCACCTCGCGCGGGCCGAGCGGCACGCAGACGACATCGCCCGGTTTGAGATCAAGCCCGCGCGGCACACGATAGGAATAGGCACGGTCAAGCGCGACGGGCACCAGCACGTCGACGACGCCGGTCGACGATGCAGACGATGAGGCGCGCGTTGAATGGTCCATCTTGGAGGAGAGCCCTGATTAATTAGCGAAGGATAAACCAAGACGGTGCGATATAATCAAAGGAATCATTTCGCCAAAAGCAGATATGACCAAGCCGGCTCCCGCCTTACAACTTGACTGCGCGGACGAATCGATCGCGCTGCAGATGGCGCGATGGCTGGCCTATTTGCGCGCCGAACGGCGGCTGTCGCCGAAGACGTCAGAGGCCTATGCCCGCGACCTGCGCCAGTTCCTTGAATTTCTTGGCCAGCATTGGGAAGCGCGCGTGACGCTGGCCGCATTTTCCGCCCTTGAGGCCAGCGACGTCAGGGCCTTCCTGGCCAAGCGGCGCACCGATGAAATCGGGAGCCGCTCGCTGATGCGCGCACTCGCGGGCCTTCGTTCTTTTGGACGCTTTCTCGAACGCGAAGGCCGAGGCAAGGTCGGCGCGCTGTCCGCGATCCGCGCCCCCAAGGTTGGCAAAAGCCTGCCAAAGCCGTTGCCGATGGTCGCTGCCAAGCGTCTTGCCGACGCCGATGAACGCGCAGGTGAGGATCGTGACCCCTGGATCTGGGCGCGCGACGCCGCGGTCATGGCGCTGCTCTATGGCTCGGGCCTTCGTATCTCCGAGGCATTGGGACTAAATCGCCGCGACGTGCCAGTGCCCGGCGAAGGCGACGTTTTGGTCGTCACCGGAAAAGGCAACAAGACGCGAATGGTGCCGGTGCTGCAAAATGTCCTGACGCTGATCCAGGATTATGTGGCGATGTGCCCGCATCCTTTGCCGCCGGAGGGGCCGATTTTTGTCGGTGCCCGCGGCGGACCTTTAAGCCCGCGCATCATCCAGCTCACCATGGCGCGACTGCGCGGCGCACTCGGCCTGCCGGACAGCGCGACGCCGCACGCGCTGCGCCACTCCTTCGCGACGCACCTGTTGTCGCGCGGTGGCGATTTGCGCGCGATCCAGGAATTGCTCGGTCACGCCTCGCTCTCGACCACCCAGATTTATACCGGCATCGACAGCGAGCGGCTTCTGGAAGTGTACAGGACCGCGCACCCTCGCGCGTGAACCCCTAGCCTGAAGCCTCCTTGAACCCTTGCACTCGCGAACTTGTTCGGTCATCGTCGCTGCCTTGGCCAGGGGAGAAGAATCATGAGCGCACAAGAAAGCATGGAGCACGCGGAACACGCCGAGCATGCGTCGGGCGAGAACAAGAGGATCGCGCTCCTGATCGCGGTGATCGCGCTGTGCCTGGCGCTGTCGGAAACGCTTGGCAAGGGCGCGCAGACCGAATCGATCGCCAAGAACGTCGAGGCGTCCAACCTGTGGGCCTTCTTCCAGGCGAAAAGCATCCGCCGCACCACGGTGCAGACCGCGGCCGAGCAGGCCAAACTCACGCTTCCGAGCGATGAGGCCGCGAAGGCGATCGTGCAAAAGCAGATCGACGATTGGCAGAAGACGGCGGCGCGCTATCGCTCCGAGCCCGAGACCAACGAAGGCACCGAGCAACTATCCGAACGCGCCAAGCACGCCGAAGAAGAGCGGGATCTGGCCACCGCGAAGTATCATCACTTCGAGCTGGCGTCCGGAGCCTTCCAGATAGGCATCGTGCTGGCGTCAGCCACCATCATCACCGGCATGATTGCGCTCGCCTGGATCGCAGGCCTGCTGATGCTCACAGGCATCGTCTTCACCGCGCTCGGCATTTTTGCGCCGCTCGCGCTGCATCTGGCTTTGTAGGTCTTTTTCACTAAAGGTCATCCTTTCCCTCATCCAGAGGAGCCGCTTAAGCGGCGTCTCGAAGGATGAGGCCGACGTGCTGGCTCATGGTTCGAGACGCGCCACAGGCGCTCCTCACCATGAGGGTCTGGCGCAAAAGTTATCAGCGCGCTTCGTGCACGCTTTTGCGGAAGCGCTGGATCAGCCGCAGTATCCGCGACGACCAGCGGTCACCATCGCCGCGAAGCACTTCCAGGATGCGCCGCTTGATCGGATCGACGAGAGCGACCGCTTTGGCGCGAAGGCTCGTGACGAATTCATAGAGCCTTTCGAACCATCCCATCTCCAGCAATTTCGGTCGCGTGACGTCGAAGACAAAAGCGGTGACGCCGACGCCTAAGAGCTTGGCGAAGAGAATGGTGGCAATGGCGCTAAGCCAGTATTCGTGGGCGAGCAGCCAGAAGCCGATCAGCTTCAGCGGAAATAATGGAATCAACGGCACGACGAAAACGATCAGCGTCATCGCGGGTGACAGCGTGTCGACGCGCTCGGCCAGCCAATGCTTGAAGGATTGGAGCGGAATCTTCGCGACCGCCCAGGCCACGATCGGCTCGAGATGATCCCATAGCCATGCCTCGATCAAAAAGATGACCGCGAGCAGCACCCAGATCGGTTGAAGGAGGCGGCGTAACATCGAGGTCACCTTAACCCAACCAGTGGTCTGATTCTAACCACTCGTGTGGGGTAAGGATCACATATGGATGGCGCGTTTGCCAACCGCAAGCGCGGCTTCTTTCACCGCTTCCGAGCGGGTCGGATGGGCGTGGCAGGTGCGGGCCAGATCTTCAGCGGAACCCCCAAATTCCATCAAAACGGCCGCTTCATGGATCATTTCGCCGGCTTCCCGGCCGACAATGTGAACACCCAACACCCGGTCGGTCTTCGCATCTGCGAGAATCTTCACAAACCCGTCAGTCGTCTGATTGACTTTTGAGCGGCCGTTAGCGGTGAACGGAAATTTGCCGATGGTATAGGCGATGCCCGCCTGCTTCAGCTCTTCCTCGGTTTTGCCGACGGAAGAGACTTCCGGCGTTGTATACACGACGCCAGGAATGACGTCGTAATTCACATGGCCCGCCTGACCGGCGAGAATTTCGGCAACCGCAACGCCCTCGTCCTCGGCCTTGTGCGCCAGCATCGGACCAGCAACGACGTCACCGATCGCTGAGATGCCGCTTACGTTGGTGGCGAAGTGCGCATCGATCTGCACACGGCCACGATTGTCGAGGGCGACGCCAGCTTCCTTCAAACCGAGACCCTCGGTGTAGGGGACGCGACCGATCGCAACCAGCACGATATCGGCTTCGATCTTCTCAGTAGCGCCGCCCGCCGCCGGCTCGACCTGCGCGATCAACGTCTTGCCTGAGCTGTCAACGCCTGTGACCTTGGCGCCGAGCTTGAACGCAAAGCCCTGTTTCTCCAGGATGCGCTGGAACTGCTTGGCAACCTCGCCGTCCATGCCGGGCAGGATACGATCGAGAAACTCGACCACGGTGACTTGCGCGCCGAGCCGGTGCCACACCGAGCCGAGTTCGAGCCCGATCACGCCGGCGCCGACGATCAATAATTTTCCCGGCACCTTGTCGAGCGCGAGCGCACCGGTCGACGATACGATGCGCTTCTCGTCGATTTCGATGCCCTTGAGGCGCGCGACATCCGAGCCGGTCGCAATGACGATGTTTTTGGTCTCGACGATTTGCGTCTTGCCGTCGTTGCCCGCGACTTCGATCTTGCCGGTGCCGAGGATTTTTCCCTTGCCCGCGATCACGTCGATCTTGTTTTTCTTCATCAGGAACTCGACGCCCTTGACGTTGCCGTCGATACCCTGCTGCTTGAAGTTCATCATCGACGGCAGATCGAGCTTCGGCGCGGAAACGCTGACGCCCATCTTCGCGAAAGAATGTGCGGCTTCCTCAAACATTTCGGAGGCATACAGCAGCGCCTTCGAGGGCATGCATCCGACATTGAGGCACGTGCCGCCGAGCGTGGCGTTTTTCTCGACCACGGCGACCTTCATGCCGAGCTGTGCGGCGCGAATCGCGCAGACATACCCGCCGGGGCCGGTGCCGATGACAACAAGATCGTAAGTGGCCATAATCGAACCCTGTAGCTGAAAAATACGGAGCTAGCGTCCACCCGACACGTCAAGAATGGCGCTGGTGACATAAGAGGCCTCGTCCGACATCAGCCAGACGATAGAGTTGGCGATTTCGTCCGCCGTGCCGACGCGCTTCATCGGCACCATGTGCGCCAGGCGATGGGCACGATCGGGCTCGCCGCCGGAGGCGTGAATTTCGGTGTCGATGAGGCCGGGGCGGATGGCCGCGACGCGAATGCCTTCAGCAGCAACTTCCTGCCCGAGACCGACGGTAAAGGTATCGATCGCGGCCTTGGACGCGGCATAGTCGACATAGGTGTTGGCTGAGGCAAGCTTGGCGGCAACCGACGACACGTTGACGATGACGCCGCCTTCGCCGCCGTGTTTGGTCGACATGCGCTTCACCGCTTCGCGGGCGCAGAGAAAGCTGCCGGTGACGTTGACGGCCATCATGCGCTGAATGCGCTCGGCAGACATCTCTTCGACCCGCATCGAAGGACCGACAATGCCGGCATTGTTGACGAGCGCGCCCAGCGTCCCAAAGCCATCTGCGGCCTTGAACAGCGCCAGGATGTCCGCTTCGCTGCCGACATCGCATTTCACCGCGATCGCCTTGCCGTTTTTGGCTTCGATCTGAGCGACGACTTCATCAGCCGCCTTCTGATTGCTGGCATAGCCGACGACGACGCGAAAGCCGCGTGCGGCCGCGGCAAGCGCGGTGGCACGGCCGATGCCGCGGCTACCGCCGGTGATGATTGCAACTTTATCGGTCAAGAGAACGCCCCTACGATTCAGTTCTGTTTACTCGAAGCGCGGCAGAGTCTTGGCGGTGCGCCGAACTGCCTGACTACCGATTGATCAGAGATCCAGTACCAGCCGCGCCGGATCTTCCAGGCTCTCCTTGACGCGCACCAGGAAGGTCACGGCTTCCTTGCCGTCGATGACACGGTGATCGTAGGACAGCGCCAGATACATCATCGGCCGAATCTCGACCTTGCCGCCGATCGCCATCGGCCGCTCCTGGATCTTGTGCATGCCGAGAATGGCCGATTGCGGCGCATTGAGGATCGGCGTCGACATCAGCGAACCGTAGATGCCGCCGTTGGTGATGGTGAAGGTGCCGCCCTGCATCTCGTCGATCTTGAGCTGGCCATCACGGGCACGACGGCCGTAATCGGCGATGCTCTTTTCGATTTCCGCAATCGATTTGTGGTCGCAATCGCGCACCACCGGAACGACAAGGCCCTTGTCGGTGCCGACCGCGACGCCGATGTGATAATAATTCTTGTAGATCAGGTCGGTGCCGTCGATCTCGGCATTGACGGCCGGAATGTCCTTTAGCGCCTGCACGCAGGCCTTGGTGAAGAAGCCCATAAATCCAAGTTTGCTGCCGTGCTTCTTCTCGAACACGTCCTTGTAGTGAGCGCGCAACGCCATGACGCTGGTCATGTCGACCTCGTTGAAGGTCGTGAGCATCGCCGCCGTGTTCTGCACGTCCTTCAGACGCCGCGCGATGGTCTGGCGCAGCCGTGTCATCTTCACCCGCTCTTCGCGAGCCGCATCATCGGCAGGCGACGGCGCGCGTACCTGCACCGCCGCGGCGGGCTGATTGACCGGCGTCGGTGCGGAAGCGGCCTTTTCGATCGCGGCCAGCATGTCGCCCTTGGTAACGCGGCCGTCCTTGCCCGAACCCGGAACGGTTGCCGCATCGATGCCGCTTTCCGCGGAAAGCTTGCGCACCGACGGAGCCAGCGGCGCGTCCACCGGCGGCGCCTTGTCCGCTGGCGGCGCCTTCTCCGCTGGCGGCGCCTTGGCGGCCGGCGCGGTTGCCGCGGATGCGGGAGCCGCCGCCGCTTTAGCGGGTGCGGCAGCGGGCTTTGAGGCCGCGCCTGCACCGTCGGTAATCTGGCCCAGCAGCGCCCCGACGGCGACGGTCTCACCATCCTTGGCGCTGATCTCCCCTAACACGCCCGCCGACGGCGCCGGGACTTCGATCGTCACCTTGTCGGTTTCGAGCTCCACCAGGGGTTCATCGACGGCCACGCTGTCGCCGGCCTTCTTGAACCAACGGCCGATGGTGGCTTCGGTCACGGATTCGCCGAGCGTCGGCACGCGAATTTCAGTCATGTTCTGTTTCCCCTCACAACTCTTGACGTCGTCCTGAGGTGCGAGCCGCGGCGCGGCGAGCCTCGAAGGACGAATGGGACATCCTTCGAGGGTCGCTACGCGACCGCCTCAGGATGACGAATCTAGTTCAGCGCCTCATCGAGCAGCGCCTTGAGCTGCGCCAGATGTTTCGACATCAAGCCGGTTGCCGTGGCCGCGGCCGCCGCCCGTCCCGCATAGCGCGGACGCTTGTAAGTGGCGTTGACCTGGTTCAGCACCCATTCGAGATAGGGCTCGATGAAATGCCAAGCGCCCATGTTGCGCGGCTCTTCCTGGCACCAGACGACCTCAGCGCCCTTGAAACGGGTCAGCTCGGTAACCAGCGCCTTCAACGGCACCGGATAAAGCTGCTCGACGCGCATCAGATAGATGTCATCGATGCCGCGCTTCTCGCGCTCCTCGTAAAGATCGTAATAGACCTTGCCCGAGCACAGCACGATGCGCTTGATCTTGTCGTCGGGCACCAGCTTGATCTTCTCGTCCGGCAGCATCTGGGCGTCATCGTAGAGGATGCGGTGGAACGTCGTTCCGTCGCCGAGTTCGTCGAGCCGCGAGACGGCACGCTTGTGCCGCAGCAGCGACTTCGGCGTCATCAGGATCAGAGGCTTGCGGATTTCGCGATGCAGCTGCCGCCGCAGCACGTGGAAATAATTGGCCGGCGTCGTCGGATAGACCACCTGCATGTTGTCTTCGGCGCACATCTGCAAATAGCGCTCAAGGCGCGCCGAGGAATGCTCCGGCCCCTGCCCTTCGTAACCATGCGGCAACAGACAGACCAGGCCGGACATGCGCAGCCATTTGCGCTCGCCCGAGGAAATGAACTGGTCGAACAGCACCTGCGCGCCATTGGCGAAGTCGCCGAACTGGGCTTCCCACATCGCCAGCGCATTCGGCTCGGCGAGCGAGTAACCATACTCGAAGCCGAGCACGGCTTCTTCGGAGAGCAGCGAGTTGATGACTTCGTAGTGGCCCTGATCGCCGCCGAGATGGTTGAACGGCGTGTAGCGGCTCTCGTCTTCCTGATCGATCAGCACCGAATGGCGCTGCGAGAATGTGCCGCGTTCGGAATCCTGCCCTGAAAGCCGCACATGATGGCCTTCCTGCAACAGCGTGCAGAATGCCAGCGCCTCGCCGGTCGCCCAGTCGAGACCGATCCCGGTATCGATCGCTTTCGCCCGGTTGTCGAGGAAGCGCTGGATGGTGCGGTGAACGCGAAAGCCGTCCGGCACCTTGGTGATCTTGCGGCCGATATCCTTCAGAACGGCGCTATCGACGCCGGTGACGCCGCGGCGCGGATCTTCTTCCTGGTCAGCTATCTTGAAGCCGGCCCACTTGCCGTCGAGCCAGTCAGCCTTGTTGGGCTTGTAGCCGGTGCCGGCTTCGAACTCGGCATCGAGCCGCGCGCGCCAGTCGGCCTTGGATTTCTCTACTTCACCTTCGGTCATCACGCCTTCGGCGATCAGGCGCTTGGCGTAGATTTCCAGCGTCGAGGGATGCGAGCCGATCTTCTTGTACATCACCGGCTGGGTGAACGCGGGCTCGTCGCCCTCGTTGTGACCGTGGCGGCGGTAGCAGAACATGTCGATGACGACAGGCTTGTGGAATTTCTGCCGGAATTCGATCGCGACCTTGGCCGCGAACACCACAGCCTCCGGATCGTCGCCATTCACATGGAAAATCGGCGCGTCGATCATCTTCGCAACGTCAGACGGATAGGGCGACGAACGCGAATAGCGCGGATAGGTCGTGAAGCCGATCTGGTTGTTGACGATGAAATGCAGCGAACCGCCGGTGCGGTAACCCTTGAGGTCCGACAGGCCGAAGCACTCCGCCACCACGCCCTGACCCGCAAACGCCGCGTCGCCATGCATCAGAAGCGGCAGTACCGAAATCCGCATATCCGGCGGATCGCCGTGCTGGTCCTGCTTGGCGCGTACCTTGCCGAGCACGACAGGATCGACGATTTCGAGGTGCGACGGGTTGGCGGTCAGCGACAGATGGATCTTGTTGTTGTCGAACTCGCGGTCTGACGAGGCGCCGAGATGATATTTGACGTCGCCGGAGCCTTCGACGACGTCGGGGTTGGCCGAGCCGCCCTTGAATTCGTGAAACAGCGCACGGTGCGGCTTGCCCATCACTTGCGTCAGCACATTGAGGCGGCCGCGATGCGGCATGCCGACGACGATTTCCTTCACGCCGAGATTGCCGCCGCGCTTGATGATCTGTTCCAGCGCCGGGATCAGCGATTCGGCGCCGTCGAGACCGAAGCGCTTGGTGCCGGTGAACTTGACGTCGCAGAATTTTTCGAAACCTTCGGCTTCGACGAGCTTGTTGAGGATCGCGCGCCGGCCCTCGCGGGTAAACGATATTTCCTTGTCCGGCCCCTCGATGCGTTCCTGAATCCAGGACTTCTGCGCGGCGTTACTGATGTGCATGAACTCGACGCCGAGCGTCTGGCAGTAGGTGCGCTCGCAGATCGCGACGATCTCGCGCAGGCTTCCGTATTCGAGGCCGAGCACATGATCGAGAAAAATCTTCCGGTCGAAATCGGCTTCGGTGAAACCATAAGAGCGCGGGTCGAGCTCTTCGCGGTCGCGCGGCGCCTCGATGCCCAGCGGATCGAGCTTGGCGTGAAAATGCCCGCGCATCCGGTAGGCGCGGATCAACATCAAGGCGCGGACGGAATCGCGCGTCGCCTGATGCACGTCGGTCGAGGCGAGTTCGCTGCCGGCGGCTTCCGCCTTGGCCACGAGCTTTTTGCTGACAACCTTCTCGACTTCCACCCAGTTGCCGTCGAGCGCCGACGTCAGATCATCCTGCGGCGTGAGCGGCCAGTTGCTTTTGGCCCACGAAGGCCCCTCCGCGTTCTTGCGGACGTCGGCGGGTGTGTCCTTCAGGCTTTTGAAGAACTCCTGCCACTCGGCGTCGACCGAAGAGGGATCGTTCTCGTAACGGGCGTAGATTTCATCGATGTAGGTGGCGTTTGTGCCCTGCAAAAAAGAGGAGAGGGCAAAAGCAGCGTTCGCATCCTGGCGAGACATGGGAGCGTCCTGATAATTTCGTCATCGCGCGTAACAGACGGCGCGGAACCGGCCTGCGAAACGCGGGCCGGCGGGTCGAGAACCTCTACCCTATTTAGGCGGAAACTTCGCCCCGAAAAGAACCAAAAAGTGAATTAGGACTTCAATTTTTCAACAAGGGTCTTTCCGAGCCTTGCAGGGGAGGGAGAGACGGTAATTCCGGCCGATTCCATAGCCGCGGTCTTGGAACCGGCGTCGCCCTTGCCGCCGGAGATGATCGCGCCGGCATGGCCCATCCGCCGTCCGGGAGGCGCCGTGACGCCGGCAATGAAGCCAACCATGGGCTTCTTGCGGCCCCGCTTGGCCTCATCTTTCAGGAACTGGGCCGCGTCTTCCTCGGCCGAACCACCGATCTCGCCGATCATGACGATCGAGGTGGTCTTGGGGTCGGCCAGAAACATCTCCAGCACGTCGATGAATTCGGTTCCCTTGACCGGGTCGCCGCCGATGCCGACCGCGGTGGTCTGGCCAAGACCTTCCTGTGTGGTCTGGAACACCGCCTCATAAGTCAGCGTGCCCGAGCGCGACACGATGCCGACATTGCCCGGCTTGAAAATATTCGCCGGCATGATGCCGATCTTGCATTCGCCGGCGGTCATGACGCCAGGACAATTGGGTCCAATAAGCCGCGACTTCGAGCCGCTCAATGATCTTTTGACCCGCACCATGTCGAGCACCGGAATGCCTTCGGTGATGCAGACGATCAGCGGAATTTCCGCATCGATCGCTTCGCAGATCGCGTCCGCCGCGCCCGGCGGCGGCACATAGATCACGCTCGCGTCCGCTCCCGTTTTCTCGCGCGCTTCCGCCACGGTATCGAACACCGGCAGGCCGAGATGCGTCATGCCGCCTTTGCCGGGCGAGGTGCCGCCGACCATCTTGGTGCCGTAGGCGACCGCAGCCTCGGAATGGAAGGTACCGTTCTTGCCAGTAAAACCCTGGCAGATGACCTTGGTATTTTTGTCGATCAGAACGGACATGATTGGGGCTTCTTTCGCGATAATCGATAAGGGGTCTAGTTGATACGCCGATACACGCCAGTGAGCACGTCGGCCCACCCTTCCGCGTCAGGCGAGAACTGGATTTTCATGGAGTAGCTGTTGTCGTCGATGATTTCATAGACATGACGGGCATTGCCGCGCAGCGAGCCGCGCACGAGAATCAGCGACTTGCCGCTCCAGCCACCGGATGCGGGCGATGGCGGATAGTAGCCGAGCGAGTCGTGCCAGAATAATTTGTAGAGCCGGTCTTCGCGGTCATAGGTGAACACGCCGTGGGTGGCGAAGATTTCCTTGCCGTCGCGCATCTGGCGCGCGTCCTGGATCAGGTAGAAGCCGTTGAGATCGATGCGGGCCGAGACCTTCGCTGTCGCGGGGCCACCTTCGGTCCAGCGCGAGGGATAGACCATCTCCTCGCCGGCCCACTCGCCTGCGAAGGCCGCGAGCTTGCGGTGTTCTTCCAGCGGCGTCGGGGCTGCGAGGTGATCGGCCATCGTCAGCCTCCCTTGACCGCCTTGACGATCTTTTGCGCGGCGTCGTCGAGATTGTCGGCCGGCAGCACGTTGAGGCCGGACGCGCTGATGATCTTCTTGCCGGCATCGACGTTGGTGCCTTCAAGGCGTACCACCAGCGGCACCTTGAGGCCGACTTCCTTGACCGCCGCCACGACGCCCTCGGCGATGACATCGCATTTCATGATGCCGCCGAAGATATTGACCAGGATGCCCTTCACGTTGGGATCGGCGGTGATGATCTTGAAAGCGGCTGCGACTTTTTCCTTGCTGGCGCTGCCGCCGACGTCGAGGAAGTTGGCCGGCGCCATGCCGTAAAGCTTGATGATATCCATCGTCGCCATGGCAAGACCGGCGCCGTTGACCATGCAGCCGATGGTGCCGTCGAGCGTGACGTAGTTGAGGTCGTATTTCGAGGCCTCGATTTCCTTGGCGTCTTCCTCGGTCTCGTCGCGCAGGGTGACGACCTCGGGATGGCGGAACAGCGCGTTGTCGTCGAACGACACTTTCGCGTCGAGCACGCGCAACTGGCCTTGCTTGGTGACGACCAGCGGATTGATTTCCAGCATCGCCATGTCCTTGGCGGTAAAGGCAGCATAAAGCTGGGTCACCAGCTTTTCCGCCTGTTTGGCAAGGTCGCCGGTCAGGTTCAGCGCCTTGGCAACCGTGCGGCCGTGATGGCCCATGATGCCGGTGGCCGGATCAACCGAGAAGGAGACGATCTTTTCGGGGCTGTTGTGCGCGACGTCCTCGATGTTGACGCCGCCTTCGGTCGACACCACGAACGAGACTTCGGAGGTTTCGCGGTTGACCAGGATCGAGAGGTAAAACTCCTTGTCGATATCGGAGCCGTCTTCGATGTAGAGGCGATTAACCTGCTTGCCATGCGGCCCGGTCTGCACCGTGACCAGTGTCGCGCCCAGCATCTGCTTGGCGAATTCGTTGACCTCGGCGACTGATTTGGCGATCCGCACGCCGCCTTTGCTGCCAGCAGAGGCTTCCTTGAAGGTGCCCTTGCCGCGGCCGCCCGCATGGATCTGGCTTTTCACCACCCAAATTGGGCCGGGAAGGCTTTTCGCCGCCGCGTCGGAATCGGCGGCGTTGAGCACCGGCACGCCCTTGGAGATCGGTACCCCGAACTGATTCAGCAGCGCCTTGGCCTGATATTCATGGATATTCATCTGGACGTTCCCCGAACCTTAGGCCGCTTTGAATTTTGGCAAATTCAGCGATTCCTGTCTTCTGGTATACCATATACCAATCGAACGGCAACCCAAACGGCTTCAAAGTGACGTGCCGAAGACCGAGGCTTCGGCCTTCGGCAAACAGTTAGTCCGATCAGCGGCCGAGCAGGTCCGGCGCGATCTTTTTGCAGGCGTCGACCAGGCCTTGCACGGCAGCGACCGACTTGTCGAAGGCTTCGCGATCCTTGCCCGCGAGTTCGATCTCGACAATGCGCTCGACACCTTTGCTGCCGATTACGACGGGTACGCCGACATACATGTCCTTCACGCCGTATTCGCCATTGAGGTAGGCGGCGCAGGGCAGCACGCGCTTCTTGTCCTTCAAATAGGACTCAGCCATCGCGATCGCGGACGCCGCAGGCGCATAGAAGGCCGAACCGGTCTTCAGCAGGTTGACGATCTCAGCGCCGCCGTTGCGGGTGCGATCGACGATCTCGTCGATGCGCGACTGTGAGGTCCAGCCCATCTTGACCAGATCGGGCAGCGGAATGCCCGCCACGGTCGAATAGCGCACCAGCGGCACCATCGTGTCGCCATGGCCGCCCAGCACGAAAGCGGTGACGTCCTCGACCGAGACGTTGAACTCGTCGGCAAGGAAATAGCGGAAGCGGGAGGAATCCAGCACGCCGGCCATGCCCACCACCTTCTTGTGCGGCATGCCCGAAGCCTTCTGGAGCGCCCAGACCATGGCGTCGAGCGGGTTGGTGATGCAGATGACGAAAGCATCGGGCGCGTATTTCTTGATACCCGCGCCGACCTGCTCCATCACCTTCAGATTGATGGAGAGAAGATCGTCGCGGCTCATGCCGGGCTTGCGCGGCACGCCGGCGGTGACGATGCAGACATCGGCGCGATCGAGCGCTTCATAGGAATTGGCGCCGGTCATATGGGAGTCAAACCCGTCAACCGGCGAGGACTGCGCGAGATCGAGCGATTTGCCCTGCGGCACGCCTTCGGCGATGTCGAACATGACGACGTCACCGAGTTCCTTCAGACCGATGAGGTGGGCCAGCGTTCCGCCGATCTGGCCGGAGCCAATCAGAGCGATCTTGTTGCGCGCCATGGGTATGTCCTTTGAACCGATGGAGGTGAATGAAAGCTGTTTAGAGGCTGGTTATCCCTTTCGCTCCGCGCGTTCAAGCCGCAGCGTGCTCAATTGTCGTGCGATCCGACATAACGGGACCAAAGCCAGGCTTAAGTATCCACCAACCCGGTGGTCGAACCGCTGGCCGCCGAATCCTTGTGGCCGTGCGGCAGGCTGAGATAGGATTCCGAGCCCATTTCGATCAGCCGCGAGGAGGTCCGCTTGAATTCGTTGGCCTCAACGCCTTCATCGGCCAGATAAAGCGACAGCGGATCGGCCGAGGCCGAGGCCATCAGCTTCACGCCGTTGTCGTACAGCGTATCGATCAGGGTGATGAAGCGCTTGGCGGCGTTGCGCTCGCCGTAATCCATCACCGGGATGCGATCGATCATGAGGGTGTGATAGTCGCGGGCGAGCCGAAGGTAGTCCGATGCGGCGAGCGGCTGCTCGCAGATGTCGGCGAAGGAAAACCGCGCCACTCCATGCGCTGAACACGGCACATGCAATACGCGGCCCTTGATTGGAATCTCGCGCGGGCGGCAGGGCGCATTGCCGGTCATGCTGGCCCAGGCTTTGTCGAGTGCCGCAGAAGCCACGGCATCGGCCGGCACCAGCCACATTTTCACGCCGGCGAGTTTTTCCAGCCGGAAATCCGTGCGGGCATCCAGCCGCATCACCGCCATATGCTCGGTGATCTGCGCAATGAACGGGAGAAACAACGCCCGGTTCAACCCGCCTTTGTAGAGGTCGTCGGGCGCCACGTTGGACGTCGCCACCACCACGGTGCCGAGTTCGAACAGGCGCGCGAACAGCCGCCCAAGGATCATGGCGTCCGCGATATCCGTGACGTGGAATTCATCAAAGCACAATAGCCACGCCTGCTCGAAAATCGCAGCCGCCGTGAGCGCGATCACGTCGCCATCGGGGAGCTCGCCGCGTGCGATCGCTTGCCGAAAACCGTAGATCCGCTCATGCACCTCGGTCATGAATTCATGGAAATGCGCGCGCCGCTTGTAGCGGACCGGGCTCGCCTGGAAGAACAGGTCCATCAGCATGGTCTTGCCGCGGCCGACATCGCCATGCACGTAAAGGCCACGCGGCGGGCCCTCGTGTTTGTCGGCGAACAGCCGATCGAGCAGACGTAGCCTGCGCAAGGGCCTGTAGCGCTCGACCCGCTGCTCGAGATCGTCAAAGGCTTCCGCGACCTCGCGCTGCGCGGCATCGGGCTCGATCGCGCCTGATGCGACAAGCGCTTCGTAATGGGCGAGGAAAGAGGAAGCGGGCGGAGCAGATAGCATGGCCCTGTTACGGCCCAAGCGTGCGAAAAATGCAAGTCAGGAGTTGAGGCAACTGGCATGCCCCTTTCGTCTCCCTCCCGGCACACGAGATAGTGGCGCCGCGACTACGCGCTCAACGCGTAGGAATCCTCGACCACATAGGGTCCGCCGCCGACCGAGGCGCGCGAGGAGAACAAGACAAAGCGGGAGGCCGTGAACACCTTGGTCGGGAAGTAACCCCGCACCGAAAGGTAGTCCGCGACGTCTTGCGTAGACGCATCGCGCAGCCGCGCCAGCGTGACATGGGGCGTGAATTTTCGCCCCTCGGGATCGAGCCCGATCCGCTGCATCAGCCGCTCAAGTTCGGCCTGCAATTCGATGAGCGGCCGGCTCGGGGCGATATTGGCAACCACCGCACGCGGTTTTTTGCTGCCAAAACTGGAGAGGCCCTGGACCGCGACCTCGAACGGCTTGCGGTTGACCCGAAACAGCATGGAAGCGATCTCATTGGCGGAAACACCGTCGATGTCGCCGATGAAGCGCAAGGTGACGTGATAATTTTCGGGATCGATCCAGCGGGCGCCGGGTAGCCCGCCACGCAAAGAGGAGAGCGTCTGGCCGATTTCGGCCGGAATTTCCAGTCCCGTGAACAAACGCGGCATCGCAAGACTCCCGATGCTGGAACATGATTCGGGAAAGAGGATAACAGCTTTCCCTGGAGATCATGTTCGCCGACAGACTCCAGTGACGAATCACCGGCAATTATTTTTACCGTAGTTATGTGACTCTGCGAAGCATCTCGCATTAACCGCTCAGAAAGGTTCGCGGAAACTGCTGCGCTATGGCCCTCCTTTCGCCAAATCAGCTCGGGCGTTTCGATATCGAACCGAGAAACGCCTCAACAGTAGGCAAGATATTTTTGACGATGATGTCAACTCCCTCAGGAATTGGATGGATGCCGTCAGCCTGGTTGAGTTTGGTGTTTCCCGCTACCCCCTCCAGGAAAAAAGGATAGAGCGGCACACCATTCGATTTGGCGAGATCCGGATAGATCGAATTAAACCGGGCGGCAAAATCGGCGCCGTAGTTCGGCGGCGCGAGCATGCCGCACAACATCACGGCAATGCCGCGCGCCTTCAGCCGCGTCACGATATCGGCCAGCGCCGCGCGGGTGACGGCGGGATCGGTTCCGCGAAGTGCGTCGTTGGCGCCGAGTTCGACGATGACGGCCTGGGTCCCGTCTGGCACCGACCAATCGAGCCGGTCACGGCCACCCGAGGAGGTATCGCCGGAAACGCCAGCGTTGGTCATATCGACCGCTATACCCTTGGCTTGCAATGCTTTTTGTAGCTTGGCCGGGAACGCATCCGGTCCGGACAACCCGTATCCAGCGCTTAAGGAGTCGCCCAGAACCACCATTTTGATCGGGGCAACGCCAAGAGCCACAGACGACTGGGCAAAAGCTGGCTCCGCAGCCATTAACAACAAACTCCACACGAGCATGTGCTTGAAGAGAGAGGACAGCCTCTCGACCCCACTGCCAGAAGTACCATATGACCAACCCATGGACAGTCTCATCGAACCCTCATCCTTGTCCGGCCTTGCACCGGACAGCATTTCGATCTCCAACGTCAATCTCTCGCTCGGCTCGGGCCCGGCGCGTGTCCATATTCTCAAGGACATCTCCTTGCGCGTTGCATCGGGCGAAGCGCTCGGCCTGATCGGGCCGTCGGGCTCGGGAAAGTCCACGCTCCTCATGGTGATGGCGGGGCTGGAGCGCCCCGACAGCGGAGAGGTGGTGGTCAACGGAACCCCTTTCAATGCCCTCGGTGAGGACGCATTGGCGCGATTTCGTGGCCGTCAGGTCGGCATCGTCTTCCAGTCGTTTCATCTGATACCGACCATGACCGCGCTGGAGAATGTCGCAGTGCCGCTGGAGCTCGCCGGAAATCCGGACGCCTCAAAGCGCGCCGCGCAAGAGCTCGCCTCCGTCGGCTTGGGCGACCGGCTGCATCACTATCCGACCCAACTATCGGGTGGCGAACAACAGCGCGTGGCGCTTGCCCGTGCGCTCGCGCCCGATCCGGCGATTCTGGTGGCGGATGAACCCACCGGCAATCTCGATGAAGCCACCGGCAAGCAAATCGTCGATCTCCTGTTCACCAAGCATGCCGAGCGCGGCATGACGCTGGTGCTGGTGACCCATGACACCTCGCTGGCGGATCGCTGCGACCGCGTCGTGCGGCTACGCTCGGGCCGCATCGACACGCAGACCACCGGACGCGACGCCGCGCCATGACCATCGTGGCCGAAGGCGAAGCACGCGACAGACCCGCTTCCATTCCGCGGCTCTATGTCGCCATACCGCTGCGCTATGCCTTGCGCGAATTACGCGGCGGCCTGCGCGGCTTCTATGTCTTCATCGCCTGCATCGCGCTCGGCGTCATGGCGATTTCGGGCGTCGGTTCGGTTGCCGCGAGCCTCGGTGATGGATTGGCGAGCCAGGGCCGCACCCTGCTTGGCGGCGACATCGCGTTCTCGCTGTTCCAGCGCGAGGCCAAGCCGGACGAACTCGCCTTCCTGCGTGAGCGCGGCGACGTCTCGGTGACCGCCTCCCTGCGCGGCATGGCGCGCGCCGCCGACGGCCGTCTGGCGCTGGTCGAGATCAAGGCGGTCGACAGCGCCTATCCGATGCTGGGCCAGCTCTCGCTTGAACCGGAGATGCCGGTCAATGAGTTGCTCGCCGAACATGACGGCGCATTCGGCGCGGCCGCCGATCAAACGCTATTGACCCGGCTCGACCTGAAGCTCGGCGATCGCATCACAGTCGGCCAAGCCACCTTCCAGATCCGCAGCCTCGACAATGCCGAACCCGACAAGCTCTCCGGCGGCCTTGGATTTGCTCCGCGATTTCTGGTCAGCGAAGCCGCGCTGCGCGCGACGCAAATGCTCCAGCCGGGGAGTCTCGTGCGCTGGACCTATCGGGTCAAACTACCTGACGCTGCCGGCAACACGACGCGTGTCATCGACGATACGAAGGCCGCGTTGCCGCACGCCGGCTGGGAGATTCGCTCTCGCGACAATGCTTCGCCCCAGCTCGAACGCACGATCAGCCGCTTCACCCAATTTCTGACGCTGGTTGGATTGGCAGCGCTCCTGGTCGGCGGCGTAGGCGTCGCCAACGCGGTCAAGAGCCATATCGATCGGCGCCGTGACGTGATTGCGACCTTCAAGGCGGTCGGTGCCACCGGCCGCGACGTGTTTGCGATCTACCTGACGCAAGTGATCGTGCTGGCCGGGGTCGGCTCGATCATTGGGTTAACGGCCGGCGCCGCGCTGCCGTTCATCATTGTGGACGTGTTCGGCAAGCTGTTGCCGCTGCCGGTAGAGCCCGCGCTCCATGTCGATGAACTCGCGCTATCGCTCGTCTATGGGCTCCTGACCGCGCTTGCCTTCGGCCTCTGGCCGCTCGGCCGCGTTCATGACGTACCGGTCGCGGCGCTGTTTCGCGAAACAGTCTCCAGCGCGTGGCACCGTCCGCGCTGGCCCTATCTGCTGTCGATGGCGAGTGTGATCGCGTTGTTGATCGCCGTGATCATTGGTTTCGCCTATGACAAGCGCGTCGCTGCGATATTTATCGTGTCTGCGATTGCGATCTTCTTCCTGTTGCGAATGATTGCCGCCGCGCTGATGGCGCTGGCGCGCCGGATGCCGCGATCGCAAATCACCATGCTGCGGCTCGCGGTCGCCAATATCCACCGGCCTGGCGCGCTGACGCCGTCGGTCGTGATGTCGCTGGGCCTCGGTCTTGCCGTGCTGGTCACGATCACGCAAATCGATGGCAACCTGCGCCGGCAGTTCATGGCGGCATTACCCGAGCACGCGCCGTCGTTCTACTTCATCGACATCCCCTCGAACGAAGCCGATCGGTTCACCGCGTTTCTCAAACAAACCGCGCCGGGATCGACCGTGGAAGAAGTGCCGATGTTGCGCGGGCGTATCGTCGCCGCGCGCGGCGTCAGGGCCGAGGATCTCAACCCCACGACGGACAGCGAGTGGGTGCTGCAAAGCGACCGCGGGCTGAGCGCGACCGGCGAAATCCCGAAGGGCTCCAAGATCATCGAAGGGCAGTGGTGGGGTACGGACTATGACGGGCCGCCGCTGGTATCGATCGAGAAGAAGATTGCCGACGGGCTCAGGCTCAAGCTCGGAGACGAGGTCGTCGTCAATGTGCTCGGCCGCGACATCTCCGCCAAAATCGGCAACATGCGCACGGTCGACTGGCAGGGTCTCGGCATCAATTTCGTGCTGGTCTTTTCGCCCAACACCTTCAAAGGCGCGCCTCATACACATATAGCAACATTGACCGAGACCCATCCGGATGCCGCCGGCGATGCCGCGATCGTCAAGTCGGTCGCAAGTGCGTTCCCGATGGTCACGAGCGTGCGGGTACGTGAGGCGCTGGAAACCATCGGCTCGGTCGTCACCAACCTCGTACTGGCGATCCGCGGCGCCAGCGCCATCACCCTGATTTCGGCCGTGCTGGTGCTCGGCGGGGCGCTCGCCGCCGGCCATCGGCACCGGGTCTACGATGCGGTCATTCTCAAGACGCTAGGGGCCACGAGAGGACGTTTGCTCGGCGCCTACGCCCTCGAATACCTGCTGATCGGCTTTGCTACTGCGATTTTTGGCGTGATCTCGGGCTCGATCGCGGCGTGGCTGATCGTGACCCGGCTGATGACCCTGAGCTTTGTCTGGCAGGCGGGCAGCGCGGCTGCCGTAGTGGCGTCCGCGCTCATCGTGACCGTCGGACTGGGACTGGCCGGCACACTGCTGGCCCTGAATCAAAAGCCGGCTGCGGTGCTGAGAAACCTCTAGTGGAGTGGAATTGACACTCGCCATCGAGCTTGCTCGCAAAACTGGTGGCCGCGGTGGGATGCCAGTGTCCGGATTCCACCGCTGATATATAAATTGCATATAAATTCCGGCATCTATCGTCGCGGCCTCGCGACATTCAGCCGCGCATGGACGCTTGCGGTAGATGTGCTAGTTTCCCAGATATTGGATCAAAGATCAGATACCGTTCATGACGCAAAATTAATGTCTGTGAGCGGCGATATCTGGGTTAATTCTGACAGGCGAAACGCGATATTATTGCCTGCCAGACAACCAATGGGAATTCGACCATGTCGGACCTAGACCGCAATTATACTTCTCCATTCGGCCGGGCCGCCGGGCGCGTTGACGCCGCGACCGTCGACGCCGGTCTGCGCGCCTACATGCTGCGCATCTACAACTACATGAGCATCGGCCTCGCCATTACCGGCCTGGCCGCGCTTGGCGTTTACATGGCCGCCGTGACCACGGACCCTGCGGCGACCGCGTATCACTTCCGCGATGTTTCGCTGACCTCGTTCGGCTACGCGATGTATTTCAGCCCTCTGAAGTGGCTGTTCATGCTGGCGCCGCTGGCGATGGTTTTCGTGATCTCGGCCGGTATCAACCGTCTCGCACCTTCGACCGCCCAGATGCTGTTCTGGGTGTTCTCGGCGCTGATGGGCATCTCGCTGTCCTCGATCTTCCTCGTGTACACGCACACTTCGATCGTGCGGGTATTCTTCATCACCGCGGCCTCGTTTGGTGCGCTGAGCCTTTATGGCTACACGACGCGACGTGACATGACGGGAATGGGATCGTTCCTGATGATGGGCCTGTTCGGCATCATCATCGCGAGCATCGTCAATCTGTTCCTCGCCAATGGAACGATGGGATTCATCATTTCCGTGATCGGCGTTCTGGTGTTCGCGGGCCTCACCGCCTGGGATACCCAGCGGCTGAAGAACGACTACATCTATGGCTACGCCAGTGCGGGCGGTGATGTGGCGGAGCGCGCGGCGATTACCGGCGCCTTGTCGCTCTACCTGAACTTCATCAACCTGTTCACGCTGTTGTTGCAGCTGCTCGGCCAGCGCGACTGACGCGCACGCCGGACCAAGACGATCAATCCTTAAAGCCCCGGCCTTGCGACCGGGGCTTTTCTTTTGGTTGGCTCGAAAATAATCTCCGCTGATGTTATCAATTGAAATCAGGCCGGCGATCGCCGCCGACCTCGCCTTCGTCACCGAGATTTATGCGGAAGCGGTTCGCTTTGGCACCGCGACTTTCGAGCTTGTTCCGCCCGATCTCACTGAGATGACGCGGCGCTTTCGGACGCTGATGGACGGCGGCTTTCCGTATCTCGTCGCGGTGCTGGAAGGACGCGTGGCCGGATATGCCTATGCGGGCCCTTACCGCCCGCGCCCGGCCTATCGTTTTACCGTGGAGAACTCGGTCTATCTGCAACCGGCCATCCACCGCCGCGGGATCGGCCAGCAATTGCTGCAACGGCTGATCGCTGAATGCGAGGCAAGCGGCTTTCGTCAGATGATCGCCGTGATCGGGGATTCGGCCAATGCCGGCTCAATCGGCGTGCATACCAAGTGTGGGTTTCAGATGATCGGAACCCACCCGAATGTCGGCCTCAAATTCGGCCGCTGGCTCGACACGGTGATGATGCAGCGGGAGCTTGGCGAGGGGGCGACGACGGTGCCGGCGAACACATAAGCAGCAAGCTGTTCGATCCTCACGGTGAGGAGCCCAACGCGCGTCTCCGGACGATGCGTTGCATCGCGGGGCGAACCATCAGGCCGCGGCCCTCCTTCGAGACGCGGCCTATCGGCCGCTCCTCGGGATGAGGATTTGCAATCAGACCACCGCCAGCTTGCGGTCGATCACCAGCAGCACGCGATCCAGCTCATGGCCGCGGCGCAGGATCAGCCCGCTCGCCGATATCACGCTGTACATGCCTTGCTTGCGCGCCAGCCGCGGATCTTTCTCGATCCGGTAAATCGGAACCTCGGAAGCGCGGCGGAAGATCGAGAACACGGCGCGGTCGCGCAGAAAGTCGATGGCGTAATCGCGCCACTCGCCGTCGGCCACCATGCGTCCGTACAAATTCAGAATGCGATTAAGTTCGAGGCGGTTGAAAGTTACCCGGTTCGACGAAGCGCCCGCAGCGGCCTGACGCGCCGCGGCGCGGGCCTCGCTTGGATCGGTATCCTCCGAAATCGAACTCATGGCACATCTCCTGTCATCACACCTGCCGTCATCTGGCAGACATGATTGCGCCGACTGGAGCGCTCTGCAAGAGGCGGTGTTCCCCGCCTCAGCCTTTCTGCGGAACCCGAGCATGTGGCTCTCGGCCGAAACGGGCTGTCAGCGCCGTCACGGGATCGTTAGTTGAATCATAATACTGCCCCACTTCCGCCAACCACATGCCGTGCTAGGCTGCGACAAGGATCACCTACGTTGGCCCGGTCCTTTCGATACCGGATTCCTCAGCCCCCAGCCCCCCGGGGTCGTCGGGACCGGGTCTATCGTAGAATAATTGATCCGTGACTGGACCGACGAGAGTTGGTCCTTTTTCTTTTTCGGACCAGTTCTTCATTCCGCCAGGAAGAAACAAAACGAAACGATCGCTGACCGGCGCACGGTCACGATTGATTCAACGCGAATGTGGTAGTCGGAAGTTATTTAGTGCAGCGACGTATACGCCGCACCCAGCATCGGGCCTGGCCGATCGCGGCTTCCGTCCTGGACGAAGACGGCCGCAGCGTCGATGCCTTCACGGGAAATATTTTCCAGCGGAACGGTCCAGCTCCCGGCCGTGCCGTTCCAGTCGCCGACCTTCAACACGTTGCGAACGACGTTGTAATAGGTCAACTCGCGTCCGCGATTCTCGCCGCGCCCGATGGATATCGGCACCGCCCTGGAGATCGAGCAAATCCAGACTTCGCCGTGCATGGCCGCAGGGGCCTTGTTGCTGTCCGCGACCGATACCGTGATGTGGCCGGCCGAAAGTTTCATCGAAACAGGCACCGACATCACGCCTTCGTTCTTCCGGGTCGCGCCGATCGCCCGTTCGATTCCGGCGCGATCACTGCCGATCACATGGGCTTCGCCGTTGACGACGGCCTGCGGCGTGTAGACATCGCGATCGCCTCGCATCAGCGAGTAGGCCTTCTGACGGGCGGAGAAGCGCGAATCCGCCAGCGTATCTTTCCAACCCAGATAATCCCAATAGTCGATCGGCATGCTCAGCGCGAGCACGGAAGGATCCTTGGCCAGTTCGCCGATAATCCTGTCGGCCGGCGGACATGACGAACAGCCTTGCGACGTGAAGAGTTCGACGACCGCGCGAGGCTCCGCGGCAGCAGGGCGGACGATGGCGACGACCGCACAAACGCCCAAAGCGCCTGACCACCGTGAAATCGAATTACAAGCCGCCATCACTGTCATACTGGGACCGGGGAAATCGTGGTTGCCAATTCTCGCCGCTAGTGCCTCAACGGATCATCAAGTCATCAGGCTTTCGGACTAGTTTCCTGATTCCGAAGTTCGTGCCATCTCGCGGCTCCACGTTTATGGACTTTTGAACCGCCAAACCAAGGCAAAAACAGCCTAGAGCTAAATCTAGGCTGCCTTCCCCTGCCTCGCTACTCACTTCGAGGTGAGCCCGCGATCACAATCACGCGGCCAGCTTGCGCAACACGTACTGCAGAATGCCTCCGTTTCGGTAGTATTCCAGCTCGTCGAGCGTATCGATTCTGCACAGCAGGGAAATACGCTGCAGCGCACCGTCACCCGATACAATCTCGGCCGTCAGCTTTTGACGCGGCTTCAGGTCGCCCTGCAATCCGCGTATGGTTACTTTCTCGTCGCCTTTCAGCCCGATCGACTGCCACGACGCCCCGTCCTCGAAGGTCAACGGCAAGACGCCCATGCCGACCAGATTGGAGCGGTGAATGCGCTCGAAGCTCTGGCAGATCACGGCGCGCACGCCAAGCAGACGGGTTCCCTTTGCGGCCCAGTCGCGTGATGAACCGTTGCCGTACTCGGCGCCGGCAAACACCACCAGCGGCACGCCCTCGGCCTGATACTTCATCGCGGCGTCGTAGATCGGCATCTGCTCGCCGTCGGGCCAGTGCTTGGTCATGCCGCCTTCAGGAATATTGCCGTCGGCGCCCTTCAGCATGAAGTTCTTGATGCGGATATTGGCGAAGGTGCCACGCATCATGATTTCATGGTTACCGCGCCGTGTGCCGTACTGATTAAAGTCGGCCGGGCGCACTTGATGTTCGCTCAGGAATTTTCCGGCCGGCGACGTCAGCTTGATCGAACCCGCCGGCGAGATGTGATCGGTCGTGATCTTGTCGCCGAACATTGCGAGGATCCGCGCATCGACCACGTCGGCGATCGGATCGGGCTCTTTCTTCATGCCTTCGAAGTAGGGCGGGTTCTGCACATAGGTCGAGCTCATGTTCCAGCGATAGGTCTCGCTCTCGGTCGTCTTGATCTTGCGCCAGTTGGTGTCGCCCTTGAAGACGTCGGCATATTTCTTCTTGAAGATCGTCGCGGTCACGAACTTCTTCATGTACGCGTTGATCTCTTTCGTCGTCGGCCAGATGTCTTTCAGATAGACCGGCTTGCCGTCCTTGCCGGTGCCGATCGGCTCAACGGCAAGGTCCTTGGTGACCGTACCGGCGAGCGCATAAGCGACGACCAAAGGCGGAGACGCCAGATAGTTCGCCTGCACGTCCGGCGAGACGCGGCCTTCGAAGTTGCGGTTGCCCGACAGCACCGCCGCCGCGACGATGCCGTTGTCGTTGATCGATTTCGAAATCTCTTCCGGCAGCGGGCCGGAATTGCCGATGCAGGTCGTGCAGCCAAAGCCGACGAGGTTGAACCCGACCTTGTCGAGGTCGACCTGCAATCCGGAATTGGAAAGATATTCAGCAACCACCTGGCTGCCCGGAGCCAACGAGGTCTTCACCCAGGGCTTGGCCTTCAATCCCCTGGCGGCGGCATTGCGGGCGAGCAGGCCGGCGCCGATCAGAACGCTCGGATTGGAGGTGTTGGTGCAGGAGGTGATCGCGGCGATCGCGACGTCACCATGGCCGAGATCGAAATCGCGGTTTTCGACGGGATAGCGCGTCGCGGCATCCGCGGTCTTCTTGTATTCGCTGGCGAGCGCGCCCGCGAAACCTTCGGCAACCAGCGGCAGCGCGACACGGCCCTCGGGGCGCTTGGGACCTGCCATCGACGGCACCACGTCCTTGAGATCGAGCGTGAGCGTCGTGGTGAAGACCGGATCGGTCGACTTGGCGTCGCGGAACAGACCTTGCGCCTTGGCATAGGCCTTAACGAGTGCGACGCGGTCAGTCTTGCGGCCGGAGGTCTTGAGATAATCGATGGTCGCGGCATCGACCGGGAAGAAGCCGCAGGTCGCGCCATATTCCGGCGCCATGTTGCCAATGGTTGCCTTGTCCGCAACCGAGAGATGGTCGAGACCGGGACCAAAGAACTCGACGAATTTTCCGACCACGCCCTGCTTGCGCAGCATCTGCGTAACCGTGAGCACAAGGTCGGTCGCGGTGACACCTTCCTTGAGCTGGCCCTTGAGTTTGAAGCCTACCACTTCCGGCAGCAGCATCGACAGCGGCTGACCGAGCATGCAGGCTTCCGCCTCGATGCCGCCAACGCCCCAGCCGAGCACGGCCAGGCCATTCACCATGGTCGTGTGCGAGTCCGTGCCAACGAGCGAGTCCGGATAGGCGACCTCGAAGGTTCCGGTCTTCTTGCCGACCGTCATCTTCTCCTTTTTGGTCCACACGGTTTGCGCGAGGTATTCGAGATTGACCTGGTGGCAGATGCCGGTGCCGGGCGGCACCACCGAGAAGTTCGAAAACGCCTTCTGGCCCCATTTAAGGAATTCGTAGCGCTCCTGGTTCTGCTTGTATTCTTCGACCACGTTCTTGCCGAACGCCTTGTTGTCGCCGAAGAAGTTCACGATGACGGAGTGATCGATCACGAGATCGACCGGCACCAGCGGATTAATCTTCTCCGCGTCGCCGCCGAGACTTTGCATCGCGTTACGCATCGCGGCGAGATCGACCACGGCGGGAACGCCGGTGAAATCCTGCATCAGCACGCGCGCGGGGCGGAAGGCAATCTCATGTTCGAGAGCGCGCTTCTTCAGCCACTTCGAGACCGCGACGATGTCTTCCTTCTTGACGGTGCGACCGTCTTCGTTGCGCAGGAGATTCTCCAGCAGCACCTTCATCGAATAGGGAAGCCTGGCTATCCCCTTCAGACCGTTCTTCTCGGCGGCCGGCAGGCTGTAATAGACATAGGTCTTGCCACCAACCTTGAGGGTTTTCTGGCATTTGAAGCTGTCGAGAGAGGTCATGTGAGGCAATCCCAAATTGTCGGTTCATACCCGGCAAGGGTACTATAACACCATAGACGGCAGTAGCCGGACGGCTTGCAGCCCGTGGATTGTACGGCGAGTCAAGTTCCGGCTTATAGAATCTTTCAACAATCGCCGCCACACCAGTGATCGGTTCGCAGCAATGCGCCATCCATAAATTCTGGTGCGGTACCCTCTGGATTTCTTTCAAAAAGCGGGCTCTCGAAAGGGCAAGATGCGGCTCTCAGGACGCGAAGTCGGTTGTGTTCGGGGCGGCCGGCAGGTCTTTTCCGGGCTCCATTTTGAGGCCGCCTCCGGCGAAGCGCTCGCCGTGGTCGGCCCGAATGGATCGGGCAAGACATCGTTGCTGCGCCTGATTGCGGGGTTGCTTGTGCCCGCAGGCGGATCGATCATCCTTGAAGGGGGCGAAAGCGAGCTGACGCTGGCCGAGCAATCGCACTATCTTGGTCATCGCGACGCGCTCAAGCCGGCGCTCAGCGTGTCGGAAAACCTCACCTTCTGGCGGGATTTTCTCGGTGGCGCGACGTCAAGTGCCGCTGAAAGTCTCGCCGTCGTCGAACTCGATCACGCCGCCCGATTGCCCGCCGCTTACCTGTCGGCGGGACAGCGGCGAAGGCTTTCGATCGCCCGTTTACTGACGGTGCAGCGGCCCGTTTGGCTGCTCGACGAACCGACCAATGCGCTGGACACGGCCGGACAAAAGCTGTTCGCCACCCTGATGGGAGACCATCTGGCGCGCGGCGGTTTGATTGTTGCCGCGACCCACACCCCCTTAGGGATAGCAGCCCGCACGCTCCAGGTCGGAGATATCCGGTGAACGCGCTGGGTGCCCTGATCCGCCGCGACATCCGGATCGCGCTACGCGTCGGCGGCGGCGCCCTGATCGGCGTGTTGTTTTTTCTCACCGTCGTGGTGCTGATGCCGTTTGCCATCGGACCCGACCTGGCGCTGTTGGCGCGGCTTGGGCCCGCCATCCTCTGGCTCGGCGCGCTGCTTGCGAGTCTCTTGACGCTGGATCGCCTGTTCATGGCCGATCATGACGACGGTTCGCTCGATTTGATGACGATGAGCCGAACACCGCTGGAACTGTCCTGCGCCGCCAAGGCGCTGGCGCATTGGCTCGCCGCTGGATTGCCGCTCGTCATCGCCACGCCCGTGTTGGGACTGCTGCTCAATCTCGACGTCAGCGCAACCGCAGCCGTTGCGCTGACGCTGCTGGCCGGCACGCCGGCGCTGACATTCACCGGCATGATTGGAGCGGCATTAGCCGTGACGCTGCATCGTGGCGGCTTGTTGCTTGCCGTGTTGGTGTTGCCGCTGTCTATACCCGTGCTGATCTTTGGCGTGGCGGCGTCGGAGGCCGCCATCACCGATCCCTCCTCGTTCGGGCCGCCATTTTCGATCCTGTGTGCGCTGTCGCTGTTTGGCCTCGTCATTGGGCCCTATGCGGCGGCGGCAAGCCTCCGGCACGGACTGGATTGATGACTATCAACTCTCGTTTCGGGAACTTCATGCTGATTGCCTGCGAGGGCTTCGACCATTAACAGGGTGCCATGACGCTGATCGATCTCGCCAATCCCACCCGGTTCCTTAGCTTCACCGCGCGGCTGTTGCCGTGGCTGGTTGCCGTGACCGCGATCCTGCTCGCGGTTGGTCTCTATCAATCCGCGATGGCGCCCGACGATTATCAGCAGGGCGCGACCGTGAAGATCATGTTCATTCACGTGCCGAACGCCTGGCTGTCGATGTTCGTCTGGGGCGTGATGAGCCTTGCCGCGCTCGGCACGCTGGTGTGGCGGCATCCGCTTGCGGACGTCGCTGCGAAAGCCGCCGCCCCGCTTGGAGCTGCCTTCACCTTTCTGGCGCTGGTCACCGGCTCGCTCTGGGGCCGGCCGATGTGGGGCACGTATTGGGAATGGGATGCCCGGCTGACGTCGGTATTGATCCTGTTCCTGATGTATCTTGGCCTGATCGCGCTATGGCGGGCGGTCGAAGATCCCTCTCGCGCGGCGCGGGCCGCCGCGGTGTTGACACTGGTCGGCGCCATCAATTTGCCGATCATCAAATTTTCGGTGGACTGGTGGAACACTTTGCATCAACCGGCTTCGGTGATGCGGATGGGCGGACCGACGCTCGACCGCGCCTTCCTGATTCCGCTGCTGGTGATGGCGCTGGCGTTCTCGTTGCTGTTTATCACCTTGCACGTGGCGGCGATGCGCAATGAAATCCTGCGCCGCCGCGTGCGTGCGATGCAGATGATGCAGGCGCAAGCCGGCAAGCCGCGGGCGTAAAGTGATGTCGCTTGGCCCCTACACGACATTCATTGTGACCTCCTATCTGGTGGTGTTCGCGGTCGTGGCGTTGCTGATCGCTTGGATCGCTATCGACTACCGCCGCCAGAAGCGGCGACTATTCGAACTCGAATCCGATGGGATCGTCCGCCGTTCCGAACGCCAAACAGCAGGCAAGACATGAGCGTACCTTCGACGCCGGGCAAAGGCCCAGGAACTTCGCGCTGGCTGATGGCGCTGCCGCTGGTGATCTTTGTGGCGCTGCTCGCCCCGATTCTCTGGTTGGGGCTTGGGAGAGGCGACCCGTCGCGCATTCCGTCCGCCCTGATCGGGCATCGAACGCCGCAAACCCCGCTGCCGCCGCTGGAGGGGCTCGCCAGCAACGGCGCGCCGATCCCGGGCCTCGACCCCGGCGTTTTCAAGGGCAAGGTCAGCGTGGTCAATGTGTGGGCGTCGTGGTGCGTGCCTTGCCATGACGAAGCCCCGCTGCTGACCGAGCTTGGCCGCGACACGCGCCTGCAAATCGTCGGCATCAACTACAAGGACTCTGCCGACAATGCCCGGCGCTTTCTCGGCCGCTATGGCAACCCGTTCGGCATCGTCGGCGTCGACGCCAACGGCCGCGCCGCGATCGAATGGGGCGTCTATGGCGTGCCGGAGACTTTCGTCGTCGGGCGCGAAGGCACCATCGTCTACAAGATGGTCGGCCCGGTGACGTCAGATAATATCAACACCGTCCTTCGCGCCGAGATCGACAAGGCGTTAAGAGCGGGAAGCTGATTGATTCGTCATTGCTAGCCAACGGGTCGCGCGAATGCGCGCCCGATGACAGGCTCCGCGAAGCAATCCAGACCAAAGGAATCAAAGCTGGATTGCTTCGTCGCTGACGCTCCTCGCAACGACGTCTACCCCTTGCTGACATCGCCCTCCGCCGCGTCGCTGGTTTGCAGCGAGACCGGCTCGATGTGAAAGCGCTTGATGAGCGGCATCTGGATCATCGCAAAGATCATCACCAGCGGCGTCACGCCGAATACCTTGAAGTTCACCCAGAAATCGGTGCTCTGGGTGCGCCAGATGACTTCGTTCAGGATGGCCAACGCAAAGAAGAGCAGCGCCCAGCGCAGCGTGAGAATTCGCCAGCCCTGCGGGGTGAGGTTGAACATCTGATCGAACAGGATCGCGATGAAAGAGCGGCCGAACAGAAGCCCGCCGCCGAGCACAAACGCAAACAGGCCGTAGATGATGGTGGGTTTGACCTTGATGAAGGTCTCGTCATGCAGGACGAGCGTCAGCGTTCCGAACACCAGCACAACGACGCCAGTGACGATCGCCATCAGTGGCACGTGGCGCGTCACCAAATAAGAGGCGATCATCGCCACGACAATCGCCACCATGAAGGCACCGGTCGCAACGAACAGATGGAACTTGGCGTTGGCGATAAAGAAGACGAGCAGCGGCCCCAATTCGGTCGCGAGCTTGAACATCGGATGCGGTTGGGTCTTGTCCATTATCGTTCCGTTAGACGTTTCGTTCTCATCCTTCGAGACGGCGCTTCGCACCTCCTCAGGATGAAGACTCCTGTTTATCTCCCCTCATCCCGAGGAGCGGCGCCGCCGCGTCTCGAAGGATGAGGCCTATTCTATTCCCGCGATGGCCTTCGCGAAATCGCTCGCCGCAAAGGGCGCGAGATCCTCGACGCCCTCGCCGACGCCAATGAAGTGCACCGGCAATTTATATTTCTCCGCCAGCGCCACCAGGATCCCTCCCCGCGCGGTGCCGTCGAGTTTGGTCATCACAAGGCCGGTGACCCCAGCGGTACGCTGAAATGCCTCGACTTGCGAGAGAGCGTTTTGTCCCACCGTGGCGTCGAGGACCAATAGCACGGCATGCGGTGCCGAGACATCGACCTTGCGGATGACGCGAACGACCTTTTCGAGTTCGTTCATCAATTCGGCCTTGTTTTGCAGCCGCCCGGCCGTATCGACCAGCAGCACGTCGCGCTTCTCGTCGCGCGCCGATGACAGCGCGTTGAAGGCGAGGCTTGCGGAGTCTGAGCCTTGCGCGCCGGCAATGACAGGCGATTTGGTGCGATCGCCCCAGACTTTCAACTGTTCGATCGCGGCGGCACGAAATGTATCACCCGCGGCCAGCATCACCTTGCGGCCTTCGGCGGAAAACTTCGCCGCCAATTTGCCGATGGTGGTGGTCTTGCCAGAGCCGTTGACGCCAACGACCAGGATGACGAATGGCCTTTTGGTTTCGTCAATCGTCAAGGGCTTGGCGACCGGCGCCAGCACCTTTTCGACTTCGGTTGCCACCACCGCCTTGACCTCGTCGGCCGAGATCGATTTGTCGTAGCGGCCGTGGCCGACGGCCGCCGAAATTCGCGCGGCCACTTCGGTTCCGAGATCGGCGCGCAGCAGCACATCCTCGATATCGTCGAGCATGGCGCGGTCGAGCTTGCGTTTGGTCACGAGGTCGGCGACCGCCGTGCCGAGCGAACTCGAGGTGCGCTTCAATCCGCTGGACAGCCGCCGCCACCAGCTCTGTTTAGGTGCTTCCTCAGTCATGGCGGGGTGTGTTAGCCGTTTAAAGCGATGAGTGAAAGTCTTGACCGCACGATTGACGCCCCCCAACTGACCGCGGAGGAAATCCTCTCGCGCGTGCTTCACCGCGACGGGCTGATGCTGGTGATCAACAAACCCGCGGGCCTTCCCGTTCATCGCGGCCCGAAGGGCGGCGCCAATCTGGAAGCTTCCTTCGACGCGTTGCGGTTTGGCCTGCCCCGCCCGCCGGTGCTGGCGCATCGGCTCGACAAGGATACGTCCGGCTGCCTCGTGCTCGGACGGCATCGCAAGGCGACGGCGTCGCTCGGGCTTTTGTTCAAACACGGCAAGATTTCAAAGACGTATTGGGCCATTGTCGAGGGCGGTGTGAGCGAGGACGAAGGCACCATCGACATCCCGCTCGGCCGCCTCAACGCCGAGCGCGGCTGGTGGCAGAAGGTCGACCCGGAAGGACAACAGGCGGTGACCAACTGGAAAGTGATGGGGCGCGGCGACGGCCTGGCATGGCTGGCGCTTGAACCCGTCACCGGCCGCACCCATCAATTGCGCGTGCATTCGGCAGCTCAAGGCTGGCCGATTGTCGGCGATAATATCTACGGTAACGGCCCACGCTTCGGCGAGCCGCGCTTGCATCTGCATTCACGCGAAATTGGAATTCCCATTTCCAAAAACAAGGAACCGGTGCGCGTGGTCGCGCCGGCGCCGGAACATATGCACGCGCGGCTCAGGGCCTGTGGGTGGAATGGGGAATAGTTGTCGCGCTGTCGCTGCAAATGTAGCTGTCATCATCCGCGAAAGCGGATGATCCAGTATTCCAGAGACGTCAGTGCTCGACCAAGAAGCCGCGGCGTACTGGATCGCCCGGTCAAGCCGGGCGATGACGACCGAATTAGACCAGCAGCCTTGCCCCATCATGGCCGACGATCGCCTTCCTCAACACCGCGCCAGGCACCTCGCCGCTGATCGCCACGGGGAGGAAATGTTCGGTGCGGCCTTGGGTGGCGCTTTCAATCAAGACCTCGCGGGCTTGACCGATCTCGGCTTCAAACCGCTTCCCTAATGCTCCTTCGCCGGCTGCGCGCAGGCGTTTCGCGCGCTCCCCAATCAGGCGGCCCTCCACCTGCGGCATGCGCGAGGCTGGCGTTCCCGGCCGCGGCGAATAGGGAAAGACGTGAAGCAAAGTTAGACCGCATTCCTCCACGAGACCGAGTGAGCGGGTAAACATGTCTTCCGTCTCGGTCGGAAAGCCCGCGATGAAATCGGCGCCGAGCGTGATATCCGGCCGCAAGCGCCGTACCTCCGTACAAAAATCGATCGCCTGTTGCCGGGAGTGGCGGCGCTTCATGCGTTTGAGAATAAGATCGTCGCCGGATTGCAGCGACAAATGCAGATGCGGCATCAGCCGCTCTTCCGTGGCGATCACGTCTAAAAGATCGCAATCGACCTCGATCGAGTCGACGGAAGAAATCCGCAATCGTTTCAGCTCCGGCACTTCCCGCAAGATTTGCTTGGTCAATTGGCCGAGTTTCGGCGAGCCTGGCAAATCAACCCCATAGCTCGTCAGATCGACGCCGGTCAGCACGATCTCGCCATGGCCACGTTCGACCAGGTGCCGCACCTGCGCGACCGCCATCTCCATCGGTACCGAGCGCGAATTGCCGCGGCCGAAAGGAATAATGCAGAAAGTGCAACGGTGGTCGCATCCGTTCTGCACCTGTACGAAGGCGCGCGGCAGACCCTTTTGCAACCCTTCCAGAACGGGCGGCGTCATTTGCCGGACCGACATGATATCGGTCACGGCAACCTTGTCATTCGCTGCGATCCCAAGCGCGCCGGCCTCCTCAAACGCGGCGCGCGCCTGCCGCCAGGCCTCTCCTCGCATCTTGTCGTGATTGCCGACGACGCGGTCGACCTCGGCCATATCGGCAAACATTGAAGCTTGCGTCTGTGCCGCGCAGCCGGTGACGACAATGCGCAACGATGGTCGCTCGCGCTTGAGCCGGCGGATCGATTGCCGCGCCTGCGCCACCGCTTCATTGGTGACGGCGCAACTGTTGATGACGATCGCGTCAGTAAGACCGGCCCGTTCGGCCTCGCGCCGCATCACCTCGGACTCGAAGGCGTTGAGGCGGCAGCCGAAAGTGACGACCTTGACGCTCATGTCACGGAAGCAAACAGCGCCGGATCGAACCGGCCTTCATATTCGAAGGCCGCAGGTCCCGTCATCAGGACGTGATCGTCGCGGTCGCGCCATTCGACGCTGAGTTCGCCGCCGGGCAACGTGATCTGCACGGTGCGGTTGGCGCGTTTCAGCCGCGCGGCCGCCACCACCGTCGCGCAGGCCGCCGAGCCGCAGGCCTTGGTCAGCCCCGCCCCCCGCTCCCAGGTGCGGATCGTGATGTGGTCGCGATCGACGATATCGGCTAGCGTGATGTTGGCGCGTTCGGGAAAGATCGGATGGTTTTCCAGAAGCGGGCCGAAGCGCCTGAGGTCATAGGCCTCGACATCGTCGACCCAGAAGATCGCATGCGGATTGCCCATGCTGACAACAGAAGGCGTGTGCAGGATCGGCGCGTCGATCGGGCCGATTTGCAGCTCGATGCCCCGGGTATCGCGAAATTCCTCGGCGAGCGGAATATCCTGCCAGCCGAATTTCGGTATCCCCATGTCCACCGTATAAAGATCGGCGGCCGGACCCTGCCAGCAGTTCAATAGCCCGGCACTGGTTTCGAACGTGACGGCGCGTTGGCCGGAGGCCTCAAACACCCGCCGCGCCACGCAGCGCATGCCGTTCCCGCAGGCGCCGGCTTCCGAGCCATCGTTATTGTAGATGCGGATGAAAGCCTCGGTGCCCCCAAGCCGCGGCGGTTGCAGCACCATCAGCTGATCGAAGGGGACGCCCTTCGGGGAAGCGACCGCGCGTGCTTCATCGGCCGTGACCGCGCCCGGCCGATCACGCAAATCGACCACGACGATCTCGTTGCCGATCCCGTTCATCTTCACGAAGCTATGGTTGGCGAGCGCGCTCATCGACCCTTACCCGACCCTTCCTTGGGGTTAGCTTATATGGCCAGTGAAGGCTGCTTAGCTAGATGGTGGTTTATCTGTGTCGGCGGGCCCGCACCCGGCGGGGAGGCCCATGAAATATCCATAAATATCTGCCATGGGACGGAAGGCGCGCCGGCGTGTTAGACACAGAGGCTCGCGACGCGCACGGCTGGCATGATCCCGGACATTCCACGCAAAGGCGCGCGGACGAAACGACCCCAAGGAGAATACCCTGATGAATTGCCTCCGCTTGTTCCGCTTTGCCCTGGCCTCGGTTGCGGCGATTTTTATGGGTATCGCTACCGTACAGGCCCAGGCTCCCACGCCTTCCGCTCCGGCGCCGTCCGCAACCCCTGCCCCGCCGCCCGCTGAGACCAAATCTCCGGGGGATCTACCCTCGACGGCGCCGCCGGCGCCCGCCCCCGCGCCAGTTCAAACGGCAGATCCGTTCGGCGAGCAAATCACGCTGACCGCGAAAACGGTCATCATCACCAAGGGGACGGCGAACTGGGACACCGCGTTCGAGACGTTGCTCGCATCGTTGAAGACGCTTTCAGCCGCGATCGAGAAGGAAGGCGGCAAGGCCACCGGCAACTCAATGATCGTCTACACCTCCACCGACGATACCGGCTTCAGCTATCTGGCGGAAATACCGGTCGAGGAAGAACCAAAAAACCTGCCGAAGACAATCAGCCTCGCCAAATCCCCTGACGGCAAGGCCCTCAAATTTGTTCACCGTGGCTCTTACGACAATATGGACAATACTTACGAAGCCATCACCAATCATCTCGACGACAAGAAACTCGAAGCCAAAGACACCTTCATCGAGGAGTACATCACCGATCCCCTGAAGACGCAGGAGGACCGGCTGGTAATCAACGTCTATGTGCCCCTGAAATGATCGGCGCCACGCGAAGGCGTCTTTTCCTTTACGCTTTTTTCCTCGCCGCTTTGACTGGCGACGCGCCCTTCACTGCACAGGCGCAGAGCCCGGCGGAACGTCCTGCCATCATTTCGGTCACCGGCGAAGCCCACATTTCCGTGCCACCCGACCTGGCGCAGATCGACGCCGGGGTGAGTTCCGAGGCGAAGACGGCCCGCGAAGCTTCGGACGCCAACAACACTGCGATGAGCAAGGTGTTGCTGGCGCTGAAGGCTGCCGGGATCGACGAAAAGGATTATCAGACCTCGCGATTGACGTTACAGCCGCAGAATTCGGTGCCGAAGCCCGGCGCGCCCCCCACCATCACAGGCTATCACGCCAGCAATCGGGTGATAATCCGCCTGCGCGACGTCACCAAAGTCGCCAATGTCATCGACACGCTGGTCTCATCCGGCGCCAACGACATCGGTGGCATCAATTTCATGGTGTCGCAGGCGTCGAAACTGCTGGATGACGCCCGCGAGCAGGCGGTTGCCGATGCCCATCGCAAGGCCGAGCTTTATGCGAAGGCGGCCGGCGTCACGCTGGGACATCCCTTGAGCATCTCTGAGGGAGGTACACCCCAACCACAACAGATGTTCCGTTTCGGTGGCGGCACGTCTTTCGCTAATGGAAAAGTAGCCGTGCCGATCGCGCAGGGCGAGGAAACGCTATCGGTTTCGGTCAGTGTGACCTGGGCAATCAAGCCAACTCCGTAATCCATCGTCGCAATGACGGTTAGATCTCCACCACCTGTCCCGGCTTGAGCGCGACGAAACGTTCGCGCGGAATCCTGGCTTCATCCAGCGCCTCACCAAGCGCTATCACCGGCGCATCGATCGCCTCGTCGGTGAGCTGGAACGTGCCGTTATGATGGGCGAGCGCCTGTGCCGCGCCGCAATCGGCGAGCGCTTTGACGGCATCGGACGGATTCATGTGCTGGTCTTTCATGAACCAGCGCGGCTCATAGGCGCCGATCGGCAACAGCGCCAGCCGCAACGGCCCGTGTATCCGTCCGACGTCACGGAAATGCTTGCCCTCTCCATATCCGGAATCGCCGACGGCGTAGATTTTCCCCGCAGGCGTCTCGATCACGAAACTCGCCCACAGCGATTGATTGCGGTCGAACAGCCCTCGCGCCGACCAATGCCGGGTCGGCACCAGTGTCACCACGACACCGTTGCCGAGTTCGACGCGTTGCTGCCAGTCGAACGCCTCGGCGCGAATTTTTGGATCCGCGTCTCGCATCGTCAGATCGTTACCGAGCGGCGTGATCACGCGCGGAGAAAATTTCGCCGCGAGTTTTGAGAGCGTTGCGACATCGAGATGATCGTAATGGCCATGCGAGACCAGCACGACATCAATTCCTGGCAAGGCATCAAAGGCGACGCCGGGGTCGTTGTGGCGTTTGGGGCCGGCGAAGGCAAAGGGCGAGGCGCGCTGCGACCAGACGGGATCGATGAGGATGTTCAGGCCCGCGGTCTGGACCAGCCAGCTGGCGTGCCCCACAAACGACAGCCGCGCTTTGTCGCCTTCGACGCGCGCGGGCGGCGTGTCCGCGAAAGGACTTGGCGCCCATTCCGGCCACGGCGCGCGCTTTCGTCCACTGCCGAGTTGCCAGCGCAGAACCTCACGAAGCGATTTCGGCGGCACGCCATCGGGATCGAAGAAAACCCGGCCGTCGAAATGATCCGACAGCGGGCGTCTGTTGGAGCCATGCATACGGGGATTGGCCGCAAAAAGCCTCGCTTGTGCAAGGGGGAAGCGGGGCCTCCCGGTTCACGAAACCGCCAGTCGGCGCGATGACTTTCCTTGACTTTTGGCCCCCAGGGGCGTTTAAACCGCCGCAATTCATCGGAAAGAAGTTCTTTTCGACCCGCCCACCGGCCCATGAGGCCGGAGGCCAACGCCCGACAGCGCGATGCGCCCTCGGGCGCAAACGTGTTTGGAATACCTCATCCTGAGGAGCCGCGTCAGCGGCGTCTCGAAGGATGAGGCCCGTGATCACACCCTTCGAGACGCAGGCTGCGCCTGCACCTCAGGGTGAGGCAGAGCAACAGGACGACGCACTTGTTCGACAATCTGTCGGAAAAGCTCGGTGGGATTCTCGATCGGCTGACACGGCGCGGCGCGCTGACGGAAGCCGATGTCGATGCGGCGATGCGCGAAGTGCGTCGTGCGCTGCTCGAAGCCGACGTCTCGCTCGACGTGGTCCGCAGCTTTACCGAGCGGGTTCGCGAACAGGCGATCGGCGCCACCGTGGTCAAGTCGGTCACCCCCGGCCAGATGGTCGTGAAGATCGTTCATGACGAGCTGGTCGCAACGCTGGGTTCCGACGGCCAAAGCATCGACCTCAACGCGGTGCCGCCGGTCGCGATCATGATGGTCGGCCTGCAAGGCTCCGGCAAAACCACCACGACCGCAAAACTCGCCCGCCGTATGGTCCAGCGCGACAAGCGCAAGGTGCTGATGGCCTCGCTCGACATCTACCGTCCGGCGGCGATGGAGCAACTCGCCGTGCTCGGGCGCGATCTCGATATCCCGACGCTGCCGATCGTCATCGGGCAAAAGCCCGCGCAGATCGCCAAGCGCGCACTCGAAGCCGGCAAGCTCGGCGGCTATGACGTGGTGCTGCTGGACACCGCCGGCCGCACCACGCTCGACGAAGAGATGATGAGCGAGGCTGCCGAAATCAAAGCCGTCGCCAATCCCCATGAAGTGCTGCTGGTGGCGGATTCGCTGACCGGCCAGGACGCGGTCAACCTCGCGCGCGCGTTCGACCAGCGCGTCGGACTGACCGGCATCGCGCTCACACGCGTTGACGGCGACGGCCGCGGCGGCGCGGCGCTGTCGATGCGCGCGGTCACCGGCAAGCCGATCAAGCTGATCGGCACCGGTGAGAAGACCGACGCGCTGGAGGATTTTCACCCGAGCCGCATCGCGGGGCGCATTCTCGGCATGGGCGACGTGGTGTCGCTGGTCGAAAAGGCCGCCGCCAATATCGACGCCGAAAAAGCCGCGCGCACCGCCGAGCGGATGCGAAAGGGCCAGTTCGACCTCTCGGACATGCGCGAACAGCTGCTGCAGATGGCAAACATGGGCGGCCTCTCGGGCCTGATGGGAATGATGCCCGGCGTTGCGAAGATGAAAAACCAGATCGCGAATGCCGGGATCGACGACAGGATCTTGAAACGCCAGGTCGCGCTGATCGATTCGATGACGCGGCAGGAACGAAAAAGCCCGGACATTCTCAAAGCGAGCCGCAAGAAGCGCGTCGCGGCCGGCGCCGGCGGCAAGGTCGAAGACCTCAACAAGCTTCTCAAGATGCACCGGAACATGGCCGACATGATGAAGGCCATGGGCTCGGGCAAGCGCGGCCCGCTCGCCGGCATCGCGCAAGCCATGGGTTTTGGCGGCGGCATGCCGAGCGCCGAACAAATGAAAGCGATGGCCGAGAAAATGCCGCAAGGCCCCGGCGGCATGCCCGCGCTGCCGAAAGAACTTCCCGCTGGCCTCCGTACAGGTTTGCCGAATTTGCCGGGGCTGACCGGCCTGCCCAACAAGCCGACGCTACCCGGCCTCGGCGGCTTTCCCGGACTGGGGAAGAAGAAATGATCTTGTCACACCATCTCTGTCTGTCATTCCGGGGCGCGCAAAGCGCGAACCCGGAATGACGGGCCTTCATTAAATTCAAAAGGAGAACTCAATGTCCGTCGTTATCCGCCTTGCTCGCGCAGGCACCAAGAAGCGTCCCGTGTATCACGTCGTCGTCGCAGACTCGCGCTTTCCGCGCGACGGCCGCTTCATCGAGCGGCTCGGCCATTTCAATCCGCTGCTGCCCAAGGACAACACCGAACGGCTCAAGCTCGACATGGACAAGGTCAAGGCCTGGCTCGCCAAGGGCGCACAGCCGTCAGACCGCGTGATGCGTTTCCTCGACGCTGCCGGTGTGAAGAAGCGCGAAAAGCACAACAACCCGGAAAAGGCCGTGCCGCGCAAGGAGCGCAAGGCGCAGGCCGAAGCCGCCGCGAAGGCGTAAGCCGTTCGGCGCGCCGCAATGCCCGAGAAAATCTGCGTCGCCCGGATCGGCGCCGCGCATGGCGTGCGGGGCGCCGTCAAACTATGGACCTTCACCGAAGATCCTTTCGCGGTGAAGGCTTACGGCCCGCTCTCGACCAAAGACGGCGCGCGCCATTTTGAACTGGCGAGCGCACGTGAGGCCAAGGATCATCTCGTCGCAACTTTCAAGGGCGTGATGACCCGCGACGAGGCCGAGCGCCTGAACGGCATCGAGCTTTATGTCCCGCGCGAGAAACTGCCGGCGACCGAAGACGATGAATATTATCACGCCGACCTGATTGGCCTCGCCGCCGTGACCACCGCAGACGAGCCGCTCGGCCGCGTTCTCGCCATTCACAATTTCGGCGCCGGCGACATTATCGAGATCGCGCCGCCGAGCGGCCCGACCATGCTGCTGCCGTTCACCAACGCCGTGGTGCCGACCGTCGATCTTGCGGGCGGCCGCGTCGTGATCGAACTACCTGAAGAGATCGAGGGCGACGAGGAGGGGCATTCGACCGAATGACACGGCCGTGACACGCCGCGGAACAAAGCCTCTTGCCTTTTACATCCGGCTCATTCACGTTCGGGTTGCATTTCCCTCCCGAACGACCTTGGAATTCCCGGAGATATCGATGTTTCGCCGTTTTTTCCTGGCCTCTGTTGGCCTGCTTTTGTTCGCGAGCACCCTGACCGCCCAAACGCCGAATTCAGCGCCTCCTCCAGCAGCGACCGAGTCTATCCCACAGGAGACGATGGAGGATCCGCAAGTCGGCGATCACTGGACTTACGAGCTTCACGACGACATTACCGGCGATCTCAAGTCAACGTACACGTCCACCATCACGGACGTCTCGGCGACAGACATCAGTATTCGAGATGCCGTGGTCGGCAATACCAATTTTGGTTACGCGAACTACGACCGCTCCTGGAACCGGACAAACAACGACGTATGGCGGTTTACGCCAAGTGACGGCATGGGAATTCGGTCGCCGCTCGCGGTAGGTAAGATCTGGTCGGTCAAAGGCAATGATTTGAACACCGCCAAGGGGGGCGGCTGGAAGCGTTCGGTGACATCGAAGGTCGTGGCGCAGGAGAGTGTCACCACCAGAGCTGGCACTTTCGACACCTTCAAAATCGAAATGTCCACTGAACTTCAGAATACCAAGGACCCGACCAAGAAATTTCTAGACGTGCGGGAGACCTGGTACGCGCCCGCAATCGATCATTGGGTGAAGCTAACCGCGGTCATGCGGTCCGACGGACGTGTGCGCAGCAAGACCAGCACGGAATTGATCGAGTACGGCCGCCGCTAGGCCGGTCGATGCATGCGCGGTCCGCTTAAAATCACAAGCAAGCAATGAGGGAAACGCTAATGCTCCGCTATGCGGTTTTGGCGGCAGTTGGATTCGCCGCCGGTAATGCTTGGGCGCAGCCAGCAGCGCTGCCGGCCGAGACAACAGCGCCAACTGCAACCGCCCCGGTCCAGGCTCCAAAGGCCGTTGTCCTGATGGAAGAACCTCAGCCGGGCGACCATTGGACGCACGAGACGCGCGACGAAATCACCGGGAAAATCAGTGCCACCCGCGAGGACGTCCTTACGGAAGTGACGCCAAAGAGCATCAGCATGCGATTCAAGACCGTTGGAACTTCCAACGAAGGTCTCGACGTCTTTGACCGCTCTTGGAATTTGCTCAGCAACCCGCAATGGAGGTATTCGCCTTACCAGGGCAGCACCGGGATCCAAGCGCCGCTCGAGGTCGGCAAGAGCTGGAGTTTTCGGTCCAACAACACCAATAGCAGCAATGGGGCTATCTGGAAGGAAACAGGCACTTCAAAGATTGTCGGACAGGAAACGATAACGACCAAGGCCGGCATATTCGAGACCTTTAAGATCGAAACCAACTTTTCGATCCAAAATGTCAAGGACGTGACCAGGACGAATGAGGTCGTGTTTCAGACCTGGTACGCGCCGGCGATCGATCATTGGGTTAAACGCACCATCGTTTCCAAAATAGACAAACATCTGCGGCGCAACGACACCTTGGAACTCATTGACTACGGCCGCAAGCAGTAGTTGATGGTGTTCCTATCGAAGAGAGACCGTCCACTCGTTCGAAATTGAGGAAGCCAGACTTGGCCCGCGTGGCTTCCCGCCTTTCCGCATATTGATTTCTCGGAGCTGACGCGCGATGCAGGGCCATGTCCTCACCCTGGCGCGCGACCGTCCTGACCCTGTTTCCCGAGATGTTTCCCGGTCCGCTTGGCGTCAGCCTCGCGGGCAAGGCGCTTGCCTCCGGCGTTTGGACGCTGGAGGCCCGCGACATCAGGGATTCCGCCACCGACCGGCATCGCAGCGTCGATGACACCCCCGCCGGCGGCGGTCCCGGCATGGTGCTGCGTGCCGATGTGCTTGCGGCCGCCATCGATGCCGCTGACGGCGCGCCGGAACGGCCAGAGGACCGGCCAAGGGGAAGGCCCAGGCTTTTAATGAGCCCGCGGGGTCGGCCATTGACCCAGTCGCGCGTCCGGGAACTGGCCACAGGACCCGGCCTGCTGATCGTCTGCGGCCGTTTTGAGGGGGTCGACCAGCGGGTGATCGAGGGCCGCCAGCTCGAAGAGGTCTCGATCGGCGACTATGTGCTGTCGGGCGGCGAGATCGCTGCCATGGCGCTGATCGACGCCTGTGTGCGGCTATTGCCGGGCGTCATGGGTAAGGCGGAATCGGCCTCGGAAGAGAGTTTTTCCGAATCCCTACTGGAATACCCCCAATATACGCGTCCCCAGGCCTTCGAAGGGCAATCCATCCCCGAAGTCCTCACTTCCGGCGACCATGCCAAGGTCGCGTCCTGGCGGCGGGCCGAGGCCGAGGCGCTGACACGAGCGCGCCGCCCCGATTTATGGAAGACTCACGAAAGCGCGCCAAAAGGCACGACAAAGGCGTGACAAGGCTCACCCTTTGCCTTATACGAGCGCCAATTCCGAGAAGTGACGGCATGGATCGCGAGCCCCCGGCTTGGCAGGGCGCGCCGCCGATGGAGATTTAAAATGAACCTCATCCAACAGCTCGAAAAAGAGCAATTCGATAAACTGTCCGCCAGCAAGACCATTCCCGATTTTGGTCCCGGCGATACCCTGATCGTCAACGTCAAGGTGGTCGAAGGCGATCGTACCCGCGTGCAGGCCTATGAAGGCGTCTGCATCGGCCGCTCCGGTGGCGGGCTCAATGAGAGCTTCACCGTGCGCAAGATTTCCTACGGCGAAGGCGTCGAACGCGTTTTCCCGGTGATGTCGCCGATGATAGACTCGATCAAGGTGGTGCGCCGCGGCAAGGTGCGCCGCGCCAAGCTTTATTACCTGCGCAACCTGCGCGGCAAGTCGGCCCGCATCGTCGAGAAGTCAGAGCGCGCGACCGCCGTTAACGAGTAATAGAGACCCATTTGGTTAGCGAAAGCGCGGGGCGTTCGGCCCCGCGCTTTTTTCGTTTACGGCGACCGATGATCTTTCGCAGAGCCGTCCATCGCGAAGAGGTCTCGCGCTGACCCGCCCGCGTGCTATATATTTGTTTGAAATGGTTCCAGATCGCACCAGCACGGCCTATCGACGTATCGTCATCGACGATCGCGCCCGCCTGCCCGGCCGCTTCTTCGGGCGGTTTGCGACGTCGGCGACTTCGGAACTTCCGCGCGCGCTTTGACGCTGCCAGCGCCGGCTCAACGGTGCGATTTCCGCCTCTCATGATTTTCTTTTTTGGAGCTTATGCTCATGTCCAAACCGACAACCCTGTACGACAAGATCTGGAACGATCACCTGGTTCACGAAGCCGACGACGGTACCTGCCTGCTCTATATCGACCGCCATCTGGTGCATGAAGTGACCTCGCCGCAGGCCTTCGAGGGCCTGCGCGCGACGGGGCGAAAAGTCCACGCGCCCGAAAAGACGCTCGCGGTCGTCGATCACAACGTGCCGACGACGGATCGTTCGAAACCGAATCCGGATCCGGAGAGCGCCGAGCAGATCGCCGTGCTGGCGGAGAACGCCAGGCATTTCGGCATCGAATATTTCAACGAGTTCGACCGCCGTCAGGGCATCGTCCATGTCATCGGCCCCGAGCAGGGCTTTACGCTGCCGGGCACCACCATTGTCTGCGGCGACAGCCACACCTCAACCCATGGCGCGTTCGGCGCGCTGGCGCACGGCATCGGCACTTCCGAAGTCGAGCATGTGCTGGCAACGCAAACCCTGATCCAGAAAAAAGCGAAGAACATGCGCGCCGTCGTCGACGGCCAATTGCCCGACGGTGTCACCGGCAAGGACATCATTCTCGCGATCATCGGCGAGATCGGCACCGCCGGCGGCACCGGCTATGTGCTGGAATATGCCGGCGAGGCGATCCGCGCGCTGTCCATGGAAGGCCGCATGACCGTCTGCAACATGTCGATCGAAGGCGGCGCGCGCGCCGGCATGATCGCGCCCGACGAGAAGGCCTATGAGTTCCTGAAAGGCCGTCCGAAAGCCCCGCAAGGCGCGGCCTGGGATTCAGCCCTGCGTTATTGGGAAAGTCTGCGCAGCGACGAAGGTGCGCATTTCGACCACGAAATCCGGCTCGATGCCGCGAAGCTGCCGCCGATCGTCACCTGGGGCACCTCGCCGGAAGACGTGATCTCGATCACCGGCGCCGTGCCCGATCCCGACCAGATCGCGGACGAGGCCAAGCAAATCTCCAAGCATCGGGCGCTGAGTTACATGGGACTGAAGGCGGGGACGAAAATCACCGACATCAAGCTCGACCGCGTCTTCATCGGCTCCTGCACCAACGGCCGGATCGAGGATTTGCGCGCGGCGGCGAAAATCGCCGAGGGCAAGACGGTGAATGCCAATGTCAACGCGATGATCGTGCCGGGCTCCGGTATCGTGAAAGAGCAGGCGGAAGCCGAAGGCCTCGACAAGATTTTCATCAAGGCCGGCTTCGAGTGGCGGGAGCCGGGCTGCTCGATGTGCCTTGCGATGAATCCGGACAAGCTCAAGCCCGAGGAGCGCTGCGCCTCGACCTCGAACCGCAACTTCGAGGGCCGTCAGGGCTTCAAGGGCCGCACGCATCTGGTGTCGCCGGCGATGGCTGCGGCGGCTGCGATCGCCGGACACTTCGTCGATGTAAGGGAGTGGCGGTAAATCGCCCGTCACCCCGGCATTCGATATATCGGCGAAGGAAGTCGTTAAGCAGTTGGGCGCAGACTTCCCGGCCTGAGAAGGCATTCGCGTGTTGCGAGGAGGGCCCGTCATGGCCGACAAGCCCGAATTCGTCGATATGATCAGCGAGGCGACCCGGCAAGTCCGGCGGCGCGTTATTGTGCGCGCCAAGGAGCCGGTCGCCAAGGAAAGACCGCGGGTGGGCCACTGGCCGCCGGAGCATCTTGAGCAATGGCGGATGGAAAATCTCACGCCATGGAAGATGAAATCCTGGAAGATCAAGGACTGGGTTTGAAAGCGGCGCACGAGTTCGCGTGGGTCGCCTCGATCCGTCCTTAAGTGAACAGCCTATATCAAAAGGATCAGGCGCCCCGAAGGGCGCCTGACTCACCTCACCTCACGTGTCTCGAACCTCAACGTTAGGCGTGATGAAGGTGGCGCCGGCGGATACGACCATGGCGCGCTAACATCGGTGTCACTTTTCCCGTTGCCGACAGCACAACAGGATCGCCAGCGCTTTCGGCGCTGTAGATACGTCGCTTTCGACATTGAGTTTTCGCTGGACGGTGTTCTTGGCCTGAAACTAGAGAGCGCAACCTGAATGCGTCATGAATATGCGAGCCACAGTTTTGAACAAAACCAAGGCACGACGCTCACGCCGAGGCACATGATCGTCATCATGAGCGGCGGCACAAATTCGATGCGGCGGCGCCGACAAAAAAACAAGCCCGCAAAATGCGGGCCTGTTTGAATTTAACCGCGCTTATTAGCGGTGATGCCAATGGTGGTGATGCCAATGACGATGCCAACGGACTTCAGTCGTCGAAACCTTCGATCCATCCTGGATCGCCGTGGCGCCGGCCGGGTTGGCCAACGACAGCGCCTGGGCTTGCTGAGCCGGAGCGGCAAGGACCAATATCGCACCCATTGCAGCAAGGCACAGAACTCTCGTCATCTTCATTGGTATCTCCCTTTCTGACGATCGGATGCCGTGCCAGCGGGCCACGCGGCCGACCTGAATAGACGCTCACCGCAGCGCAGACCGAAAGCTGGAGGGAGCGACCTCGATTGGAAGTGATTAACTGCGCCAGTGATATCAATGCATGGCGGGCGTTCAAGTTCCGCAGGCCGCGCAATTTAAGATCTGATATGTCGCTTGAAATTTTGCCCACGAGTTGTAGCTCGTGGAACACCGGCAAAAGCTCCAAAGCAGCCTTCAGCCGCGGCGCCACACGCAGGTCATGTGCGGCACGATCACCGTGCCGCTTGGCCGGTATTCCTGCACATAGGATGCGTTGCAGACGCGAACGGCGTTCGGACCGGGATTATAGCGCGGATAAACCCCATCAGGCTCAACCTGAGCGCGGGGATAAACGCGGATTCGCCGCTGCGGACGGACGGGACGCGCGGACAGGTCATCGGGAGTCAATGTCTGCGCAACCCGGGTGCCTTGCGCCGCTGTCTGCGCTTCAGCGCCGGCTGCGAGCATCGAAAATGCACCAGCCAAGACCCCCAATAGTGCCCATGTCCCGATACGCATCGTCACGCCCGCCCCGGTCTGTTCATAGAGCCCAAAGGTCTCCGATTGCAGCGGCAACGTCAACTCCACGACACGCTCTTTTCTGACGAACCGGGTGCGATGTGTCCGCGCCTGTTTCGCGAAATTTTCGCTTGGCGCGGTTCCCCCTTGTCGCGAAACTGCACTAAACAGGGCAAGCAACGACATCCGTGAGGGGACGACCATGACTGTGTACGCCATCGCGCAGCTCAAAATGACCGACCGTCCGACCTACGATCGCTATCAGGCGCGGTTTTTCGACGTGTTCAGGAAATTCAATGGCCGGTTGTTGGCGGCGGATGAAAATCCGGCCGTATTGGAGGGCCTGTGGGGCCGCGACAAGCTGGTATTGATATCGTTCCCCGACGAAGCTGAATATCGCGCCTGGGCCAACTCAGACGAATATCTGGAAATCGCCAAGGACCGCAAAGCCGGCTCGGAGGCTGTGGTGCTGCTGGTCAAAGGATTTGGCTGATGGCCGGTCCACGAGGGACGTGATGTGGACCTCAGCAAAGGCGCCGTCGCTCGCTGAAATGGAAACCATGGCGCACGACGTCTTGACGCGGCTGCCGAAAGCTTTCCGAGATCTGTGCGCGGGCGTCATCGTCCGGGCGGAAGATTTTCCGACGGAAGAAATTCTCGACGAGATGGGCGCAGAAAGCGAATTCGACCTGCTCGGCCTGTTCCAGGGCACCGGCCTGCCGCATCAGAGCCAAAGCGACATTGCCCGGCTGCCCAATCTGATTTGGCTCTACCGGCGGCCGATCCTGGATTACTGGGCTGAACACGACGAAACCTTGGGACGGATCGTTCGCCATGTACTGATCCACGAGATCGGGCATCATTTCGGCCTCTCCGACGGCGACATGGCTGCCATCGAAGCCTCAGAGGATTGAGGCGGCTTTTTGCCCTTTTATGCGGGCCGCATCCGCGATAAAGCGAAGGCTCCCGAATTGCTTTTCGTCCATTCTAACCAAGAAGTGCGACCCATGGAAAAGTTCACCACGCTGGAAGGCGTTGCGGCGCCGTTGAAGATCATCAATGTCGATACCGACATGATCATCCCGAAGCAGTATCTGAAGACCATCAAGCGCACCGGCCTTGGCAAGGGACTGTTCTCGGAGCAGCGCTACAAGGACGACGGCAGCGAGAACCCCGATTTCATCCTCAACAAACCCGCCTACCGCAATTCCAAGGTGCTGGTTGCCGGCGACAATTTCGGCTGCGGCTCGAGCCGCGAACATGCGCCATGGGCGTTGCTCGATTTTGGCATCCGCTGCGTGATCTCGACCTCGTTCGGCGATATCTTCTACAACAACTGTTTCAAGAACGGCATTCTGCCGATCCGCGTTGCCCAGGAAGACCTCGACAAGCTGTTCGACGACGCCGAGCGCGGCGCCAACGCGACCTTGACCATCGACCTTGCCAATCAGGAAATCCGCGGGCCCGACGGCGGCACCGTGAAATTCGAGATCGATCCGTTCCGCAAGCACTGCCTGATGAACGGGCTCGACGATATCGGCCTGACCATGGAAAAGAAGCCGTCGATCGATGCCTATGAGGCCAAGCTGAAAGAGCGCGCCTGGGCTTGATCACGGCTCACGTCAACATCGCGACCTGCCGCTCCCCGATGGGAGGAGGTGGACTGCTTTCGCAGCTCCCAGCGCATGATCTCACTTCAGTTTGTTGGTGACACATGCGGCCTGAGATCGTCACCTTCTGGCATGGCCCGCTCGATGGCTTGCGAAGGCTTTGCCTGCGTTCGCAGGTAGCCGTAGGCCACAAAGTGACCGTCTATAGTTTTGACCCGCTCGCGCAATTGCCTGAGGGCGTCGGCAACGCGGAAGCCGAAGCGATCCTGCCGCACAGGTTTGCCGAACGCTTGCGTCCCGCAAGGGCCGATGGAGTCTGGATCGACCGGACCATGCTGCAGTTTTCGGATTTCTTCCGGATGCGGCTGATGACGAAAAACACCGGCCTCTGGCTCGACGCCGATGTGCTCTTGCTCAAGGCCATCGAGATTGATCCCGCAAAACCTTATTTCGCCTGGGAACGGCCGCATCAGCTCGGCAATTCGGTTTTGTATCTGCCATCAAACGATCCGATCGTCACAGCCTTCGAAGCACTGATGGCGCAGGAGGAGTTGACGCCGGATTGGTTGTCGCTTCGGCACCGCTTCACGTTTCTGATGCACCGGCTGCGCGGGACGACGCGCATCTCGGAGGTGCGTTTGGCGATCTATGGCCCTGCCGCGCTGACCGCGCTCGCCCGCCGCGCCGGCGAGTTAAGCCACGCGCTGCCGAAGAAATCGTTCTACGCGGTGCATGCGGAGCCAAAGCTTTTCTTCGAACCGCGTGATTTTTCGGCCCTGATTGCCGACCCCGAAATTATCGGCTTCCACATTTCACCCAAGGGCCGCGGCAACCAGCAGCCGGTGCCCGGCAGCCTGCACGCCTGGGCGGCGGAAAAGTTTGGCTGACCTCATCCTCAGGAGCCGCAAAGCCACGTCTCGAAGGATGAAGCCTCGCTGTGTCATGGTTCGAGACGGCGCAAAGCGCCTCCTCACCATGAGGTCTTTTAACTCGCCATCGCTGCGATCGAGTCCGCAATCGCAATCGTCCGGGCGGCCATGTCGGCGTGGAGCCGCTCCACCATCTGGCCATCGAGCGAGATCGCCCCGCGCGAGGCGTTCTCCGGCAATTCGAACGCCGCGATGATCCTGCGGGCCCGCGCCACTTCGTCCTGAGGCGGCGTGAAGATGACATTGCAGGCGTCGATCTGGCCGGGGTGGATCAACGTCTTGCCGTCGAAGCCGAGATCGCGCGCCTGCGTGCATTCCTGATTGAAGCCATCGACATTGCTGAAGTCGCTATAGGGCCCATCGAGGATTTCGAGGCCGTAAGCGCGAGCGGCGAGAATGCAGTGGATGAACATCGGCAACATGATCGCCCGCCCCGGCTGCATGCGAATCCGCGTTTCGCGCGAAATGTCATTGGGTCCGAACGCAAAACCGGCCAGCCGTGGCGCGACGTCGCCCGCGGCTGCCGCAAGCTCCTCGGCATGCAGCACCGCGCGCGCGGTCTCGATCATGGCCCAGAGACGGATCGACGGATCGGCC
>CAVVZW010000210.1:0-78304 GCA_963752265.1 uncultured Alphaproteobacteria bacterium
GCGATCGCGATCTTTGCCCTGACCCATACGCTCAAAAGCATCTATATCCGCGAAGTGTTTGACGTCATGCGGCACACGGATATGTCGCGGATCGTCATCGCGGCGATGCTGGTGATCATCTCCTATATAGGCTTGACGTTCTACGATCTGCTGGCGCTGCGGACGATCGGCCACACGGCCGTGCCTTATCGGATCGCGGCCCTTGCAAGCTTTACCAGCTACCCGATCGCGCACGGCATCGGCGCCGTTTCGTTGATCTCGCCGGTCATCCGTTACCGGATCTATTCGTTTCACGGTCTCAGCGTGTTCAACGTCGTCAACATCTGTTTTCTCACCGGATTGACCTACTGGCTCGGCAACCTGACGGCGCTCGGGATTGGGCTGCTCTTTGCACCCGATGCGATCAGCCTGGTCGACTTCCTGCCGCCAAGGGTCAATCAGTGGATTGCCGCCGCGCTGCTCTTTGGGGTTGGAAGTTTCCTGATCTGGTGCTGGTTTCCGCGCAACGTCGGAACCAAGCGCTGGCCGGTCCGGCTTCCCTCCGGGCCGTTGGTGTTGCTGCAGATTGTGATCGGGGTTTTCGAACTCGGCGCCGCGGCGCTGGCCATGTACGTCCTGATTCCGGCGGGACCGAATATCGGGATATTCCCGATCATGGCTGTTTTCATCGCGGCGACATTATTGGGATTTGCCAGCCACACGCCGGCGGGAATAGGCGTCTTCGACGCGACGTTCCTGATTGGGCTGGGCAAAGGCGACAAAGAGCCGCTGGTGGCAGCGCTTTTGATGTTCCGCCTGATGTATCACTTCCTTCCCTTTATACTTGCACTCAGCCTGTTCGGCATTGTCGAGGGATGGCGAGGTTTGCGGCGGAGGCAAAAGGCGTGAGCCGCACTACACCGGCGAACTGAGCTTCAACCCGACCATTCCGGCGACGATCAGCGTGAGGCAAATGATCCGGACCGGGTCGGTCGGTTCGCTGAAGATCACCATTCCGACGACGATACTGCCAGCGGCGCCGATGCCGGTCCAGATCGCGTAAGCCGTGCCAAACGGCAGCGAGCGAAGAGCAAACGACATCAGCGCAAAGCTTGCCAAAACGGCTGGACGGTGCCGTATCTGTCGGCGCATCCGGTCGAATTCCAGATGCTTCAGCAGTGGGGTGCATCGGACCGCGGACTGATGCCGGTGGAGAGCGCCATCATGGTCGCGACCCCTAGCTTGATGGCGCGGCGGGCCCGATGGTGTATGGCGGACGTTCGGTTGGTGTGGGGTGTTGCCTGTATCGGATGCGAGCGCGCCTGCACCTTCAACCTTTCTGAAATCGGTGGCGAGATGCATGCTCTGTGCTGAGCGCGCCGAAACGCGGGCGTCACGGACCGCGCGACTGGTTGCGATGCGCCGCTCCGAGCGGCGGGATCGCAAGGTGGCGATCGTGCTGTTCAACTTCCCGCCTAATGCTGGGAATACCGGCACCGCCGCCTTCCTGTCGGTGTTCGAATTGCTTTATCGCACCTTGACTGCGATGACGGGCTTATGCTATCAGGTCGACGTGCCGGTGGAGTGCCGACGCGCTGCGGGCATCTGATTGTGGTCGGCAATTCGGCGCGTTTCGGCGCCGACGCCAACGTTCACGTCCGAATTCCGGCCGGCGATCACGTACGTTCGGGAAAATCGGCCGCGGCAGATCGAGGCGCAGTGGGGCGCGGCGCCGGGCAAGCAGCAGAGCGATGGCAGCCTCGACGCGCCGCGCGCCGGCGGTCAGGGCCGTGGCGCGGCGCAACCCGTCAAGGCCAAGCCGGAAGAATTGGCGAAGATCAAAGAGAAGACCGAGCAGATTGAATCGCTGGTCAAGGATTTAAAAGCGAAGCACGCCAAGCCGGAACTGGTGGACGATGTCGCGGTCTTTGCGCACGCCGGCCGGATGCTGCTCGAATTTCCCGATATGTTTGCGGGTCAGGCGGCCATTGATCATGCGTTCACCAATTTGGACCGGGGCATCGAGCGCGCCCAGCAGCTTCAGGCCGGCCAGCCGCAATGGAACCAGGGCAAAAAACAAATCCTGGCCTACACTTCGGAAATTGACGGCGCGGTGCTGCCTTACGGCGTGACGTTGCCGGACAATTACGATCCCACCAAACCGGCGCGGCTTTACGTCTCGTTGCACGGACGGCAGAACAACACCACCGAATCCGAATTCATCAACGGCTTCCTGGGTCGCCGTGGCGGTGGCGGCGTCGCCGACGTGGGGCAAATCCAGATTGATTGTTTCGGTCGCGTGAATGGCGCGGGCTGGCATTGGGCGGGCGAAGCGGACGTCTTCGAGGCAATCGCGGCGGTGAAAAAGCGTTTCAACATTGACGACAAGCGCGTCATGCTGCGCGGATTTTCGATGGGCGGCGAAGGCGCATGGCACATCGCGCTGCATTATCCCGACCGCTTCGCCGCCGCTGAAGTCGGCGCGGGAACGTGGTCGCGCCGCCCCGAGACGCCCGGATTGCAGCCTTATCAATATGCGACGCTGAAGATTTGGGAAAACATGCCGGACTGGGCGCTGAACATTTTCAACCTGCCGCTGGCCGGTCACGACGGCGACTCGGACACGCAAATCCCAAGCCTGCCCGGACCGCCGCCCGGCGCGTCCAATCGCGGCCAGTTGGAATCGTCGCTGCGGACGCGCGCGCAACTGGAGCGCGAGGGTTTTACGAGCGAGGGCGATCCCGATTTTCTGCGCGTGACCGGCACGCCCGGAATTTTTTTGATTTCACAAAACACCGGCCACGGCACCAGCCCGCTGGTGCGCCAACGGCTTGATGCGTTTCTCAAAGAGTGGGGCGACAAGGGACAGACTTCGCCCGATCACTTGCGCTTCCTGACTTACACGACGCGCTACAACAGCGACGCCCAGTAGTCGCTGTTGTAGCGCGTCGTGTAAGTCAAAAAGCGCAAGTGATCGGGCGAAGTCTGTCCCTTGTCGCCCCATTCCTTGAGGAACGCGTCAAGCCGCTGGCGCACCAGCGGGCTGGTGCCGTGGCCGGTGTTTTGCGAAATCAGAAAAATTCCGGGCGTGCCGGTCACGTGCAGAAAATCGGGATCGCCCTCGCTCTTGAAACCTTCGCGCTCCAGTTGCGCGCGCGTCCGCAGCGACGATTCCAACTGGCCGCGATTGGGCGCGCCGGGCGGCGGTCCGGGCAGGCTTGGGATTTGCGTGTCCGAGTCGCCGTCATGACCGGCCAGCGGCAGGTTGAAAATGTTCAGCGCCCAGTCCGGCATATTTTCCCAAATCTTCAGCGTCGCATATTGGTAAGGCTGCAATCCGGGCGTCTCGGGGCGGCGCGACCACGTTCCCGCGCCGACTTCAGCGGCGGCGAAGCGGTCGGGATAATGCAGCGCGATGTGCCATGCGCCTTCGCCGCCCATCGAGAATCCGCGCAGCATGATGCGCTTGTCGTCAATGTTGAACCGCTTCTTCACGGCGGCGATGGCCTCGAAGACATCCATTTCGCCCGCCCAATGCCAGCCCGCGCCATTCACGCGGCCAAAGCAATCAATCTGAATTTGTCCCACGTCGGCGACGCCGCCATCTCCTCGGCGGCCAAGAAAACCGTAGATGAATTCGGATTCGGTGGTGTTGTTCTGGCGTCCGTGCAACGAGACGTAAAGCCGCGCCGGTTTGGTGGGATCATAATTGTCCGGCAGCGTCACGCCGTAGGGAAGAACCGCGCCGTCAATTTCCGAAGTGTAGGCGAGGATTTGTTTTTTGCCCTGATTCCATTGTGGCTGGCCGGCCTGAAGCTGCTGGGCGCGCTCGATGCCCCGGTCCAAATTGGTGAACGCATGATCAATGGCCGCCTGGTTCGCAAACATATCGGGAAATTCGAGCAGCATCTGCCCGGCGTGGCAAAGACCTCGACATCGTCCACCAGTTCCGGCTTGGCGTGCTTCGCTTTCAAGTCCTTGACCAGCGCTTCAATCTGCGCGGTTTTTTCCTTGATCTTCGCGAGGTCTTCCGGTTTGGCCTGGACAGGGGCAGCGGCAGCGCCCCGTCCCTGACCGCTGGCGCGCGGCGCGTCGAGCTGCCATCGCTCTGCTGCTTGCCCGGCGCCGCGCCCCACTGCGCCTCGATCTGCCGCAGCCATTTTTCCGAACGAACGTGATCGCCTGCCGGAATTCGGACATGAACGTTGGCGTCGGCGCCGAAACGCGCCGAATTGCCGACCACAATGCGCTGCCGCAGCGCATCGGCGTCCGCCGGCACCTCGACCTGATAGCCCTCGCGCTTCATCGCGGTCAGCGTGCGATGAAGCGATTCGAACACCGACAGGAAGGCGGCCGTGCCGGTATTGCCCGCATTCGGCGGGAAGTTGAACAGCACGATCGCCACCTTGCGATCCCGCCGCTCTGAACGGCGCATCGCAACCAGCCGCGCGGTCCGTGACGCCAGCATTTCGGCGCGCTCGGCGCAGACATGCATTTCGCCGCCGATTTCGGAACGGGTGAAGGTGCAGGCGCGCTCACATCCGGTGCAGGCCACACCCGCGCCATCCGAACGTCCGCCATAAACCATCGGGCCCGCCGCGCCATCAAGCTCGGGGATCGCGACCATGATGGTGCTCTCCACCGGCATCAGTCCGCGGTCCGATGCACCCCACTGCTCGAGCGTCTGGAATTCGACCGGATGCGCCGACAGATACGGCACATTGAGCCGGTTTTGGCAAGCTTTGCGCTGATGTCGTTTGCTCTTCGCTCGCTGCCGTTTGGCACGGCTTACGCGATCTGGACCGGCATCGGCGCCGCCGGCAGTATCGTCGTCGGAATGGTGATCTTCAGCGAACCGACCGACCCGGTCCGGATCATTTGCCTCACGCTGATCGTCGCCGGGATGGTCGGGTTGAAGCTCAGTTCGCCGGTGTAGTGCGGCTCACGCCTTTTGCCTCCGCCGCAAACCTCGCCATCCCTCGACAATGCCGAACAGGCTGAGTGCAAGTATAAAGGGAAGGAAGTGATACATCAGGCGGAACATCAAAAGCGCTGCCACCAGCGGCTCTTTGTCGCCTTTGCCCAGCCCAATCAGGAACGTCGCGTCGAAGACGCCTATTCCCGCCGGCGTGTGGCTGGCAAATCCCAATAATGTCGCCGCGATGAAAACAGCCATGATCGGGAATATCCCGATATTCGGTCCCGCCGGAATCAGGACGTACATGGCCAGCGCCGCGGCGCCGAGTTCGAAAACCCCGATCACAATCTGCAGCAACACCAACGGCCCGGAGGGAAGCCGGACCGGCCAGCGCTTGGTTCCGACGTTGCGCGGAAACCAGCACCAGATCAGGAAACTTCCAACCCCAAAGAGCAGCGCGGCGGCAATCCACTGATTGACCCTCGGCGGCAGGAAGTCGACCAGGCTGATCGCATCGGGTGCAAAGAGCAGCCCAATCCCGAGCGCCGTCAGGTTGCCGAGCCAGTAGGTCAATCCGGTGAGAAAACAGATGTTGACGACGTTGAACACGCTGAGACCGTGAAACGAATAGATCCGGTAACGGATGACCGGCGAGATCAATGAAACGGCGCCGATGCCGTGCGCGATCGGGTAGCTGGTAAAGCTTGCAAGGGCCGCGATCCGATAAGGCACGGCCGTGTGGCCGATCGTCCGCAGCGCCAGCAGATCGTAGAACGTCAAGCCTATATAGGAGATGATCACCAGCATCGCCGCGATGACGATCCGCGACATATCCGTGTGCCGCATGACGTCAAACACTTCGCGGATGTCGATGCTTTTGAGCGTATGGGTCAGGGCAAAGATCGCGATCGCCGTGATGGCAATGCTGACGACGACGCCGATCCCCTTCAGCTTGAAGCTGTTGCCGGGCGATTTTGTCGACGCAATCACCTTCGGTGCGTTCATCGGGCCGGGCAAATAACCTCCAAGATCGCGTCCATCTGATTCGCGACGACTGACGCCGTCCATTGGCACGTAGATGTGACAAGCACGTTACCTAATATTTCCAGCGTAGCGCGATTCAAGAAAAGTTGCACTCACAACCAAGTTGCCGACGCAATGTGGTCGCATCGGATTCACGCGTCTTCCGTAGAGAACGGCATACGGTCACCACACAATCGAGGCAGCATGAACGACCAGAGCGACTTCGATCTCAGGCCCGACCAATGGGAAGCATTGAAAGCCCTTCGTACACCCTTCGCCGGACTGTTGGCGTCGACCCGCATGGTGCTCGACGATCTCGTTGCGCTCGGTCTTGTGACCACAAGCGACGGTGTACCCGCCATCACGGCCAAAGGACGCAAGGCGCTGATCAGGGGCTCTTTCAGGCTGCTGGACGCAGCTGCCTGAGGCCCGCAAGCTGCCCGTTCGCGAGATTCGCCAGTGACGTGGCCTTGTGGCGGGCCCCGGTTCGGTTAAAAGTGAATCGTCTGGGCCTTATCGCCTCTGCTGGTCTTTGAACCGCACGAACAGTCCAAGCGACACTTTGGTTGTTGCCCCGCTGCCGCGGTCGGAACCAAAAGTGCAATTCTTTCTGATTGTTAATGGGACAACGGCGCGCGGGAACGTTCAAATGCGGTGCCAGCGGACCTCTGAGGCGGTTGCTGCGACTAATTGTGGAAGCCACCGCCAAGCGCTCACACTTCTCATCTGATGGCAGGTTCATGAACCAACCGATTAAGAACTTACAGGTCCCCTCGACCGGTCCCGTGCAGGGCGCAAAGAAGGGGTCACGCGGGCGGGTTGTCCTGACGTTTTTCCTCATCTTGCTGGTGGTTGCCGGTATCGTCTGGTGGACCTGGCCGGGCAAGGCTCCGCAACAGAACCGCAATAACGGACCGATGTCGATCGTCCCGGAAGTGGTCGGCAGCGGCGACATTGGAGTCAATATCAACGCGCTGGGCACCGTGACTTCGCTCGCAACCGTGACGATCCGTACACAGATCAGCGGCTACATGCAAAAAATTGATTTCACGGAAGGCAAGGACGTCAGGATCGGCGAACTGCTCGCGGAAATCGATCCGCGGCCGTATGAAGCCGCATTGGCGCAGGCCAAGGGACAATTGGCGCGTGACGAGGCGATGCTCAAGGGCGCGCAGGTGGACCTGACGCGATACCAGGGACTGGCAGCGCAGAACGCTGTGCCGCACCAGACGCTGGATACCCAGGTGGCTCTCGTTGCCCAGGATGAGGGCACGGTGGAGGCTGACAAGGCGTCGGTGAAGTCGGCCGAGGTCAATCTGGCCTATTGCCGGATCTTGTCGCCGCTCAACGGCCGCGTCGGCCTGCGTCAGGTCGACCAGGGCAACTATGTGACCCCCGGCGATGCCAACGGCATCGTGGTCATCACACAGCTGCAACCGATCAGCGTCCTGTTCACGGTGCCGGAGGACAATCTGCAGGCGATCTCCAAGCAACTCCAGGCCGGCGCTGTATTGCCTTCAACCGCTCTTGATCGTACCGGCGTCACCAAGATCGCGGACGGAGTGCTGCAAACCTTCGACAGCCAGATCGATCCAACGACCGGAACGATCAAGCTGCGGGCACAATTCCAAAATGATGATCGGCTGCTTTACCCAAACCAGTTCGTCAACATCCGCCTGCTGCTGGACACCCACAAAAACGTCACGACGATGTCGAGCGCGGGCATTCAACGTGGCGCGCCCGGCACCTTCGTCTACCTCATTAATACCGACACCAGCACAGTATCGGTTCGGGTGGTCAAACTTGGCGTCACCGACGGCGATCGCGTGGAGGTTCTCTCGGGGCTTACGCCCGGCGACCGCATCGTCATTGACGGCGCCGATAAGCTCCGGGACGGCGCCAAGATCGTCATTCGGTCTGAGACTAACCCGACCCAAACAAACAGCCCTGCCCAAACACCGGCGGAACCCGATAAATCCGGCAGTGGCAAACGTCAGCGTTCCGAGGGCGGGCAAAAACAAGACGGTGGACAAAAACAATGAGTCCGTCCCAGCCGTTCATTTTACGGCCGGTCGCGACAACGTTGCTGATGATCGCCATCATGCTGTCCGGCGCGCTGGCGTTCCGCTTCCTGCCGGTCGCAGCACTGCCTGAGGTCGATTATCCGACCATTCAGGTCCAGACGTTTTATCCCGGCGCCAGCCCGGATGTGATGACCTCGTCCGTCACCGCGCCTCTGGAGGTGCAGTTCGGACAGATGCCGAATCTCAACCAGATGAGCTCGATCAGCTCGGCCGGCGCCTCCGTCATCACCTTGCAGTTCGGATTGACCATCTCTCTGGACGTCGCCGAACAGGAAGTGCAGGCCGCCATCAATGCGGCAGGCAATCTGCTTCCGGCCGACCTGCCGGCGCCACCGATCTACGCCAAGGTCAACCCGGCCGACGCGCCGATCCTGACACTTGGCTTGACCTCGAAGACCATGAAACTGACGGAGGTCGAGGATTTCGTCGACACCCGGCTGGCACAGAAAATCTCGCAGCTTCCCGGCGTTGGTCTCGTCAGCATCAGCGGTGGCCAGCGGCCAGCGGTGCGCATCCAGGCCGACATCCGAAAGCTCGCCGCCTACGGCCTCAACATCGACGACCTGCGCACCACGCTCGGCAACGCCAATATCAATACGCCGAAGGGCAATTTCGACGGCCCGATGCGCTCCTACACCATCAACGCCAACGACCAGATCAGGAATGCGGCCGACTACAAGACGCTGATTGTCGCCTACAAGAACGGCTCACCGGTCCGCCTCAGCGATGTCGGCAATGTCATCGACGGCACGCAGAACGACAAGCTCGGCGCCTGGATGAACGAGACGCCGGCCATCATCCTCAACATCCAGCGCCAACCGGGCGCCAACGTCATTGCCGTGGTCGATGGCATCAAGGCGCTGCTGCCGCAGTTGAAGGCCTCGCTGCCGGCAGCGATCGACCTCGACATCCTGACCGACCGCACCGTCACCATCCGCGCCTCCGTTGACGACGTCGAGTTCGAACTGACGCTCGCCGTGATCCTCGTGGTGCTGGTGATCTTCGTATTCCTGCGCAACGTACGCGCAACGCTGATCCCGAGCCTGTCGGTTCCGCTATCGCTGGTCGGCACGCTTGGCGCCATGTACCTGCTCGGCTTCAGCCTGAACAATCTGTCCCTGATGGCACTGACGATTGCGACCGGCTTTGTGGTCGACGACGCCATCGTCGTGGTCGAGAATATTTCCCGATATCTCGAGGAAGGCGACACGCCGTTGCAGGCCGCGCTCAAGGGCTCCGAGCAGATCGGCTTTACCATCATTTCGCTGACGATCTCGCTGATTGCGGTGTTGATCCCATTGTTGTTCATGGGCGACGTGGTCGGCCGCCTGTTCCGCGAATTCGCGATCACGCTTTCGGTCACGATCCTGATTTCGGCCGTGGTTTCGCTGACGCTGGTGCCGATGGCCTGCGCCAAGCTGCTTAAACCCGAAGCCCACGACCAGGAAAATGCTTTCCAGCGCCGTAGCCGCGAGGCCTTCGACTGGATCATCGAGATGTACGGTCATGCCCTGACCTGGGTGCTGGACCGTCAAACACTTACCCTGATGGTCGCGCTCGCCACCTTCGTTTTGACGGCGGTGCTCTACGTCTTGATCCCGAAAGGTTTCTTTCCGCTTCAGGACACCGGCGTGATCCAGGCGATTTCCGAAGCCCCGCAGTCGGTATCCTATGCGGCGATGGCCGAGCGCCAGCAGCAACTTGCTTCCGTCATTTTGAAAGACCCTGATGTCGTCAGCCTTTCGTCCTTTATCGGGGTGGATGGAACCAACAACACCCTCAATAGCGGACAAATCCTGATCAACCTCAAGCCGTACAACGAGCGCAAATCCGACGTTTCGACCGTGATGCGGCGTATTCAGAACGCGACCGCTTCTCTCGCCGGCATCACACTATATATGCAGCCGGTCCAGGACCTGACGATCGAGGGAACGGTCAGCAAGACGCAATACCAGTTCATCTTGCAGGACGCCGCCGCCGACCAGCTTTCGGAATGGACCCCCAAGCTGATCGACAAACTGAGGCAGCTCCCGCAGCTCGGCGATGTCGCTAGCGACATTTCCGATCAGGGACTCTCGGTCTTTGTGGAGATCGACCGCGACCAGGCCGCCCGCTTCGGCATCACACCGGCAACCGTCGACAACGCGCTCTACAACTCCTACGGCCAGCGCATCGTTTCCACGATCTTCACCAATTCCAACCAGTACCGCGTCATCCTCGAGGCCGATCCGCATCTGCAAACCTCCCTGCAATCGCTCTCGGACATCTACCTTCCCTCCTCGGTTGGAAGCACCCCCGTGCCGCTGGCCACCCTCGCCAAATTCCGGCAGGAAACCGCGCCCTTGCAGGTATCGCATCTCGGGCAATTCCCTTCAGCCACGGTGTCCTTCAATCTCGCTCCGGGCGCTTCGCTCGGCGAAGCGGTGAACGCGATCAAGCAGACCGAGATCGATATGGGCCTGCCGGCGGGCGTCATCACCAGCTTCCAGGGTGCAGCCCTCGCGTTCCAATCGTCGCTTTCCAATCAGCTTTTCCTGATTTTGGCGGCGATCATCACGGTCTACATCGTGCTTGGCGTTCTCTATGAGAGCTTCATTCACCCAGTGACAATTCTGTCGACGCTGCCGTCGGCCGGAATCGGCGCACTGCTGGCGCTGATGATGGCCGGCGACGACCTCACCATCGTCGCCATCATCGGCATCATTCTGCTCATCGGTATCGTGAAGAAGAATGCGATCATGATGATCGACTTCGCGCTCGACGCCGAACGCCATCAGGGTAAGTCGCCTCGGGACGCGATCTATCAGGCCTGCCTGCTGCGCTTCCGCCCGATTTTGATGACCACCATGGCCGCCGTCCTCGGTGCATTGCCGCTGATGCTCGGCACCGGTGCAGGTTCCGAACTGCGCCATCCGCTCGGCATCTCGATCGTCGGCGGTCTTCTGCTCAGCCAGTTGCTGACGCTGTTCACGACGCCGGTGATCTATCTCTGGTTCGACCGCCTGGCGATCCGGTTTTCCGGACGTCCAGACGAAGCCGCCCAACCGGCGGAATGAGGGCGCATCATGGGTCCCTCAACGCCCTTCATTCGGCGGCCGATCGGAACGACGCTACTCACCTTTGGTCTTGCGGCAGCCGGCGCGGTGGCGTTCTTCAAATTGCCGGTTTCACCGCTGCCCCAGGTGGACTTTCCGACCATTTCCGTTCAGGCCACACTGCCGGGGGCTAGTCCGCAGGACGTCGCCACTACCGTTGCAAGCCCGCTCGAAAAGCACCTCGGCCAGATTGCCGATGTCACCGAGATGACGTCGTCGAGCACGGTGGGCGCGGTGCGTATCACCCTTCAATTCGGCCTCAACCGCGACATCAACGGCGCCGCGCGCGACGTGCAGGCCGCGATCAACGCGGCGCGCGCCGACCTGCCAACCAGCCTGCGAAGCAACCCGACCTATCGCAAGGTCAATCCGGCCGACGCGCCGATCCTGATCTTGGCGCTAACCTCCGACACCCTGACCCGGGGCGATCTTTATGACGCAGGATCGTCTGTGCTGGCGCAGAAGCTGTCGCAGGTCGACGGCATTGGCGAAGTGGTCGTCGGCGGCAGCTCGCTGCCGGCGGTGCGGGCCGAACTCGTTCCGCAGGCACTTTACAAATATGGCGTCGGCCTCGAGGACGTGCGGGCGGCGCTCTCCAGCGCCAACGCCCACAGCCCGAAAGGCGGGATCGACGTCGGCGACCAGCGCTATCAGATCTATGCCAATGACCAGGCCAACACGGCCGACGCCTACAAAGGCCTGATCGTTGCCTACCGCAACGGCGCGCCGGTCCGCCTGTCTGATGTCGGCGAGGTGACGTACTCGGTCGAAAATCTCCGCAATGCCGGGCTCGCCAACGGCAAGCCGGCGGTGCTGCTCATTCTCTACCGGCAGCCGGGCGCCAATATCATCTCCACCGTCGACCTCGTGAAGGGGATGATGCCGCTGCTCCGGGCTTCGGTTTCGCCGGCCATCGACATCGGCATCGCCGTCGACCGCTCAGTCACCATCCGCACCTCCCTGCGCGACGTCGAGCGTACCCTTGTTCTTGCGGTGCTGCTGGTGATCGTGGTGGTGTTCGCCTTCCTGCGCAGCTTGCGCGCGACGCTGGTGCCGGTCGTTGCGGTATCGGTCTCGCTGATCGCGACCTTCGGCGCGATGTATCTGTGTGGCTACAGCCTCGACAATCTCTCGCTGATGGCGTTGACGGTAGCGACGGGCTTTGTGGTCGATGACGCCATCGTCGTTCTCGAAAACATCACCCGCCATATCGAAGACGGCATGTCTCCGCTGGAGGCATCCTTCAAGGGAGCCAGTGAAGTCGGGTTTACCGTGTTGTCGATGAGCATCTCGCTGATCGCGGTCTTCATCCCGATCCTCATGATGGGCGGCATCATCGGCCGCCTGTTCCGCGAATTTGCGATGGTCATCTCGATCTCCATCATGATCTCGCTCGCGATCTCGCTGGCCACCACCCCGATGATGTGCGCGGTGCTGCTGCGCGGCGACACCGGCCGGGGACATGGACGGCTTTACCGCATGAGCGAAAGCTTTTTCGACGCCATGCTCGCCCTGTACCGCCGGACATTGGTCGTCGCTCTTCAGCACCCCGCCTTCACAGTACTGACGCTGGTCGTGGTGCTCGGCCTCAACGGCTGGCTCTACTACGTGATCCCGAAAGGCTTCTTCCCGCAGCAAGACACCGGCCGGCTGGTCGGTTCGATCCAGGCGGACCAGAGCATCTCGTTCCAGTTGATGCAGAGCAAGCTGACGCAGTACATCAACATCATCAAAAATGACGACGCGGTCGAAACCGCGGTTGGGTTTACCGGCAACGGCCAGACTAACGCCGGCTTCGTTTTCGTCTCCTTGAAGCCGCTCGGCGAGCGCATTTCGGCAGACCGCGTGATCGCGCGGCTGCGGCAAAAAATGGCCGTGATCCCGGGCGCGACGCTGATTCTACAGGCCGTGCAGGATATTCGCATCGGCGGCCGCGCCAGCAACGCGCAGTATCAATTTACGCTTCAGGGACCTACGTTTGAGGAACTCAACGAATGGACGCCGAAGATCGCCGCTGCTCTGCAAGCCGACCATAACCTGACGGACGTCAATAGCGATCAGCAGAACAAGGGGCTCGAATCCGATCTGGTGATCGATCGCGACGCCGTCGCCCAGTTGGGGATCACCGTCAGCCAGGTCGACAACACCCTTTATGATGCCTTTGGCCAGCGGCAGGTATCGACCATTTACGTCGCGAAGAACCAGTATCACGTGATCATGGAAGTCGCGCCGCAATACTGGCAAAATCCGGAAACGCTGAAAGACGTCTGGATTTCTACGTCAGGCGCTTCCGTCGGAGGATCGCAGTCAACCAATGCGGTCGCGGGCACCGTTGTCGTTGGGACAGCGGCATCAGCCAACTCCGCCAACGCCCAGGCTGCCCGAAACCTCGCGAACAATTCGATCGGCGCCACCGGCAAGACGGCCGCTTCCACCGGTTCGGCGGTTGCTACCGCACAGGAGACAATGATTCCGCTGTCGGCGGTCGCGCATTTCACCCAAGGCGCGACGCCGCTGGCGGTGAACCACCAGGGCCTCCTGGTCGCAAACACGATCTCCTTTAACCTGCCGGAAGGTGGCTCGCTCAGTTCTGCTGTCGACTCAGTCGCGGCCGCCATGAACCGGGTCGGTGTGCCCGCGACCATCCGCGGCACGTTTCAGGGAACGGCGAAGGCTTTTCAGGACTCGCTGCAGAACCAGCCTTTTCTCGTCCTCGCCGCACTGATCGTGATCTACATTGTGCTTGGCGTGCTCTATGAAAGCTACATTCATCCGCTGACGATCCTGTCGACGCTGCCATCGGCAGGGGTCGGCGCGCTATTGGCGCTGAAGGCGTTCCATACCGATTTCACCATCATGGCTCTGATCGGCGTCATCCTCCTGATCGGAATTGTGAAGAAGAATGCGATCATGATGATCGATTTCGCACTTGAGGCCGAGCGCAAGCGAGGCATGAGCGCGGTCGATGCGATTTATGAGGCGTGCCTGCTCCGCTTCCGGCCGATCATGATGACGACGATGGCCGCCCTGCTCGGCGCCCTGCCGCTTGCCATCGGCATGGGCGACGGCGGTGAACTCCGGCAACCACTCGGTATCGCAATTGTCGGGGGACTGATCCTCAGTCAGGTGCTGACGCTCTATTCAACGCCTGTGATCTACCTGTATATGGACCGGTTTCGGCTATGGGGCCAACGTCTCAGGGGTGGCGCAGCACCGCTCGCGCCCGAGACCAGGCTGCAACCCGGCGAGTAGATGTTGGCAATCCGATGACCGGTCAAGTTTCAGTACGGACCTCACGCAGCCTCAGGAAGGCGGCGTTTGCCTTTTCCAGTTTGCTACTGGCTCCCGCTCTGTCCGGTTGCATTCTTGGAACCGAGCGCCCCGATCTCAATCTCGATGTGCCGGCGGCGTATCGCGAGGGCGGCCGCAATGCGCCCGACGCCCATATTCCGGCGGTCGACTGGTGGCGCGGTTTCAGGTCCAGCGAACTGACCTCGCTGATGGATGCCGCCCAGATCTACAATCTCGACATCGCGGTTGCCATTGCCCAGATCGCCCAGGCCGACGCCCAAGTTGGCGAAGCCGGGGCTCCGCTGTTTCCGTCTCTCACCGGAAACGGCAGCGCCGAGCAGAGCCAGACCTCCTCCAATACGGCTGGCGGTGGCGGATTGGGCGGAGCAAGATTCTCGCAATATAGCCTCGGGCTCACCGCGAGTTACATGGTCGATTTCTGGGGCAAGAACCGCGCCACGCTCCACGCCGCCGAAGAGACCGCGACCGCATCGCGCTACAACCGCGAAGTCGTCACGCTCACGACGATCGTTACCGTCGCCAACACCTATTTCCAGGTTCTCGCCGCGCAGGATGGACTGCGCGTGGCGCGGCGTAACCTGACCGCGGCCGAGGAAATTCTCGTAACGATCAAAACGCAATTCAAGGGTGGCACCGCGTCGCAAATCGACGTGTCGCAGCAGGAGACGCTGGTTGCGACCGAGCGCGCCGCGATTCCTCCGCTCGAGGTCACGCTGCGGCAGAATATGGCCGCGCTTGCCGTGCTGGTTGGACGTGCGCCGGCAAACTTCAGGGTAACGGGCGGAACGCTGACGCAAATAGCCGTTCCGCGCGTGACGCCAGGTATGCCATCGGAACTGCTCAATCAAAGGCCAGATGTCCGTCAGGCCGAAGCGCAGTTGGCGTCCTCCAACTTCAGCGTCGAATCGGCGCGAGCCGCGTTTTTCCCGCAGATCCAGTTGACCACGCAGGCCGGCCTTGAAAGCGCAGCACTGGCCTCGCTGTTCGGGCCGGGCGCCTGGTTCTACACCCTGTCGGCGGGACTGACGCAGCCTTTGTTCGACGGCTTTTTGCTGGAGAGCCAGTTGAAGCAGGCCAAAGGCGTGCAGTTGCAGAACCTGCAAGCCTATCGCAAGTCGGTGCTTTCGGCGTTCTCGGACGTCGAGAAAGCCCTCGTCGCCCTTTCGCAAACAGTCCGGCAGGAACGTCTGCAGATTGAGGCGGTCGCCGCCTCAGCAGAGGCCCTCAGGTTGGTCAGACTTCAATTGACCGGCGGTACGGTCAACGTCGTCACACTGCTGCAAGCCGAGCAAACGCTCCTGACCAATGAAAACACCCTTGTGCAAGTGCGATTGAACAAACTTCTCGCGGCCTCTAGCCTGTTTCAGGCGCTTGGCGGCGGCTGGACGCCGACCGGACAGCTATCTTCCCTGCAACCGAAGGATGGCGCGGCGCAACCGGTGCAATAATGCAGCCCCGCGCTTGCGGCGCACCATGGCGTCCGATCGCCCAAATCCAGAATTTATGAGTAAATATAGGTATTTAACTGCCGTTGTATTCGGCAGGGATATCGCTATATTTCACCATTCGGTTACGATCGTACTGTAATTTTGGTGTCGGTGACGAGGCCCGTCTGTTCAGGCGGGCCGTCGCCATTTGGGGCCACAGCTTAAGGCCGAAACGCGCGAGGGCATAAAGCCCAAGAATCAAACAGGAATCTCAGTCTGAAGGATAGGCCGCGATGACTCGTTCCAACCGGGTTGACCATATCCGGATCACCTCGCATCCGGCGCCGGGAGGCAAACTCAACTTCCCGATCCAATGGGGCGCGGCCAGCGCGCGCGAACGCGGGCCGGTCATCGGCACGGTCTCCCGCCCGCAGGATCGCAACGTCATCGGCTCCCATGGCGGCTCCTATTCGGTCTATCGCGCGCTGGCGGTCTCCTCGGGCGCGCTCGACCCGATCCGGCGCCCCGATCTCACCAACACGTTTCCTGCCGAAACCATCGGCCCCTTCCCGCAATGGACCGATCCGCAGCGCATCGTCTCGCTCGATCCCTGGGGTCATCTGGTGGCGGAAAACTTCGCCAGCGAAATCGCAGAGGGCATCGATATCAGGCCGAGCATCGCGATCACCCGCGCCCGCCTCGATTTGCCGGAACTCAAATCGGCGATCGATGCCGGACGGCTGAAGCACGACGGCGAATTCGTGCACAAGAATGGCAGCGTTTCCGTGGTCAAGATCGCGATAGACCCGGTGTGGTACCTGCCGGGCCTCGCGCAGCGGTTCGCGACCACCGAAAACAATTTGCGCCGCCAGTTGTTCGAACAGACCGCCGGCATGTTTCCGGAACTGGTGACGCGGCCGGACTTGCAGGTCTTCCTGCCGCCGATCGGCGGAACGACGGCCTATCTGTTCGGCGACGTCACCAAACTGCCGGACCACCGCACCAAGATCACCTGCCGCGTGCACGACGAGTGCAACGGTTCCGACGTGTTCGGTTCCGACATCTGCACCTGCCGGCCCTACTTGATTCACGGCATCGAGGAATGCGCGCGCGCCGGGCAAGAAGGCGGGCTCGGCATCATCATCTACAACCGCAAGGAAGGCCGCGCGCTGGGCGAGGTCACGAAATTCCTGGTCTACAACGCGCGCAAGCGTCAGGAAGGCGGCGACGCGGCGGCGCAATATTTCGAGCGCACCGAATGCGTGGCGGGCGTGCAGGACGCACGCTTCCAGCAATTGATGCCGGACGTAGTCCACTGGCTCGGCCTCAAGCGCATCGACCGTTTCGTATCCATGAGCGACATGAAACACGATGCACTGACCAGCCAGGGCATCGAGATTGTCGAACGCGTTCCGATTCCGGACGAATTGGTCCCGCTCGATGCGCATGTGGAGATCGCCGCGAAAAAGGCCGCGGGCTATTACAGTCCGGAGCCGCCACCGCCGGACGAACTCCTCAATTCGGTCGGCCGCCCGCTTGAAAAATACTGAAGCCAGAAATACTGAAGCGAAGTCGGGCGCGCTTGAATTGTTGAGCGCCACAGCCGTGCGCGAACGCGCCCATCGCATGCTGGCGCTGGCGCTGGACGACAAGCTCCCGAATTTCCGGATCCATCCCGAGAAGATGGACAGCGTCGTCGATCTGGTGCTGCAAACCACGCGCGACGCCTATCCCAAGCTTGATGTGCCGTTTCACTCGCGCTGGCGGCATTTCGTTCTAGATAACGACAACCGCTGGGCCGCTATCACAGGTCGGACGCAATGGCCCGATCCCGCCGCGCGGGCGCGGGCGGAATTCGACCTTGCCATCGTCTCGGTCTTCCTCGATGCCGGTGCGGGTCCCACCTGGCGCTATCGTGATCCGAAAACCGGTGCCGCCATCGGCCGTTCGGAAGGTTTGGGGTTAGCGAGCCTCGCGATGTTCGAAAGCGGTGTCTTCTCGGCCGACCCGCGCGATCCGTTGCGCGCCGATGGCAAGGCTCTCGCCAACCTTTCGGCGGCGGACGTCGCGCGCGGCCTGCAAGTCTCCAACACCAATCCACTTGTCGGACTTGAGGGTCGTGTTGACCTCCTGCGCAACCTCGGCAAGCTCGTCGCCTCAAAGCCGGACGTTTTTGGCCGGCACGACACGCCGCGACCGGGCGGATTGTTCGATCAATTGGCGGCGCGCGCCGAAAACGGCCGCCTGCCCGCTCCTGTTATTCTCTCCGAACTGTTGCAACAGCTTGGGCCGATCTGGCCGTCGCGGTTGACGCTCGGCGGGATCGCGCTCGGCGATTGCTGGAGACATCCCGCGCTGACCACTGACGACGCGACCTCCGGCCTCGTGCCGCTGCACAAGCTGTCGCAGTGGCTCGCCTACTCCCTGATCGAGCCGCTGCAAACGGCAGGCATGGAAGTCATCGACATCGACGGTCTCACGGGCCTCGCGGAATATCGCAACGGCGGATTGTTCGTCGATTCCGGCGTGCTCACATTTCGCGACGCGGCCGATGCGCAGCGCGAACACGAGGTATCCTCGCTGCTGGTGGTGGAATGGCGGGCATTAACGGTCGCGCTGCTCGACCGCCTCGCCGACGGCGTGAGAAAGCGGCTCGGGCTTGACGCGGTGTCGTTGCCGCTCGCCAAGGTTCTCGAGGGCGGTTCATGGGCAACGGGGCGGCGGCTGGCGCGCGAACGCCGCGCGGACGCTTCACCACCCGTCAAGGTTATCAGCGACGGCACGGTGTTCTAGATTTTTCGAAATATGAGGCAGCAACATGGACGGCGTCACGATCGTTAGTCACCCGCTGGTTCAGCACAAGCTGACGCTGCTGCGCGAAAAGGAAGCTTCGACCAAATCGTTTCGCGAACTCCTCAAGGAAATCGGGATGCTCCTGTGCTACGAGGTCACCCGCGACTTGCCGCTGGCCGATGTGGATATCGAAACGCCACTCGCCCAAATGAAGTCGCCACAGATCGCCGGCAAGAAGCTGGTCTTCGCGCCGGTGCTGCGCGCCGGGATGACCTTCGCCGAAGGCATGCTCGATCTCGTTCCGAACGCCCGCGTCGCCCATATCGGGCTTTATCGAGAACCCGAGACGTTTACCGCTGTCGAATACTACTTCAAGGCGCCGAGCGACCTGCATGAGCGGCAGGTGATCGTGATCTCGCCGGTGCTTGCGACCGCCAACACCGCGGTCGCGGCGGTCGATCGCCTGAAGGAGCGCGGCGCGAATGACATTCGCCTGGTGTGCCTGATTGCAGCACCCGAAGGCGTCGAGCGGATGCGCGGCATTCACCCGGACGTGCCGATCTGGCTCGCCGCCATCGACGAAGGGCTGGACGACAACGGCTTCATCCTGCCGGGACTTGGCGATGCCGGCGACCGCGCTTACGGCACGAAGTAAATCAAGTCCCAACCCGCAGCGCCGCCCGTTGCTTTCGCAACAGCGCAATCACCGACAGCGCCGTGATGCGCCCGGTCTTTGGATTCTCGGAAGGAATATTCTCGATCGACATCGAAAACCGCGCCGAGTCGGAATCGACTTCGACGCGATGCACGTTTCGCGTCAGTGCCGGATCGGCCCAGATCTCGAGCCGGGTCCGGTCAGGGCCGATGCCGGCGAGCGACAGCGCCACCGCGACGTTCAGATTGGCGGGAAAGCCCTTGGCAGCCTCCCGCGCCGTGCCGTCGAAAATCTTCAGCGGCTCCTTGATCGTCTCAATGTCGATGTTGTTCTCGACCAGAAACGGCGCGCCGGCGAGACCATTGACGGGCTTGCGCGTCACCATCCGCACCGAATGAATCTCGCCGACGGCAGCCGCCGTCACCGCGTCCAGGCCGATCAGCGCGCCGGTCGGCACCACGATCTGTCCGCCGTTCTGCCGCGCCAGATCGATCAGGTCTTCATTATCGAGCAGCGCGCCGGCGCTGAGCACGATCGCGGTCTTTCCCTTTTCCACGAAAGGCGCGACGATCGATCGCAACAGTTTTGCTGGCGCGCATTCGATGGCGATGTCAGCGACATCGGAAAGCTTCTCGATCGGCAGGATCGCCGGAGGCGTTTTGAGGGTGCCGAGCCAGTTATGGTGCTTTTCCGGGTTCTGCGCCGACACCGCGGCAAGCCGCAGCCCGTCGATGCCCTGATCCAGCGCCTCGGCGACTTTTTTCCCGATCGGCCCCAGCCCCGCAATCGCGACCCGGAGGGTTACATCTGCCATTTGCCGGCTTCTCTTTTAATGGGGGCGCCGACAGGCACCCTCGTTGATTCCTCAATAGCCCTAGCCTGTTGGCTCCTTGCCCTCAAGCGGTCCCCGATCGCCTGAAATATGATCTTTTGCTGCCCGCAAAAATCGGGTTTTCTTGGCCCCAACAGGGATGCGGTTCTCTTGCGACGGAGGAACACATGAACGGGCTCGGCGGACTTAACAAATCACCCAACGGCGTTGTGATCGGGCTGGTGCAGCTTCAGCTGCCTGTGGTCGTAACCAAGGCCGACCTCGCCAAGCAGACCGAGCGGATCGTCTATATGGTCGGCAAGGCGCGCCGCAATCTCGGCACCATGGACCTGGTGGTGTTCCCGGAATATTCGCTGCACGGCCTGTCGATGGACACCAATCCCGCGATCATGTGCCGGCTCGATGGCCCGGAGGTCGCAGCCTTCAAGAAGGCCTGTATCGACAACAACATCTGGGGTTGCTTCTCGATCATGGAGTATAACCCCGACGGCAACCCTTATAATTCCGGGCTGATCATCGACGATCAGGGCGAGATCAAGCTCTACTATCGCAAGTTCCACCCCTGGATTCCGGTCGAGCCGTGGGAGCCCGGCGACGTCGGCATTCCCGTCATCGACGGACCGAAGGGTGCCAAGATCGCGCTGATCATCTGCCATGACGGCATGTTCCCGGAAATGGCGCGGGAATGCGCCTATAAGGGCGCCGAAATCATGATCCGCACGGCGGGTTACACGGCCCCGATCCGCGAGAGCTGGCGCTTCACCAATCAGGCCAATTCGTTCCAGAACCTGATGGTGACCGCGAACGTCTGCATGTGCGGCTCCGACGGTTCATTCGATTCCATGGGCGAAGGCATGATCGTGAACTTCGACGGCTCTATCCTTGCGCATGGCACGACCGGCCGCGTCGACGAGATCATCACCGCGGAAGTTCGTCCCGATCTCGTGCGGGAAGCCCGGATCAACTGGGGCGTCGAGAACAACATCTATCAGCTCTGGCACCGCGGTTATGTCGCAGTGAAGGGCGGCGCAATGGATTGCCCCTACACCTTCATGCAAGACATGGTCGCCGGCACCTATCGTTTGCCGTGGGAAGATCAGGTCAAGATCACCGACGGCACCTCCTGTGGTTTTGCCGCACCGAGCCGGATGTTCGGCGCCAAGACCAACAAGGCTGCGGAGTAGTTCTCTTGTCTTAGTGCCGGTGAAGTTCGACGCGCGGCCGCGTGAATGACCTGCGACCACGCTTGAAGCCCCATAGCGGTTGCGCCAGCGTCGCGACCGCGTCAGTGGGATTGGCCGCATCGATACAGACGAGATCGGCCGGCGCGCCAACCTTGATGCCGTAATCGTTGAGCCGCATCAGCCGCGCCGCGGAGCCCGTGATCATGTCGAGGCAGCCTGCGAGGTCGGCCGGGCGCGAGACGTGACAGACATTGGCATAGAGGTTCGCCATCCGGATCAGGGAGCCGTCGCCATAGGGCGTAAATGGATTGAGGACATTGTTGGTCGAGATCGAGCAGGTCACGCCCGCCTTGCGCAGGGGTTCGGCCGGCACCACGCCGCGCGGCACCGCATGGTCGTGGCTGCGGCCCATCAGATGCAGGTCGGTCGAGGGCAGGATTGTCACGGCAACGCCGGCGTTCGCGAGGCGCGTGGCGATTTCGCCAAAACGCTCGGGCGGCAGCAGTGACATCTGGGTGACGTGGCCGACCGCGACCCTTCCGCCACGGCCGAATTCCTCGGTTTTGCGGCAGACATATTCGATCTGCATGTTCTGCGTGGTCTCGGCGAGATCGAGGTGCATGTCGATCTCGGCATCGAAGTCACGCGCGATCGCAAAGACGCGATCGATCTGGGCGCGAGGGTCGGTGTCGAAATACGGCACCGCGCCGATCGCGCGTGCGCCGCGGCGTAATCCCTCAATCAGCAACTCCTCAGTGCCGGGGTAGTTGGTCATCCCTTCCTGCGGAAACACGCATAGTTCGACATCTATTGCCCAGGCGTAATCGCGCGCGAGGTGCTCGACCGCCTCGAGCCCGATCAGTCCAATGCCGGGATCGAGTTCGACATGGGTCCGCATCCGCATCGTGCCATGCGAGATACAACGTTCCAGCGTCTTTCTGCCTCGCGCATAGACATCCTCGACGGTGAAGCCGCGCTTGGCAGCGGCGGTTTCGCGAACGGCTTCCGCGACGGTGCCCTCTTCTAGACGGCAGCGATCGAGGATGCAGGTCTTGTCGAGATGAATATGCGTTTCGATCAGGCCGGGAACGACGAGGCAACCTTCCGCCTTCAGTTCGGGACCATCTGCCGCCAACGCAGGCGCAATGGCTGCGATGCTTCCGCCCTCGACGGCAATATCGGTGTTGACGAGTTCGCCGTCGCGCAGGATGCGCGCGTCCCGGACAATGAGATCCATCAATTCATCACCTTCACGAAGCAGAACCAAGATAGGCGTCGTCGAGCATGGCGCCACGCAGTTCCGCCGGACTTCCTTGCGCCACCACACGGCCACCGCCGAGCACGTAGCCGCGGTCCGCGATCGCAAGCGCATAATCTGCCATCTGGTCCACGATCAGCAAGGTCATGCCTTCATCTCGCAGCCGTGTAAACTGCTCGAACAGCTCAGTGACGACCGCAGGCGCGAGACCGAGCGACGGCTCGTCGAGCAAGAGCACTTCGGGCCGGGCCAACAGCCCGCGCGCCACCGCAAGCATCTGCTGCTCGCCGCCCGAAAGCAGGCCTGCCGCGGTATGCAGACGCGGGCGCAGACGCGGAAAGCGCTCGAGCATGTCTTCGATTTCGGTTTCGGAAAAGTCGTTGCGGCGCGTGGCGCCGAGACGAAGATTTTCCGCAACCGTCAGCTGCGGGAACACTTGCCGTCCCTCCGGCACCAGGATCAGGCCAGATCGCGAAACCTGCGGCGCCGAAAGCGACGTCAGGTCCTGACCCGCCAGTTTGATGCTTCCGCTCACGGGCCGGATCAAGCCGCTGAGCGCTTTCATCAGGGTCGATTTGCCCGCGCCATTCGGGCCGAACAGCGCGATCACCTCGCCGCGCCCGACCTTGAGGCTGACATGGTCGAGCACGCCGAGCGCGCCGTAGCCGGCGCTCAAGCCCTCGACTTCGAGCAGCGGCGCGCCGGCGGTGCGCGCCGCGGCCGATCCAGCCGACATCGTGGCGCCGAGGTAGGCCGCCTTGACAGCTGGATCGTTGCGCACAACGGCTGGCGTCCCGGCTGCAATGCGGCGTCCGGCGTCCAGCACCACGATCTCGTCGGAAATCGACATCACCAGCGACATGTCGTGCTCGACCAGCACGATGGCGAGGCCGGCCCGCGCCAGGCGCTGAAGAAGGTTACCGAGTTTGGCCGTGTCGGCATCGCTGAGGCCGGCCGCCGGTTCGTCCAGCAGCAACACCGCGGGTGCGGTCGCGAGCGCCCTCGCAATCTCCACCAGCCGGCGGTCGACGTGCGGCAGCGTGGCGGCCAATCGTGTGTCAGTTCCGGTAAAGCCAACGAGCGCCAGCAACGCACGCGCCAAATCCACTGACGCTTCGCCGCGCCAGCCGCCACGCAGCAGGCCCAGGCGAACATTATCAAGCACGCTCAGGCTCGCAAAAGGCTGCGCGGTCTGAAAGGTTCGAGCGAGACCAGCGCGCGTAACCTCATAGGCCGCAAGGCCGGTTATGTCCTGCTTTCCGACCCGCACGGTTCCGGCATCCGGGCGCTGAAATCCGCTCATGAGATTGAGCAGCGTGGTCTTGCCCGCACCGTTGGGACCGATCACGCTGGTGATGCGGCCGGGCGAAGCGATCATGTCGACGCCCGCGACCGCGACAACGCCGCCGAAAGCAACACGAACACCTTCAGCAGTCAGGCTGCCACGGGCGCCGGTGATATGGGCCAGCGCCAGATCGAGATCAGGCTTTAATTCGACCGGAGATTTTTTCGATGTCACAAGGCGCGCAAGCGCGCCCGCGATTCCACCCGGCGCGGCCCATAGAACGATTAGAAGGCCCGCGCCGAACACCAGAAGGCGATATTCGGCGAGACCCGCCAGCACCTCCGGCAGGAACACGACCACGGCCGATCCGATCAACGGCCCAAGGGTTCGGCCGGCGCCGCCGACGACCACCACCAGCAGAAACAGGATCGATTGCGAAAACGGGAACGAACTTGGCGCGATGAAGCCGGTCAGCGCGGCCTGCAAGCCTCCGGCGAGGCCCGCCGCTGCTGCGGCCAGTACGAAGGCGGCCGTGCGTACCGGCACCGGGCTGATCCCGACGCCGCGCGCCGCTGATGGAGCCGAGGCAAAGGCCTGCATCGCGAGGCCAATGGGGCTGCGCGCGAGATAATAAAACAGCACAAGCGCAATCAGGCAGAAGCTGCACGCCAACAATGCTGTGCCGCCGGTACCGAACGGCGGTGGAATTCCGGCAAGTCCGCTGGAGCCACCGGTCAGATCGCGCCATTCGATCGAGACGGATTCGACGATAAACCCGAATGCGATGGTCACCATGGCGAGATAGGGACCGGTGACACGAAGCGCCGGGACCGAAAGGATCGCCGATATCACCGCCACCACGAGGACCGCGAGCGGCAGCGCTTCCCAGAAATTCAGCCCCGCCTTGGTGGTGAGAATGCCAACCCCATAGGCGCCGAGCGCCAGAAACCCTCCCTGACCGAGCGATACTTCGCCGGCAAGACCCAACAGCACGTTAAGGCCAATGCCCGCGAGCGCGGTCGTCGCAAGCGTCCCAAGCAGATAGGCATAATAGCCGGGCGCCAGCAGACAGGCCGCAGCAGTCGCGATGCTGGCCAGCACCGCGGCAATGACGATCAAGGCTGTTCTCATACCCGCACCTTGGCCCGCCCGCCGAACAGTCCAGACGGCGCCAGCACCAAAGCTGCGATCACCACGGAGAATGTCACGATCTGGGTGCTGCCCGAACCAAGCCAGGTTGTGGCGCAGGCTTCCACCAGACCGTAGGCAAGCCCGGCAATCACAACACCCCAGGGATTGGTCAGGCCGCCGAGGATCGCCACGGCAAAAGCCTTGATGCCGAACAGCGTCCCCATATCGTAGGCGACGTTATAGAGCGGCGCGATCAAGATGCCGCCGATCCCCGCAAGCATCGCGGCGGCCGCATAAGTGAGCGCAATGAGACGCGTCACATCGATGCTCATCAGCCGCGCAGCGTCCGGGTTCTCCACCGCGGCGCGCAACTTCAAGCCGAGGCTTGTGCGGTGCATACCGAGATGGACTGCAAAAGCCAGCCCCAGCCCGACGACAGGTACAAGCACCTGGAGCGGAAAGATGCCGACATGCCCGATAACCCAGGGATCATCGGCCAAAGATGACGGCAGCGCGCGCGGCTCCTTGCCGAACAGCACCATCACGACATTGTCGAGCACGATGCCGAGCGCGACGGTGGCCATCAGCCACGCATTGCTGCCGCGTGCCACGAACGGCCGGACGGCGATGCGCTCGACGACGAGACCCCAGATCGCGCACGCGACGAGCGCAAGCGGAATGGCTGCCAGCATCGGCCAGCGCATTCCCATCGCGACCGCGTAACAGATCACCGCCCCCAGCATCACGGATGACCCTTGCGCGAAATTCACCGTGCCGGAGACGGCAAAGGTCAGCGTGAAGCCAAGCGCGATAAGGCCGTAAATGCTCCCGAGGCTCAGTCCCGAGACTAGGGCGGTCGCGAGCATATCCGGTGGTCCCCACTATCCAGTGACGGGTTCGATCTGATCCCCGTTGTAGCGGACCATGACATAGTCGTTTTCGTTCAACGCGTCGTGGTTCTCGTCTGTGAACGGCTTGGTGTAGTTCTTGATCAGACCCTGGTAGCTGTCGATAGCCAAAAAGCCTTCGCGCATCTTCGGACCTTCGGTCGAACCGGCCTTCGCGATCGCGAGCGCCGTCAGTTGCATGGCGTCATAGGCGTTGGCCACGCCGACCGGCGGCGTAACGTCGCCGGGCCCCTTGACGTCTGGATACTTTGCCATCATCGCCGCGAGCACACGCTTGCCGACGTCGTTCTGCGGCCCGAAGAAGCTGTAGGTCTGGACGAAGTGCACCTTGCCGGCCCAAGAGCCCGCAAGCTCAGGGAAACGCCCGCCGGAGATGCCCCAGTGCGAGACCACCGGCACCGTCCATGCGGACTTCTGCAACGACTTGATCACCTGCGCGCCGGGAGCAGCATTGCCGACCAGAATGATGATGTCCGCGTCGGCCTCCCGCAGCCGCTGCAACTGCGGCGTCATATCGGGATCCTTGTCGTCGAATTTCTCCGCGCCCGCGAGCTCGATTCCGGCGGCTTTCGCAGCCGCCGTGAGCCCTGCAAGATTGGATTCGCCCCATCCGTTATTGACCAGCATCAGGCCCGGCTTCTTCGCGCCGAATTTCGTCGTGGCGTATTTCATCAAGGCGCGGTCGACCAGGACGTCTACGGCAGACACTCGGAACACGAAATTCGGATTGGCGTTGTTGCGCGTGATGTTGGTCGCCGCCGCCCACACCCCCATGAAGGGCACCTTGGCTGAATTCACCAGCGGCACGATGGCTTGCGACACCGGACTGTCGATGCCGCCAAAGAGGATGACGGCTCCTTCCTTGTCCATCAGTTCACGCGCCGCGGTCTGGCCCTTGGCAGGATTGGATTCATCGTCGCGGCGAACGAGTTCGAGCATCCGGCCACCGAGCACACCGCCCTTGGCGTTGATTTCATCGATCGCGATCGTAAGCCCGCGGGTGATCCCCTCGCCCGATTTCGCAGATGGTCCGGACAGCGCCGCCACGAGACCGATCTTGACCGGCTCCGCCGCCCAAGCGGAACGGCCGATGAGGCTTCCCGCCGCAATGCCGGCAGGCAGAACGAGAGCTTGGCGGCGTGTCAGATGTGTCGGCATGTGAGCAACTCCCTTATGATTCTTGTGATGCCCGAGATTCTTAAGATGCTTGGGCTCCCGGTACGGCGGCGCTAAGGAACGCCGACAAGGAGCCCGCTTACCCGACCCTTCAAAGCAAACGGTATGCCACAACCATAGAAACCTCAACGGTACACGCAATTGTTGATCGTCCTTATAGCTGACAATTTGCCGCGAAGCCGGACCGGAACCGCCAGGGCCTATGGCACGAATGTTGCTGTACTAAAAAACGAAGCCTACTTCGCATTTACCCATGCCGGGGGACGGCGTCGGCACAATCCTCAGGCGAGTGACCTCGCCGCTTCGCCCAATTGGCCGCCGCCATGCCTGCCGAAAGCCATGCGATGAGGGAATTTTAGGTTCATAAGGGGTGTTCTAAAGGCAAAACGGCGCGCTGATTCAACGGCCCCGGATACCCGCTGCACCATCCAACAGGGAAAGTAATGACCTCAACATTTTTCAAGGCGTCTGTCGTCGGCGCGACCGCTCTCTGCCTGTCCGTTGCCTCCACGCGCCCATCACGGGCCGATGCGGCCAGTTGTCCCTCGCCGATACCGCTCGGCTTGACGACGGCGCTGACTGGCAACGTCGCTTTGCTCGGTACGCAGGCGCGCAGCGGCGTCGAATTAGCCGTTGATGAAATCAATGCGGCCGGCGGCATCAACGGGAAGAAGCTGGCGCTGACAACGGAGGATACGGGATCGTCGAGTACCGACGCACTAAATGCGATGAACCGTATTCTCGAGGGCAAGCCGCTTGTCATTTTCAGTTCGATGATCAGCCCGCATGTGTTCGCCCAGACCGAAGTGGTCACGAAATCGGAAACGCCGTTCCTGGTTGGCGCGACCAACGCGAAGATGACGTCGCAGGGCAGCAAGTGGATGTTCCGGATTCACGTGCATGATGGCCAATTGGCAGATCTTATCCCGGAATATCTGGTGAAGACGCTCGGCAAGACCAAGCCGGGCATCATTGCGGTTGCGGACGATTATGGCCTCGGCGCGTCCCGCGGCATCGAAGCCTCGCTCGCCAAACTTAAAGCCAACGCCGTCGCGGTGACTTCCTATGCGCCCTCCGACAAGGACATGAGCGCACAGCTTCTTGAGATCAAGGACAAGGGCGCCGACAGCGTGATTTTGTTCGGCCGCCCTGCCGACGTGACGCTAGTCATGAAACAAATGAACGATCTCGGCATCACGCTGACCATGATCGGCAATTCCAGTCTCGTGGCACAAACCACGCTCAACAATCTCACAGCCGCGGAAGCCGACGGCGCCTATGTGATCGGCGGCATGATTCCGCAGACTTCAACGGATCCCAAGGTCCTGGATTGGGCGAAGCGGGTGCAGGACAAATATAAAGTCCCGGCCGACAACTTCACCGTCTCGTATTACGACACCGTCTATTTGCTGAAATCGATCATCGAAAAGACAGGGTGCGACAAAGCGGCCATTCGCGACGCGCTCGCCGCTACCAAGGACTGGAAGGGCATGCTGATTTCCTACCAGGCCAATGCGCTGGGAGATCTTGCACATACGCTCGGCGTCTACCGCAACAAGGGAAAGACGCCAGAGCTTATTGGCCCGATCAAGGAAAGCGGGTTCTGATACCTCAATGGGCCAACTCATCGTCAACGGCCTTGCGCTCGGCAGCATCTATGCCCTCGTCGCACTCGGCCTGCTCCTGATCTTCAACACGGTACAGATCGTCAATTTCGCGCAAGGCCAGCTTCTGATGCTGGGCGCGTTCATCGGCATCAGTTGTGCGGTGACGCACGAGCTGCCGATGGCAGCCGCGTGGGCGATCACCATGGTGGCGATGGCGTTGGTCGGCGTCGTTTTCATGGTGCTGGTCTATTTTCCGCTGCGCGGCCGCCCTGCTTTCCTCGTGATCCTCACGACGATTGCAATGGGCATCGTTCTGGAAAATCTCGCGCTGATCATCTGGGGACCGCTGCCAGTGTCGCTGCCCTCCCCGGTCAGCGGGCCGCCTTTGCGCTTTGCCGGCGTCGTCATTTCGATGCATCAGCTTTTTATTTTCGCAACGCTTGCCGTGATCCTTCTGCTGCAATTCGTCTTCCTGACGAAGACCCGCTTCGGAATCCTGATGCAGGCGACCGCGCAAGACCTGCATACCGCGCGGCTGGTTGGCATTCCTGTCAAACGGACAATCGCAGTGGCGTTTGCGCTGGGTGCTGCGCTGTCCGGCGTCGCGGGGCTTCTGGTGGCGCCGATTTTTCTGGCGGAGCCAACCATGGGAGGAAGCCTCGGCCTGAAGGGCTTTGTCGTCAGCGTCATCGGCGGCTTCGGCAATCTGCCGGGCGCCGTGATCGGCGGGTTGTTCCTCGGGCTCGTCGAGACCTTCGGCGCCCGCTATATCTCGTCGAATTTCCGTGACGCCTATGCCTTCATCGTTATGATCACCGTGCTCATCGTCTGGCCCCGCGGCCTGTTCGGTGAAAAGAGCAGCGAGAAGGTTTGACGATGAACCTCCAGCGCTGGCACTGGCCGGTCTTGGCGGCAACCGTTGCGGCTCTGGCTATCCCGCTGATCACGCAGGATAGCTACATCATCCAGCTTCTCAATATCGCCATTCTCAACACCATCGTCGTGCTGGGCCTGAACTTCGTGACCGGCTGGGCGGGCCAGATCAACTTCGGGCAAGCCGCTTTTTACGGGCTCGGCGCCTACACCACCGCGATCGCGACCAAGTCGGGTCTACCCTGGATCACGACGCCCTTTCTGTCTGTCATCGTCGTGATCGTGGCGAGCCTGGCACTTGGCCTGCCGACGATGCGGCTGCGAACCTACTACTTGGCAATGACCACGATCGGCTTTGGCGAAATCATCCGGCTGATCATCGTGCATTGGGAGCCGGTCACGGGCGGCACGTCCGGCCTGCGCGCCATTCCGGGCATCAGTATTTTGGGCATCGGCCCCGAGGGGCAGGCTCAGCATTACTATCTTCTGGTCGCAACGCTGGCGGTGGCTGTTCTGGCCGCGGCGCGAATTCGCCACTCGTCGCTCGGCCGGGCGATGATCGCCACCAGAGACAGCGAGATTGCCGCCGAGCAGAGCGGCGTCGATACCACGCGCACCAAACTGATCGCCTTCATGATCGGCGCAGTCTATGCGGGCCTCGCCGGATGTCTCTACGCCTCTTCAATTCGTTTTATCAGCCCCGACAGCTTTTCCGGCACACAGGCCATTCTCCTGATGACCATGCTCATTGTCGGCGGCATGGGCTCGATCGCCGGCTGCATATTCGGCTCAGTGGCGCTGACGCTCTTGCCCGAGGTGCTGCGGTTTCTTGGCCAGTGGTATCTCGTGCTTTACGGCCTTGGCGTCATCGCGGTCATCGCCCTTGCGCCGGGAGGGCTCGCCTCTCTCGTATCGCAATTCCCACTACGCCGGGCAGGTGTGCGTTGACGCCTGCGCCCATCATTACGGCCCGCGGGGTGACGCGGCGCTTCGGCGGGCTTGTTGCACTCGACAGCATCGATCTCGATGTTCCCACAGGTATCGTGCAGGCGATCATTGGCCCGAACGGCTCCGGCAAGACGACACTCCTCAACGCGCTGAGCGGCGCTTCGCATGCCGACGCCGGTTCTATCCGCGTCAGGGAGCACGAAATTTTCCGCCTCAAGCCGCACCGGATCGCGCAGCTCGGGCTGGCGCGGACGTTTCAGAACATCAGGATTTTCGAGAACCTCAGCGTTCTTGAAAACGTCAAGGTGGCGGCGGCCTGCAACAAGCCAACCTCCTTTTTCGGCATTCTCGCCTCCAATGCGCGACACAAACACAGCGAAGCGGACATCGACAGCATCGCGCGAGAGGCGCTTGAAACCGTCGGCCTCGTCCATCGCGCCGACGACCGCGCCACGCAATTGCCTTATGCGCAGCGCCGCCTTCTGGAGATCGCACGCGCGCTGGCGTCAAAGCCACATGTTCTTCTACTGGATGAACCGGCGGCCGGCATGAACATGACCGAAAGCATGACGCTGCTGGATACGATCGCGAAACTCAAGAACCGCGGGATCACCATATTGCTGGTCGAACACAATGTGCGGCTGGTGATGGGGATCAGCGATCGTGTGACCGTGCTCGACTTCGGCAAGAAGATCGCCGAAGGCACACCGTCCGACATTCAGCGCAATCCTCAGGTGATCGAGGCCTATCTCGGCAGGCGTCACCGCCATGCTTAAGATCGATGACTTGCGCGTATCCTATGGCCATATCGAGGTGCTCAAGGGTATCTCGTTCAGTGTCGAGATGGGCGAGATCGTAGCGCTGATCGGTGGTAACGGCGCCGGCAAGACCACGACACTGAGCACGATTTCAGGGCTGGTTCGCCCAACGGCCGGGCGCATTTCCTGGAAGGGCGAGCAAATTCAAAACAGCGCCGTGGAAGACATTGTCGGCTCCGGACTTGCTCATTGCCCGGAAGGACGACGGATTTTCCCCGGGCTCACCGTACTGGAAAATCTGATCACGGGCACCGCTTCGCGCCGCCGAAACAAGGCCGAGGTCGAGGAAGATCTTTCACTGGTGTTCGATCTGTTTCCCCGCCTGAAGGAACGGCTCAAGCAAGGCGGCTGGTCGCTATCCGGCGGCGAACAGCAGATGCTCGCGATCGGCCGCGCCTTGATGGGCCGCCCCAGCCTGCTGATGCTCGACGAGCCTTCGCTGGGACTGGCGCCGATCGTGATCGAACAGGTGTTCGATCGCATCCTCGAACTCAACAAACGCACCGGCCTTGGCGTGTTGCTGGTCGAGCAGAATTCCGCCATGGCGCTTGAGATCGCAAGCCGCGCTTTCGTACTCGAGACCGGGATCGTTACGCTGTCCGGACCGTCGGCGGCCCTGGCGAACGATCCCCGCATTCGCGAAGCTTATCTCGGCGGCTAAGTCTTTGCCACGCGCTTGCCGCCGAGCACGACTTCGGATGGGAACAGCCTTTGACGGCCAGCACGCGTGCCCTTGTAATTATCGAGGAATTCGAAATTGCCTTCCCGCAATTCCATGATGGCGACATCGGCGGGCGCGCCGACATTAAGCGTGCCGCGATCGTCGAAGGCCGGGAAACAACGCGCCGCATTCACGGTCGCGGCCGCAATGATCTGGTTGAGCGGCATGCCGTACATGATGAGTTTCGACATGACGTTCGGCAGATCGACGACCCCGCTGGTCTTTGAACTCGTGTTCCAGTCGGTTGAGAAGGTGTCCGGCCACAGGCCCTGTTTGGTCGCCTTCTCGACCGTTTCCCAGTCAAAGTGATCCGAGACGCCGTTACCGAAGTCGAAGATCACGCCGCGGCGGTGCGCGGCCATCACATCCGGCGACAAAATGCCCTTCTCGTCGAGGATGCCGTTTTTTCCCGGCGCGTAGATGTGCGTGATGATATCGCCGCGCTTGAGCAGCGCGAGAATAGATCGCAATGGGGAATAGTTCTGACCGACATGAATCATGACCGGCAGATTGAAAGACGTCGCGACTTGCTGCGCGCGGCGCAGCGCTTCGAGATCGTTGGGACCTGCGACATTCTCCGACAGGCGTGCCTTGATGCCGACGACGACATCCCGATTGCGCTCGACCGCGGCCTGTGCCATCGCGACATTGGCGGCATTGATATCATGCAACTCACCGGCCGGCGTGACCACGCCGGTGCGCGCGATGTTGACCAGGCAGCGGCCGATCTGAGGTCCGCCCCGCGCGATTGCAGCTACAGCGTCGATATTGTCCGCTCCGCCGGTGCCGGCATCGACCCAGCCGGTCACCCCGTCCTGAAGGCACATCGGCGGGCCTTCCTTGCTGCGGCCCGCATGGGTGTGGATGTCGATGAGACCCGCCGTCACGATCTTGCCGCGCGCATCGAGGGTCTCGGCTGCGTCCGTCGTAATGCTAGCCTCGACCGCTGCGATCCGGCTGCCCGAAATCGCGATGTCGCGCGTCGCGTCAAGACCCATGGAAGGGTCGATCACGCGCCCACCCTTGATGATGAGATCATAAGTGGCCGCAAAAGCCTTGTTCATGCCGGCAAGAACCGCAGCTCCGGTCGTACCCACAAATTGGCGTCGGTTCATCATGATCGCAATTCCTCACCCTGGCCTGGACGTAGCTTATGGCTGCTACCCGCATCGCAGCGTAAGGGCTCCGAATGAAGCGATCAATCATCCGCGATTCATGACGCGCCACCGCAGAAAAGCAGTCATGCTGGCCGGGAACTTGCATACCCGCGAAAAGCGGAATTAGCTACCTCAAACGCGGGACGATCGGAAGGACGAGCGACAGATGAGCGACAAATGGGGACGACGGGATTTCTTGAGCACGGCAGCCGCCGCCGGCGTCATCGTGGCCGCAGGACGCACTGCTCTGATTGACCAAGCGGAGGCCACGGCCGTCTCGGATAATGACATCACCATGAAATCGGCGAGCGAGCTTGCCAACGCGATCCGCTCCAAACAACTCAGCTCAAAGTTGATTGTGGAAGCGCATCTGGAACAAATCGCCAAGGTCAATCCGAAGCTCAACGCCGTTGTGCAGTTGACGGCGGACTCGGCGCGAAAGGAAGCCGACGAAGCCGATGCGGCGTTCTCACGGGGCGACATCAAGGGGCCGCTGCACGGCGTTCCCGTCACGATCAAGGACACGCTGGAGACGGCTGGCGTGATCTGCACCGGCGGCACAAAGGGCCGCGCCAACTATGTGCCGGGTGCTGATGCTACCGCTGTCGCACGGCTCCGTGCCGCCGGCGCGATCATTCTTGGCAAGACCAATGTGCCAGAATTGGCCGGCGCGATCGAGACCGACAATCTCGTCTACGGGCGGACCAACAATCCTTATGACCTCACGCGCACGCCGGGAGGCTCTAGTGGCGGCGAGGCCGCCATTGTCGCGGCCTGCGGCTCGCCGCTCGGTCTTGGCACCGATGCCGGCGGCAGCATACGAATCCCGGCACATTTTTGTGGGCTCGCGGCCATCAAGCCGACCTCGGGCCGCGTGCCGCGCACCGGACAATTTCCGTTGCCGATGGGCGCGCGAAACGCCGTGTTTCACGTCAGTCTGATTGCGCGCAAGGTCGATGACCTGGCGCTCGCTCTGCCTGTTATCGCCGGACCTGATTTTCGCGATCATTCGATTGTCGGCATGCCGCTGCTAGATCCGAAAGCCGTCACGCTCAGCGGTTTGAAGCTCGCTTTTTTCGAGGACGACGGCGCGGCTTCGCCAACCAAAGAGATCGCCGCCGCGGTCCGCGACTCCGCCAGGGCTTTCGCGGATGCAGGCGTCAAGGTCGAGGAGAACCGCCCGGCGGATGCGGCCAAGGCCGCAACCGTCTATTACGACATGAGCCGGGGCGACGGCGGCGCTGGCACCCGCGCTTTCCTGAAAAGCATAGGCAGCGACCCGATCTCGCCGCTATTCGAACAGGCGCTGACCCATTCTGTCGCGCCGGCTTTTGCCACCACCACCGAGGCGCTCGCCGCCTTTGTAAGATGGGACGCCTTTCGCAATTCGATGCTGCGCTTCATCGAGAACTACGATGCCATACTGTCGCCGGTGGCGCCCTTCCCGGCCGTGCTTCACGGCACCAGCTTTGAGGAGCAAAACCGCCGCGGATTCGGCTACTCCCAGATGTACAACTTGACCGGTTGGCCAAGCGCAACCGTCCGGATCGGTACCTCGCCCGAAGGGCTTCCGCTGAACGTCCAGGTGGCCACGCGTCCATGGCGCGAGGACGTCGCGCTGGCGCTCGTTCGTCATCTCGAACAGACTTTCGGCGGCTGGAAAAGATCGACGACGGTGTAGCCAAAGCTTCACCCAGAGGGCGATCGGCGCTCCTACTTCCGCGGCCGGCCCCGCTTGGCGAACACAAGTCCGCGCGAGTCGGCTGTGCATCGTAACAGGCTGGCGAGCTTGAGCGCTTCGTTTCGTTCGGGGCCCGGAGGCAGCAGACGTGCGCGTTCCAGCGCATCCGCAGCGTGGATTTCCTGATCGATACGGTCTGGCACCCGTTGCGTTTCTTTCATCATCGTTTCGCTGGCTACGCCGCTACGTCATTCAAAAGGCCAGCAAAAACGCCGGCCTGAACAGTCTCATTGACGAGCAGCGATATTCCCCATTGCCTGACGCTTTTATGACGTACGGCCCAGCGGGATAAATGGTTCACTCGCGGCGTGGCTTAAATGCTTTTCACAACGATTTTACCTGCAGCATTATGACGCCGGTCATTGTCACGCCGCCGTTGCATTTCCGCGAGAACTGTATTGCTTCCCGCTTGCACGACACTGGTTAGTTTGTCAGCGTCCCCCATTGCGACGCCATCTGCTCTGCGCCACGCTGCGAAAGGGCAAAGAGCGTATAGGTCGGATTTGACGCGCCTTCCGTCGGGAAGATGCCTGGCCCCGCAATCCACAGGTTCGGGATTTCGTGGCTCTGGCCGTAGCTGTTGACGACGGAATTCGAGGCGTTGGTGCCCATGATGGTGCCGCCGAGCAGATGACTGGTCGGAATTGCGCCGCGCGCGGGCCACGCTTCCTTTGCGCCGGCCGCTTTGGCGACCTTCAAGCCCTCTTCCAGGTTGGCATTCCACAGCGCGACCGCATCGTCCTGGAATGTGTGGGTAAGCTTGCCCAGCGGCATGCCGAATTCGTCTTTCTCGCTGGCCAATTCGACACGGTTTTCCATCGCCGGCAGTTCCTCTCCGAACGCCTTGATGCCGGTGAGGTTGCGCGCGGCACGCTTCATGTAATCGTCAAGCTCGGTGCCGAAGAGATCGGGGCGCGAGTTGGCGAGATCGGTGGTCTTCAACGCAAACCCCGCCACCAGGAACGAACTGCCGAATGCATTCTTCTGGCTGGTCTTGGCATAGCGTTCATAGGACATGTACTGCACGGCAATCGTGCCCATATGGTTCTGCACATCCTCGTCGAATAACGCCCAGGTCGAGGCCACCGTATGCGACATCATGAAGTGGCCCACGAGCCCGCTGGCGTTAGACAACCCCTTCGGGTGCTTGTCGGTCGCCGAATTCAACAGCAATCGCGGATTTTGCGCCGACCATGACGCAAGCAGCACGACGCTTGCTTCCTGAACCTGCTTCTGATGCTTGTCGTCATAATATTCGACGCCCGTGACCCGTGTGCCCGCCTGATTGGTGAGAACCCGCGTCACGGTCGAGAAGGCGCGAACTTCCGCGCCGGCCTTGCGGGCGTCACCGAGATACGTCACTTGCGGATTGGCGAGCGCCCCAATCGGGCAGCCGACGTGGCACCAGCCGTCATAAAGGCAGGCCGGGCGTCCCTTGAATTCCACCGAGTTCATGCCGACCGGCGCCGGCACCATCGGGATACCGGAGACTTCCAACGGCTTGATCCAGATATCGCCATTCCGAAACGTCTTCATTGGCGGCATCGGGTAAGCCTCGCCCGCAGGCCGCCACCGTTCCTCCGCCTTGGCGTCGCCGGATACGCCGATCTCGCGCGCCACCTTGTCGTAAAAGGGCGAGACATCTTCATAAGCGATCGGCCAGTCATGCCCACGGCCGTGCTCGCTCTTCATCCTGAAGTCGGTCGGCAGAAGCCTGGGAAAATTCGCAAAGTAATGCAACGTCGCGCCGCCGACGCCCCAGCCGGCTTGACCGGCATAACCCATCGGGTTTTTGCCTTCGAGCAGGATCGGCGCGCCCGCGGGCTTGATCCGGCGGCCCCATATCTCCGAACTGATGAGATCGGACAATTCCCAATCGGGCCCGGTCTCCAGCAGCACGACCTTCTTGCCGGCCTTCGCCAGCACGGAAGCATAGACGGAGCCCGAAGCACCGGCGCCGACGATGACGACATCGACCTTTTCGTTGGTCATTTCACCACCTCTTTTCCGGTGCGATGTGCGGCATGTAGGGAATGCCGAGCGCCTCATAGCCTTCCATCGTGCCGTACACGACATCGACGGCATCGGCGCGCAACACCGCATAGGCCAATGCGGCCGGCTTGCCCTTCCAGTCTTCGATCTTGTTCTGCCGCATGCGATCGACGAATTCGCGCTGATCCTTCGCGGTCAGTTGGGCGAATTCCTTGCCGAGCGACTTCCGGCTGACATCGTCGACCGTCAGAAGCATGCTTCGATAGTAATCGGCAAATGGCGGGCGGAAGTTGAAAATGCGGGCCTGAAGCAGCGATTCCTGCGGCGGCACCGACAACTGCTGATCGATGTAATGGGCGATACCCGCTTCGCGCGCTTTCGGAACCAGGGTTTCGCCGAGGGCCTCGAGCGTTTCGCCCTGATGGCCATCGAGCAGGCGGAACGGCACGTTGCGCGCCCTCGCTTCGCCTGGAGCCATGAGTACTTCGACACCTCCGACCGAGAAGGCGAGCGCGCCGAGCGTCGCGCCTTTGACAAAACCACGCCGACCAATGCTTGCCATGGCCTTCTCCTCCCGGAGCTATGTTTGTATTGTTTTTACGTAGCGATGGATGTCCGGTATTACTTGTTAGCCCCGATAATGAGTCAAGGATAAAACGATGGCCCATGATGCACCGCACGCAACTGGCCCAAGCAAACTCGTGATCCGCAATATCGGGCTGATGCTTTCCGGCGCGCTGGAAAAGCCGATCCTCGATGCCGACACGATCGTCGCCGAAAACGGCAAGATCACCGCCATCGGCCGCTTCAAGGACATCGACACCGACGGCGCCACCACAATCGTCGATGCCAACGGCACCACGCTCGCGCCCGGCCTGATCGACAGCCATGTTCATCCCGTCGCCGGTGACTGGACGCCGCGGCAAAACCAGATCAACTGGATCGATAGCTATCTCCACGGCGGAGTGACGACGATGATCTCCGCCGGCGAAGTTCACATGCCCGGCCGGCCGCGCGACGTCATTGGTCTGAAGGCGATGGCGATCTTCGCGCAGCGCGCGTTCTGGACGCTGCGGCCGGGTGGCGTGAAAGTTCACGCCGGCGCACCGGTGATCGAATGCGAGATGGTCGAGGACGATTTCAAGGAATTAGCGGCGGCCGGCGTCAAACTGCTCGGCGAAGTTGGCCTTGGCGGCGTCAAGGACGGGCCGACCGCGCGCAAGATGGTCGGATGGGCACGCAAATACGGCATTCAGAGCACGATCCACACCGGAGGGCCTTCGATTCCAGGTTCCGGCCTGATCGACAAGGATGTCGTGTTAGAGGCCGACACCGATGTGATCGGCCACATCAATGGCGGCCACACCGCGCTACCCGACGATCAGATCCGCTGCATCTGCGAAGGCTGCAAGCGTGGGCTCGAACTCGTGCATAACGGCAATGAGCGCTCGGCGCTGTTCACGCTGCGCACCGCGCGCGAAATGAATGAGCTCGGCCGTGTCATCCTGGGCACCGACGCGCCCGCCGGCTCGGGCGTGCAGCCGCTCGGCATCTTGCGCATGGTCTCAATGCTGTCCTCGCTCGGCGAGGTGCCGGCTGAAATCGCATTCTGCTTTGCGACCGGCAACACCGCGCGGATGCGGGCGCTCGATTGCGGATTAATCGAGGTCGGCCGCGCGGCGGACTTCGTGCTGATGGACAAGGCGCAGCACTCGCCGGGAAAGAACATTCTTGAAAGCATTCAGCTCGGCGACCTTCCCGGCGTCGGCATGACGATTATCGACGGCATCGTCCGCACGCAGCGCAGCCGCAACACGCCGCCTGCGACCAGGGTGCCTGAGATCATCAGCGGGCATTGAGGGCCCCCCGCGAAAGATTTAGCTCGTCATCGCGAGCGCCAGCCGAAGCGATCCAGAGAAGAGAAGCTGGATTGTCTCGTCGCTTCGCCCCCTTGCGCAAACGTCTTGGGTTTGTCGCAGGCAATGACGCGATTCCGTGCTCGCGCGATGTAAGTCCTCTCGAAAATTTTCCCGACGAGCAAATCGGCTGGATCGACTCATCGCAACTTGTCGAGCAGCGTCATCAGCAACTCACGTTCGCGCGGATCAAGCGGCGCCAGCGTCTCCTTCGAAATCGCAAGCGCGTTGGACGCCACTTTTTCCGCTAGTTGCTGTCCAGCGCGCGTCAGGCTGACCCGGAGACGACGGCCGTCTTCGGGGTCGGCGCCAGTCTCGGTCAGCCCGCGTGCGGTCAAGCGATCGATGACGCCCTTGATGGTCGCGACATCCATCGCGGTCAAACGTCCCAACTGGTTCTGCGAACAAGGCCCGGTTTCGGTCAGTTTTGCCAGCGCGGCCCATTGGGTCGGAGTCAAATCAGCGCCGATATCGCGCGCGAAGATCGTAGCGTGGCGCTGCGAGACCTGACGGAGGATGAAGCCGATCTGCTCGTTGAGCACGTAAGACGGCCGCAGCGGCTTCATTGAACGTTTCAGCGAAACTCCCCTGCCCATCGCCACCCCTCACAGCGCCAGATGCGCGTCGCGGATGTCCGGACGCGCGTCAAGCTCGGCCATGGTGCCGGAAAAGCAGATGCGGCCACGCTCAATGATGTAAGCGCGGTCCGATATCAGCCTCGCGAAATGCAGGTTCTGCTCTGAGACCAGAAGGCTGACGCCTTCTTTCTTCATGGTCAGGATCGCTTCAACCATCTGCTCGACGATCTTGGGCGAAAGACCCTCGGACGGCTCATCAAGCAGCACCAGTGACGGGTTGCCCATCAAGGTCCGCGCGATGGTGAGCATCTGCTGCTCGCCGCCGCTCATACGTCCGCCCGGTCGTCCCCGCATTTCCGCGAGATTGGGAAACAGCGTAAACAGCCGCTCGCGCGTCCATTGCGGCGCATTTTCCCGTGGCGGCTGGCGGCCGACTTCGAGATTTTCCTCCACCGTCAAATCCGTAAAGATGCGCCGTTCTTCCGGCACGTAGCCAAGCCCGCCACGCACGATCGCATGCGTCGGCAGACTGGATATGTCACTCCCCTCGAACTGGATGCGGCCCGAGCGTTGCGCGACGAGACCGACAATCGAGCGAAAGGTCGTGGATTTGCCGGCGCCGTTGCGTCCCAATAGCGCTACCGCCTCGCCGGCGCCGACTTCGAGCGCGACGTCGAACAGGATATGCGCCGGGCCGTAATGGCTGTTGAGATCCTGGACGGAGAGCTTCATGGCGCGGCCCCTTCCCGGTGGCGCGCGTCGTAAAGCAGGCCTTCGCCGAGGTAGATAGCGCGCACTTCCGCGTTACGCCGGACCTCTTCCGGCGATCCCTCCGCAATCAGGCTGCCGCGATTAAGCACCAGAATACGGTCGGCGTGTTCGAATACGACATCCATATCGTGCTCGGTGAAGAGAACGCCGATCGACTTCTCCTTGGCGATTTGCGCGGTGAGCCGCATCAGTTCGATTCGTTCGCGCGGCGCCATGCCCGCGGTTGGCTCGTCCATCAGCAGCAGCTTGGGCTCGTTCGCCAGCGCAACCGCCAGTTCCAGCCGCTTGAGATCGCCATAGGCGAGCTCGCCACAGGCGCGTTTGGCAAAGCCGCCCATGCCGACAAGCTCAAGCAGGCGATCGGCTTCTTCTTGCGCGTATCGCGGCATCGAAGCCACGAGATTGAAAAGCTTCCCTTCGTGCGAAGACAGCGCGACTTGAACATTCTCGCGCACCGTCATGGTCGGGAATGTCGCGGTGATCTGGAACGTGCGCCCGACACCTAGCCGCCAGACCTCGCGCGGTTTCAAGCCAGTCGTGTCCTGCCCCAGTACGTGCACGCTGCCCGCGTCGGGCACCGTCTGGCCGTTTAGCATGTTGAAACAGGTGCTCTTGCCCGCGCCATTAGGGCCAATCAGCGCGAGAAGCTCGCTTGGCTGAAGCGCAAACGACACGCTACGCACGGCATGCACCCCGCCATAGGATTTGCTCAACCCTTCGACCGACAATAATGGCTGGGCGCTCATTCGGCGGTCTCGATTTTTGAGCCAAGCACAGCCGCCTTGACCGAAGATGGGCGGCGACGCCAAATCGTTTCCACCGTCCCGACAATGCCCTTCGGAAAGGCCACGACGATCAGAACGATGAAGCCACCCAGCACGAGCTTCGACCATTCGGTCTGGCTGACCAGCCAGATCGCGAGCGCCTTGTAGACGATGGCGCCGACGATCGCGCCCGAAACGGTCTCGACGCCGCCGAGCAGCACCATGACCAGCGCATCCACGGAAAGAGGAATGCCGAGGACATCGGGAAACACGCTGCCCTTGAGGTAGGCGAACAGCGCGCCGCCGATTCCAGCCGCGGTGCCGGCAATGACAAAAGCCGTCCACTGGATGCGCTTGCCGTTAATGCCGATGGCCTCGCCGCGCAGCGGGGAATCGCGGGTGGCCCGCAGCGCGAAGCCAAACGGCGAGAACGTCGCGATCCGAAGCCCGCCCACCGCGAGCACGGCAATTCCAAGCGACAGCCAGTAGAAATGCGAAGGACTGTTCGCCCATTGCTCCGGCCAGACGCTAAGAATGCCATTGTCGCCGCCGGTGAGGTCTACCCATTGAAAGGCGACCGACCAGACGATTTGCGCAAAGGCGAGCGTCAGCATTGCAAAATAGACGCCCGACAATTGCACGGCGAAGAAGCCGAACACCGCAGCGCCGAGAAGACCGAGCAGAGGGCCGAGCAGAAGGGCCGCGATCATCGGCAGGCCCGCGAGCTTGGCCGCGAAGGCTACGCCATAGGCGCCGAGGCCAAAATAAGCGGCGTGTCCAAACGAAGCGAGCCCACCGGCCGACATCAGGAAATGCAGGCTGGCGGCGAAGATCACGAAGATCGCAATCTCCGCCCCCACTGTCAGCGCATAATTTCCGGCAACGAACGGCAATGAGGCGGCGAGTACAACCGCGATCACGGCCGCGATGCGTTCGTTGGACGTTAGTGGACTCCAGGGATTGACGGTGAGACCGGGCGTGCGGCGCGCTGGGGCCTCGGCCTTGCCGAGCAGGCCCCAGGGCCGCACGATCAGCACCACCGCCATCACCAAAAACACCAGAATGATCGAGATTTTCGGAAAAATCAGAATGCCAAAGGCATTCAATTCGGAGACCAGCACGGCTGCGACAAACGCGCCAACCACGCTGCCGAGGCCGCCGATCACCACGACCACAAAGACATCGACGATGACGCGCAAATCCATGGCGTGGTTCACGGCGTCGCGCGGGATCTGCACCGCACCGGCGAGCGCGGCCAGAAACACGCCAAGCGCAAACACGGATGTGAAGAGCCATTTCTGGTTGACCCCGAGCGCTGCGACCATGTCGCGGTCTTGCGTCGCGGCGCGAACGAGAACGCCCCAGCGGGTGCGCTGGAACACCAGCCAGAGCAGGCCGAGCACGGCCGGCCCCAACACAATCAAGAAGAGGTCATAGCTTGGAATTTTCTGGCCGAAGAAATCGAGCGCACCCTTCAGGCCCGGCGCGCGCGGACCGACCAGGTCGTTCGGACCCCAATTCAGCACCACGAGGTCTTCGACCATTAATGTCAGGCCGAAGGTCGCAAGCAACTGGAACAGCTCGGGCGCGTGATAGATACGCCGCAACAGCAGCATTTCAACGACAGCGCCGATCGCAGCCACGATCAGCGCCGCGGCCAGAATGCCGCCCCAGAATCCCAGCGGACCTGAGAGGCGATCGGTCAGTGTGAACGCCACATAGGCGCCGAGCATGTAGAACGCGCCATGGGCAAAATTGACGATCCGGGTCACGCCAAAGATGATCGACAGGCCCGAGGCGACCAGAAACAGCGAGGCGGCGCTGGCAAGACCGGTCAGGAACTGAACGAAGTAAAAGGCCATGGGCGGGTTTGCGCAGCTCTCAGTGTGTTGGCCTCATCCTTCGAGACGGCGCGCGCTATTGGCACCGTTCGCGACAGCCTCGCTCACGCTCGGCTTGCTCAGGTGCGCGCGCCTCCTCAGGATGAGGGTCTTACCCCTCATGGTAAGGAGCGTGGGCAAGCCCGCGCGTCTTCCGGACGATGCTTCGCATCGCAGGGAGAACCATGAGGCCTCGAAAGTTGATGTCACTCCTTCGGCCGCATCTTTTCGACTTCCGCATCACCAGGCAAATAGTCGGAGCCCTTGCGGTAGACGGAATCGACCATCACGCCCTTGCCGTCCTTGAGCGCGGTCTTGCCGACGAAGGCACCCAGCGTCGACTGGTGATCGATCTTGCGGAAGGTGATCTCACCAAAAGGAGACGACAAAGACAGGCCTTCGGCTGCCGCAATCAGCTTTTCCGGATCGGTCGAATTGGCCTTGGCGAGGATCGCGGCCGCCGCTTTGATCGTCTCGTAACCGACGATCGATCCGAGCCGCGGATAGTCGCTGTATTTAGCCTGATACGCTTTGAGGAAAGCGTCGTGCTCCGGTGTCTTGATCGAATACCAGGGATAGCCGGTGACGATCCACCCTTCCGGCGTTTCGTCCTTGAGCGGATCGAGATATTCCGGCTCGCCGGTGAGGAAGCTCACGACAGCGCGATCCTTGAAAAGTCCGCGCGTATTGCCTTCGCGCACGAGCTTGACGAGATCGGCGCCGAATTCGACGTTCAGGATCGCGTCGGGATTGGCTGCCGCCACCGCCTGCACCACCGGCCCCGCATCGATCTTGCCCTGCGGCGGCCATTGCTCCTCGACCCACTGAATGTCTGGCCGCTTCTCCGACATCAGCTTCTTGAACACCGCAACCGCCGACTGGCCATATTCGTAGTTCGGCGCAATCGTCGCCCAACGCTTGGCCGGCAGTTTGGCAGCCGCTTCCACCAGCATCGCCGCCTGCATGTAGTTGGATGGACGCAGGCGGAACGTGTAGCGGTTGCCTTTGGACCAGGTGATCGCATCGGTCAGCGGCTCGGCGGCGAGGAAAAATACTTTCTTCTGGTTGGCGAAGTCGCTGACCGCGAGCCCAATATTGGACAGGAACGTGCCGGTCAGCATCGCGACGTTTTCGCTCGATACCAGCTCATTGGCCGCGGTCTGCGCGTCGGCCGGCTTGCCGCCATCGTCCTTGGAGACGACGACCAGCTTCTTGCCGTTGATGCCGCCCGCGGCATTGATCTCCTCGACCGCGAGCTGCCATCCCTTGCGGTAGGGATCAGTGAAGGCCGGCAACAGCGAATAGCTGTTGATCTCGCCGATCTTGATTTCACCGCTTTGGGCAAAAGCGCTTGGTGCAAGCCCTGTGAAGCTGAAGGCCAGTACCGCGCCTAATAAGATCCTGCTTCGTTGCATGCCTCTACCCTCCAGCGTTGATTTAAAAACTACCGTAAACCGTCTTCGCCCTTGACCTCGCCAACCGTCAAGCCACCCACCCGCGGCAATGGCCGGCCGCTATCGGTGACGGCAAGCGCGACCATGATCTCGTTGGCGCGCGGCGCATCGTTGATCTGCACTTCCATGCCATCGAAATGGCTTCTGACAAAGGCCGCATCCTTGTGACCGAGGGGAATATCGAGTGTGGTGCCGGGGCCGCTGCGTTTTTTCGAAGACGGAATCAGCGCCGCCCCCTTGCCCAGAGTTTTACGCACTGGCGCACCCATCTTGGGATGCAGGATCGCGGCCGCGTGTTCCAGTTCGCCATTTTCACCAACGGCTGCCGCCTTGCCGTAGCTGTGCGCCTTGGCGCCGTCGATGCCAAGAGCCGCGACCGCCCTTTTCGACAGCAACTCGCCGAGCTCTTCGCCGATTGCGATCAGCGGAGAAAGATCTTCCACATATCGCCCGGCAAAGGGGTTTTCGATCACCGCAATCGCCGCCGCCCGCCGGGTCGGAGGACTGACGTCCTGCCCCATTTCCATCAACGTCTCTTCGACGACGGTGACGATCTTGCGTATGACGACGCTCATGGACGGGCACCCTGTTGACGGTTGAACTTAGCGGCCGGAACTCGCTCACGCATGGATCGTATCGTCGCAGGCTGATGCAAAACATCTGCGTCCCGGCTTGGCAAGCCGATGACGCGAATTTCGCCCTTCAAATGCAGCGCAGCCGCCTCGATCAGGCCGCGGCCGAACAATTGGCGCGCCTTGGCATCGCCGGCCTCCAGCGCCGCCGATATCTCTGATAACGCGAGGAAGCCGACATCGCGAGTCACCAGGCGTGATCCGAGATCGCTGTCCGACTGAAGCTCGTTAGCCGGGCAACGGACGATGCCGGGATGGCCGGGCAGATCGATGGCATTGGCAATGATGGTGGCGGCGGCATCCGCCTGGGCTGCGGTGCGCGCGAACACGGTGACTGCATCGGCAATGCCGAGCGAAAAGCTGCGCCCGTGATAACCGCTGGTCGCTATACCGCGTGTTGGATCGCAGCTGCGGATTTCGGCCGTTCGCATCAGGCCGAGCGTATCAGGCCGGTCGATGAGGCCAACGGTGAACTGCTCACCCTCAGTCAAATGTAACGCGATATCGCCGCCGTTGTTGACATAGGCGCGGCTCAGCGGCGCGGCCTGCGTCGTAGCAGAAAGAATTTCCTCCGCCACGCTGCCAGCAACCGCCGCCATCGGCGTGATGAAATGATCTCCTGCAAAGGGCGTCACCGCCGCATGCATGCGGCGAGCAACGACGCCTTGCAAGGCGCAAACGTTCGGATCGGCGGCGGTCCGCAACAAAGCCAACTCGTCGCAAAGCTCGTCCAGCAGACCGGTGAAACGGCCGATCGCAGCGTCATAGGCTTTGCTCCGATTTACGCGAGCACCATGAGCCTCCACAATCAGGTCGATCGGACCATCCTGTAAATGCAGCCTTTGGCCGCCTCTCAACCATCCGATCTGCGGTTGCCGCGTCATGATCGCGTCTCTGCGTTGGGCCGCGGTGCCGTCACCAGGCGCGCTTCGTTCGCTTTTAAAGACGCCAACGGACGCACGTGATCCATATGACCGCCAAGCGCGGCATAATCCGACAGCCGCATCGTGAACTCGATCGGCGCGACCAGCGCCGGCGTCGGCACGTAACCAAACGCGCCAGCCGGCAGCCGCGTGACATCGACCATAAACGTAATGCCGCCGCCCGGCCAGACATAGACCGGCGCGCCGCCGCTGGTGACGCGTGTCAACGCATCCTTCACCGAACGCGTCAGGCGCACTGGATTGTCCGTGACCCCGGCGCGCAGCGATCCGCCCGCCCCACCCATGAACAGCACGGTGCACAGCGCCGGTTCGCAATTCTCCTGAATGCGCTCGACCGAAAACTTCAACTCCGCAGGCATGGCCTTTTCGACTGGCTTCAAACTTTCGTCGAGTTCGTAATACGCGGCGTGCTCGCCGGTCGTCGATACCATCAGCATCGTGGTGCCAGGCTTCGCCACCTTCGGGTCGAACGGTCCCAGGATCGTTAACGGGTCTGAAATCTGCGTTCCGCCCCAACCCGTGCCGGGCTCGGCAACCTGGAAATAACGGCCGGGCGTCGAGCGCCGTCCCTTCATCTTGATGCCGGTGTCGGCAATATCTAGCACCTTGCCGGCTTGGTGTTCCGAGAGCACGCCCGTAATGTGGTCGTCGACGACGACGACCTCGTCGACTTTTCCGTGCCACTGCTTGGCGAACATGCCGATCGTCGCCGAGCCGCATCCGACCCGCATCCGTTCCTCAGCCACGCCGTTGACAATCGGCGGATAGCCGGCCTGCACCACCACCGTTGCGCCGCCGTCGATCGAAAGCTCAACCGGCTTGCAATTGCTGAGTTCCATCAGTGCATCGCAGGTGACGCGACCCTCTTTCTTCGAGCCGCCCGTCAGATGATGAACGCCGCCAAGCGACAGCATCTGCGAGCCGTATTCGCCTGTGGTCACATGCCCCACGGCCTCGCCCTGCACGCGAACCGTCGCGGTTTCTGGCCCAAGGAAACGATCGGTGTCGATCTTCACTTTGACGCCGCAATAACTGAAGATGCCTTCGGTTACGACCGTGACCATATCGACGCCGTCGATCTCCGAGGACACGATGAAAGGCGCGGGCTTGTAGTCGGGATAGGTGGTGCCGGCGCCGATCGCGGTCACGAACACATCCTGCTCGTGAACGATCTTGCCGTCCCAGTCGCCGCCGGCCTGGAACGGCACCAGCCTTCCGCCATGTGACACCGTCCGCTCCAGCAAAACATGCGGATCGACGCGCACCAGTTGTCCGTCGTGATTGGCGTAACGGTCGCACGCGCCCGCCGCGCCCGGCTTGATGTAGCACATCACGGGGCAGGCATCGCAGCGGATCTTGTCGGCGGCCATCGTGTCGGTCGTCATGCACGAGCCAGTTTCATTCGTATACGAACGATTTTGCGCGCGCTGCAAAAGACTGTCAAGCGCATTTGGGTGGCAGCGGGGCGACTGGCCTTGCACGTTTGTATGCAAACGTTATTCTCGAAACGCCATTAAACGAGGCATGAAGAGCCATTGTCTATCCGTCTTTCCGTCAACGGCCGGATCCACGACGTGGGCGCATCCTCGGATACCGCCCTGCTCTATGTGTTACGCAACGATCTCGAATTGAACGGACCGAAATATGGCTGCGGCCTCGGTGAGTGCGGCACCTGCGCCGTGCTGATCGACGGCGTGGCGGCGCGCGCTTGCGTGATTCCGATCAAGGGCTGTATCGGCCGCGAGATCACGACGCTCGAAGGTCTCGGCTCACGCCAGGCCCCCGATCCGGTGCAGGAAGCCTTCATCACTGAGCAGGCCGCGCAATGCGGCTACTGCCTCAACGGCATGATCATGACGACGAAAGCGCTTCTCGCGCGCAATCCGCACCCGACCGAACAAGAGGCAATGGAAGCCCTGCGCTACAATCTTTGCCGCTGCGGCGCGCATGTCGAGATCATCCGCGCCGTGATGCGGGCGGCAGGTAGCGTGGTCGAGGCACGCGATTGATGAGCGCCACTAACATTCCTAATGACAACGGAGATCGGCGGGGAACGCTGACGGTGGTGCGACCGGCCGCTACTGAGCCGAACAACCCGTTCGAGACCTTCATCCGGATCACCGCGGACGGCTCGGTCACGGCCTTTAACGGACATGTCGATCTCGGGACAGGCATACGCACCGCCCTCGGACAAATCGTGGCTGAAGAGCTGGACGTATCTTTTGCCCGCGTCGTCGTGGTGCTCGGTGATACCTCGCGCGTCCCCAATCAGGGGGCGACGATTGCGAGCGAATCCATCCAGATTTCAGCGCTGCCGCTGCGCAAGGCGGCCGCCCAAGCGCGGCAATTCCTGATCGCGCGCGCGGCTGAACGGCTGGAACTCCCGCTCGAACAGCTTTCGATCGACGATGGTCTCGTCCGTGGGCATAACCGCAGCATAAGCTACGGCGAATTAATCGGCGACGACGTCATTCGAATCGAACTCCGAGATGACGTTCGGGTCAAGTCCACCGATACTTATCGGATCGTCGGACAGTCGGTGCCGCGCGTCGATCTGCCCGCAAAAGCGACCGGCGAGCCCGTCTACGTCCATGATGTCCGCGTGCCTGGCATGCTTCACGGGCGCGTCGTGCGTCCGCCCTATGCCGGCGTGGATGGCGGCGATTTTGTCGGCACGAGTCTCTTGGATGTCGATGAATTTTCGGTGCACGATATTCCCGGCCTCGTCGCCGTGGTGCGGATCGCCGACTTCGTCGGCGTCGTCGCCGAGCGCGAGGAAAATGCGATCAAGGCGGCGGCGCAGCTCAAACTGACCTGGAAGAAGGTCCCGACGCTGCCTGACCTCAACGACATCGAGACAGCGTTGCGCGCCAATCCATCGACCCCGCGCACCCTGATCGACCGAGGCGACGTCGATACGGCGCTGAACCAGGCGGCTAAGCCGATCGAGCGCACGTATGTTTGGCCTTACCAGATGCATGCGTCGATCGGCCCGTCCTGCGCGGTGGCGGATTTTCGGGAGGATCAGGTTCGCGTGTGGTCCGGCACGCAAAATCCCCACATCCTGCGCGGCGACCTCGCACTGCTGTTGCGACGCCCTGACACCGACATCGAGATCATCCGGATGGAGGCGGCCGGCTGCTATGGCCGCAACTGCGCGGACGACGTCTGCGCCGATGCGGTGTTGCTGTCGCGCGCGGTCGGCCATCCCGTCCGCGTGCAACTGACGCGCGAGCAGGAGCATCTCTGGGAGCCGAAGGGCACCGCGCAATTGATCGACGTCAAAGGCGGCTTGAACGCCGATGGCGGTGTTGCAGCTTACGATTTCGCAAGCCGCTATCCCTCCAACGGCGCGCCGACGCTGGCGCTGCTGCTCACCGGCACGATCTCGTCCACTCCCCTTGTCTCCGAGATGGGCGACCGTACCGCGATCCCGCCTTATGACTACGACAACCTTCGCGTGGTGGCGCATGATATGCCGCCGATCCTGCGCGCCTCCTGGCTCCGCGGCGTGTCGGCTTTGCCGAACACGTTTGCGCATGAAATCCTACATCGACGAACTCGCCACTGAAGCGGGCGTGGATCCGATCGAATACCGCCTGCGCTATCTGAAAGACCCGCGCGCGGTCGATCTTGTCAAGGCCGTCGCCGAACGCGGCGATTGGAAGCCGCGCCCGGTGCGGCTCGCGCGCGACGACGGCGACGTCGCACATGGCCGTGGCTTTGCTTACGCACTTTACGTTCACAGCAAATTTCCGGGCTATGGCGCGGCGTGGTCGGCCTGGATTGCGGATGTCGCCGTCAACACGGCAACCGGCGACGTCAGCGTGACGCGCGTGATCGCGGGCCAGGATTCCGGGTTGATGATCAATCCGGACGGCGTGAGGCATCAGATTCACGGCAACGTCATTCAATCGACCAGCCGCGCGCTGATGGAAGAGGTTTCGTTCAGCGGCCCTGCGATCGCGAGCCGTGAATGGGGCGCTTATCCGATCATCCAGTTTCCGCAAGTTCCCGATATCGATGTGTTGATGCTGCCGCGCAACGATCAGCCGCCACTCGGGGTCGGCAAATCCGCCACCGTTCCGAGCGCAGCCGCCATCGCAAACGCGATTTATGATGCGACCGGCGTCCGCTTCCGCGAACCGCCGTTCACGCCGGAACGCATTCTGGCGGGATTGCGCGGCGAGCAAGCCTGGCACCGTGAATCTCTTCCCTCACCGACCCCGGCGCCCGCGAATTCGAACCGCTGGTTCAATCCTTTCCACACGCGACGCGGTGTCTTTGCAACCGCCGCGGCCCTTGTTGCCGGCGGCATCGGTATCGCCGCAGCTGTCTTGCCGTGGGGCTCGATCGCGCCGATCGCCCGGCCGGACGCGTCGGTATTTTCGGCAGCTACCATCGAACGCGGCCGGCAACTCGCCGCGCTTGGCGACTGCGCGACTTGTCACACGTCGATCAACGGCGTGCTCAATGCCGGCGGGCTCGCCATCGAAACGCCGTTCGGCATCATCTACAGCACCAACATCACGCCCGACGTCGAGACCGGTATCGGCAACTGGTCCTATCCGGCTTTTGAGCGCGCCATGCGTGAGGGCATCCATCGCGACGGCCGGCATCTTTACCCGGCATTTCCCTACACACATTTTGCTTTAGCCAGCGATGCCGACTTGCAGGCGCTCTACGCGTTCCTGATGGCGCAAGCGCCGGTATCCCGCGAAAATCGCGCGCACGCTCTCGCTTTTCCTTTCAACTGGCGTCCACTCCTCGCCGGCTGGAATACGCTATTCCATAGCTCCGCCACCTTCACGCCCAATCCGGCGCAATCATCTGCATGGAATCGGGGCGCCTATCTGGTCGAAGGTCTCGGTCATTGCGGCGCGTGCCATTCGCCCCGCAATGCGTTGGGCGCGGAAAAGACCGACGCGTATCTCGCCGGCGGCCTGGCGGAGGGCTGGGAGGCGCCGCCGCTGACGTCTCTCTCGCACGCGCCGATCCCGTGGAGCGAGGACGAACTGTTCGCCTATTTGCGGACCGGCGCTTCCCGCTTCCATGGCGTCGCCGCCGGTCCCATGACGCCCGTAGTGAAGGACCTCGCCGCGTTGCCGGATGAAGATATCCGCGCCATGGCGACTTATCTTGCCTCCTTCCAGGTGACCCCGCTGGAAAACGCCGACCAGCAGGCGTTAGCCACCAGCCTCGAAAACGCGACCGGCGCGCGCATCGTCGCGACATCGCCAACCGGCCAGCGCTTTTACGAGGGCGCCTGCGCCGTCTGCCATGAGGTCGGCGGTCCGCCTTTGTTCGGCAGCCGGCCGTCGCTGGCGCTTAACAGTAATTTGCACTCAGCCAGCCCCGACAACCTGATCCAGGTCATCCTGCACGGCATCACCGAGCCCGTTACGAGCGGTCTTGGCTATATGCCGGCCTTCGCGGATCATATGTCGGACGATCAGATCGCCGACCTGGTCTCGTACCTGCGGCAGCGGTTTGCCTCCGACAAGCCAGCGTGGACCGACCTACCGATGAGGGTGAACTCGCTACGCGCGGTGCGTTAGTCTCGTTAAATCAAAAAAGCAACGTGCTGGCTTGGCCCGGCCAAACCAGCACGCCGTCGTTCATTCCGGCGTTTCAGCCGTCGCAACGCAGAAGCCGTAGATCAAAACGGGCCGAACTCAGGACCGAAATTGAACATGTCGAAGAGATCGCCGATCGCCGGCATGTTCAACGGCACCCATGGGTTCAACTCTTCGATCTGGATCGGGTTCGGCAGGTTGTCGCGGCTACGGTTCGAAATCTTGCCGAGACGCCAATTGCGTTCGATGAACTTCAGGACCGACACCTGATCGGTATAGGCGTGCGAGACGCGTCCGCCGGTAGAGAAAGGCGAGATCACGAGCAACGGAATGCGCGGGCCGTCGCCGAAGAAATCGAGCGGCTGAATGAATCCGCTATCATAGAGGCCGCCGCTTTCGTCGAAGGTGACGATGATCGCGGTTTCGGCGAACAGCTCAGGGTTGGCCTGGGTGCGGTCGACGAGGTCCTGGACGAACTCCTCCAGAAGACTGACCTTGCCGCTGCCCGGGTGGCCCTGCAGGGCGCCATCCATTTTCACGAAAGACACCGCCGGCAGAGTGTTGTTCGCAATGGCGGGGTAGAGATCGCCGACGACGTCCTTGAGATGAGCCGCCCGCTGGTTCGGATCGCTCATCGTCGACTGCGAATATTGGAATGCATTGCAAATGGCGCAATACCCGGTGGAGAGCACCGCGTCGACAACGTCGGTGGCGCCGTTGGCAACAGCGACCGCAGAGTTGTAGCCTCCGCTGTAAAACGCCCACGAGATGTTGTTGGCGTTCAGTTCGTCACCGATATGCCGGACCGTAATCGGCGGCATCGTCCCCGAGCTGGCTGGCTCCAGCGCACCGGTCACCGTAAATCCCGGGTTGGCGTCGCGGATGGGATAGTAGGAATTCGCCGCACAGTTCGAGCCAACTCGATAAGGCAGCGAGGCAAGATACGACTGGATCGGGGCAACGCCCGGCTGCGTCGGGTCATTGCACATCACCCAGGTCCCGTTCGACACATAGGTGTTGAGTGTGCCCACCTGCGGATTTGGATTGGTGATTCCCCCCGTCGGGGTTGCCGGGGTGCCGTTCGAGTTCGCGAAGAAGGGATTGTCGCCATAAACGATTCCGAAATGGCCAGTGACCGATCCACCCATGATCGCCTGATGGAAATTGTCAGAAATCGCGTACTGATCCGCCAGCGCCTTGAAGATCGGTGCGTCACCGGTCTGCACATTGAAGAACGCCATGTCCTGGCCGCCATCTCCCGGGGCCGAGCCCGGCGCGGTGCCGTTGGTAACGGCGACGAACGGATACAGGTCGTGCACGCAGCCGGTCGGATTTTCGAACGTCGCATTGTGCATGCTGCAATCGCTCATCTGCCACATCTGGAACAGCTGATGGATCGTGTCACCGGCATAGGCGTCGTAAGGCAGCTCCGCACTGGTCTGCTGGAACGGACCGGCGGGCAGCGTATTCGCTATCACACCGGGAATGCGAATATCCGGACCGCTCGCTTTGGTTGACGTAATGGGAGAAGGGGCTTGCGCAAATCCGCCGGTCGTCAGCGTGATTTGATCTTTAAGCGGCAGGTCGGGATCGCCGTTCGGGAAGAGCGGGCCCGGCGTACCATTCGGGTTCACGAAAACAACATGTTCTGAGGCAAGCTCTGCATCAAGTTCCAGGCCAATGCCGAGAGCCTGCGCCGAGTTGAGGGTTGGCGTCGGCATGGTGGCGTAAGGCGCTTTGGTCAAGGGGCTGAGAGCGAACACGCCATTGCTCGACGTCGCCTGGAACTGCTGTCCCCTGGCGAAATTCTTACCCGGCGTTCCGTCGGCATTGACGATCCCCCGCGACAGCAGGTTCCAGATTTTCTGGCCATTTTTCGGCTGATAGGTGGCGTAGATATTATCGAAGCTGCGGTTTTCGGCGATGACATAGATGACGTGCTTGATCGGCGTTACCGTCGAAGACTGTTTCACCGGCAACGGCGGGAACGGAAAAGGCAACGGGAATGACGGCAGCTGCGGCAGCAGCACCGACGGCGTCGCCGCGAGCGCGCCGCGCTCGGCGCCATTCGGGAGCAGGACCGCCCCCAAACCCAACAGGGCCGTGACAGAAACGCCGGCGATCATCTTGAGCCGGCTATTTCGACGAATCGAAGTTTGCGGAGACATCTTTTTTCTCTTTCTGAAGGCAGATTCGGAATAATTCTGCGATGCTTAATCAAGCTCGATGACAAAAGAGATTAGGATTTGTGTAACGTTCGCGACGGGCGGCGACGAAAAACGAATTCGCGGGCGAGACTGCCGCGGAAATATGCAATTGACGCCACGACAGCCCGCGTCCGCGCTCGCGCATCCCGACGCACTCCAAAGAACTCACGGCGACACTGAAGGGAACGTCAGTGTCGCGGCGCGAGCGGAACAGGTCGAGGGAAAGACAGCCGGCAGAGTCTAATGCGATGGCTTCGTGGAATGCAGATACTGACGCAGCGCTGCATAATGCGCATCGTGAACGCCGGGATTGAACAACGACCACCTTTCAGCATTAATGACGATGGTCGGAATGCCGATGGTCATAAGCCGGTTATAATTACCATACTCGCTCGCCGCATCGTTGTAATTTCCGTCGTCCGCATCGATGCCGATGCGCCGCAAGATGAGTACGGCTTCCTTGAGAGCCGCGCGCGCGAGGTTGCGCTCGTTTTCACCACCTGACGCAGTGGAATCCCGCCGGTCCGGAATGTGCTCCGTCAAGTCGCGCAACTCGCCGCCAACCGCATCCACGGCAAGGGAAATAACCTCATTGTCATGGGCCGGAATTGCGGTCGCCAGCACACTCGCAAATTCGCCGACCTCACGGAGTTTAAGAGCCGCCCCCTCGCGTTCATAGGGTCGCACGCCATCGCCGACAGCCTTCAAGTACGCAACAAGATCGTCTTTTTCCGCAGCCGAAAGTCCGAGCTCGAATTTGCGATCGAAATGGCCAACCACCTGTTCGAAGGTGTCGAAGCGCCCATCGTGGAAGTATGGCGCGTTGAAATCGGCATTGAGCAGGGTCGGCGTCTTATAAAATCCCCCGGAACCGACATTGTGCTGCAAGTGATCGACAAACGCACCTGAGGGAATGTGGCAGCCGGCACAGCTGAGCTTCGGATCATGCGGAAACGGCCTGTTGAAAAGCGCCTCTCCACGCCGCTCGGCATCGTTGGTGTTGGCATTCAGCGTTCCGCCAAGGCCAAGACTTGGATTGGGCAGAAAATCGATGTCCCTGACATAGGCGACCAAACCGTCGAGGACGGCGGCCGACGGCTCAGGACCGGCAAACTCGACGACAATCACATCGCGGATAAAATCGCGCAGGGATGCAGTGCGCCCATCGTGTCCGTAAGGAGCGAGATAGCGCGCGCCCCGCAAGCTCGGAATTCGTATCGGATCGAGAACGAGATTGTCGGCCTTCGGGTTGAACAGCGGACCGGAGGTGTCAAAATTTCCGGGCCTGCTCGACATGCCCGGGACAAACAGTTTGGGGTTGGAGACCCCGTTTACATGGCAAGTGCCGCAACTGATGCCGGCCTGGCGTGCTACTCCGCCCAGAATGCCGGGCGTATTGAAAGCCATATCTCCAAGGTTCACCAGATACGGCTTGCGGCCTCCCGTGGCCTGCGAATGAAATACCTCGCGCGGGAGATCGAGCGCGTCTTCATTCAATTCCGTTCCGGCCGGAAGCACCGTTTGGCCGCCATCCACCGGAAAGGCAACGGCCCGCTGAGTAGCAATAGTCATCGCAAAGCTAATCGCGACCACCGAAAGCACTCGGACGACCACCGACCAGGTCTCGGCTACACTTGTTTGGCAAAGTCATTCGCACGGTGAAACGTTCTATCCGCGCTACGTTTGCTGTTTTGTGACAACTCGTCTGCGCCCGGGACGGGTCCTTAAGCGCAATAACGATCGCTACGGGCCAATGAGCCCGGCAATCACACCCAAACTGAAATGCCTTCTCCTCGTTCGGAACGGCTTCGGCCTGCCGCGCGGACGGCTCGGCCACCGGCAACCCCCTGTAGCTACATGCATAACGCTGGTCACCCCCCGTTGAACCCACTGGCCGCACGGATAAGGGCGGGCTAGACTTCCGTTTATGACAGTCAACGATATCGCGACCAGGACCTACAATCACGGCTTTCGGCTCGATCCGATCGTGCGCAGCCTGCTGGACACCGATTTCTATAAGCTATTGATGCTGCAAATGATCCGGGATTGCTACCCGAACCAGCGGGTCACCTTTTCGGTTATCAACCGCTCAAAACATGTCCGGCTCGCCGAGGTGATCGATGAGGGCGAGCTGCGCGCGCAGCTCGATCACGCCCGTTCGATCCGGTTCAGCAAGAAGGAATTGATCTGGCTTGCCGGTAATACGTTCTACGGCAAGACACAGATGTTCTCACCCGACTTCATCAATTATCTCGCGACCTTTCGCCTTCCCGAATACGAGCTCAAAAAAGTCGACGGCCAGTACGAATTGAATTTCTACGGACCGTGGACACACACCACGATGTGGGAAATTCCCGCGCTCGCCATTCTCAACGAATTGCGCTCGCGCCAGGTGATGAAGGGACAGGGGCGATTTGCGCTCGACGTGCTTTATGCGCGCGCCAAGGCCAAGCTCTGGAGCAAGGTCGAGCGCTTGAAGAAGCTCGACGGTTTGCGGCTTTCGGATTTTGGAACACGCCGCCGTCACGGCTTCCTGTGGCAGCGCTGGTGCGTGGAAGCGGTCAAGGAGGGGCTCGGTCATTCCTTCACCGGAACCTCCAATGTGCTGCTCGCCATGGACAGCGATCTCGAGGCCATCGGCACCAACGCCCACGAACTTCCAATGGTCGCAGCCGCGCTCGCCAATGACGACAACGAACTGCGCTGGGCGCCCTACCGCATTCTCGATCAATGGCGCCATACCTATGGCGGCAATCTGCTGATCGCTCTGCCCGATGCCTTCGGCACCAAGGCTTTTCTGCGCGATGCGCCGGAATGGGTGGCCGACTGGACCGGCTTTCGCCCCGACAGCGCGCCGCCGATCGAAACCGGCGAAGAAATCATCACGTGGTGGAAGCAGAAGGGACAAAACCCGAAGGAAAAGCTTCTGGTGTTTTCCGATGCGATGGATGTCGATTCGATTGAGGAAACGCATCGGCATTTTGCCGGCCGTGTCCGCATCAGCTTCGGTTGGGGCACCAACCTCACCAACGATTTTGTCGGATGCACCCCGAACGGTTCGGCCGATCTCGATCCGATCTCGATCGTCTGCAAGGTGACCGCGGTCGATGGCCGCCCCGCCGTCAAGCTCTCGGACAATCCGGAAAAGGCCACCGGCGCGGCCAGCGAGGTCGAACGTTACCTGCGCGTGTTCGGCAATGCCGGTCGGGTCCGCACCGCCGTGCATGTCTGATATCTTTCTTTATTTGCACGAGCATCCGCATGCCCACACCCAAACCACCTGCTTTTGAGACCCTGAGCCTGCATGCCGGCCAGCGTCCGGATCCCGCGACCGGCGCGCGCGCCGTGCCGATCTACCAGACCACCTCTTATGTCTTTCAGGATTCCGACCACGCGGCGGCGCTGTTCAACCTGGAGCGCGCCGGCCACATTTATACCCGGATTTCAAATCCGACGACGGCGGTGCTGGAAGAGCGGATCGCGGCATTAGAGGCTGGCGTTGGCGCGATCGCAACCGCAAGCGGCATGGCCGCACTTCATCTGGCGATCGCTACGCTGCTCAATGCCGGAGACCATATCTTGGCCTCCGCCTCGCTCTATGGCGGCACCATCAATCTTCTGGCGCACACCCTGCCCCGCTTCGGCATCACGACGACGTTTGTGAAGCCGCGCGCGCTCGACGAGTTTCGCGCAGCGATCCGCCCCAACACGCGGCTTGTGATCGGCGAGACCATCGGCAATCCCGGGCTGGAAGTGCTGGACATTCCGGCCGTCGCGCAAATCGCGCATGAGGCAAAAATCCCGCTGCTGATCGACAACACCTTTGCCACGCCGTTTCTCTCTCGCCCGATCGAGCTCGGCGCGGACATCGTGATGAACTCGGCCACCAAATGGCTCGGCGGCCATGGTATCGCGATCGGCGGCGTGGTCGTCGATGGCGGCCGGTTCGACTGGCAGGCTTCCGGCAAATTTCCTCAGCTGACCGAACCCTATGCCGGCTATCACGGCATCGTCTTTGACGAGCAGTTCGGCCAGGCCGCCTTCATCATGCGCGCCCGCACCGAAGGCTTGCGCGATTTCGGCGCGTGTCTGTCGCCGATGAACGCGTTCCAGCTCTTGCAAGGCATCGAGACACTCGGTGTTCGCATGGAGCGGCACATGAGCAATACGCTCGCGGTGCTTGAATTCCTCGCGGTCAACAAGGCGGTCGACTGGGTGCTGCATCCGGCGCTGGAAACCCATCCGGATCATGCGTTGGCCGAAAAGCTGTTGCCGCGTGGCGCCGGCTCGATCGTAAGCTTTGGCATCAAGGGTGGCCGCGCCGCCGGCAAAAAATTCATTGAATCCTTACGCATGATCAGCCATCTCGCCAATGTCGGGGACGCCAAGACGCTGGTGATCCATCCCGCGAGCACCACGCATCAGCAGATGGACGCCGCACAACTTCAGGCGGCCGGCATCGGCGAGGAACTGGTGCGGCTGTCGGTCGGCATCGAGGCGGCGTCTGATATCATCGACGACCTCGGCCAGGCACTGCGCGCCTCGCAAAAGGTTTAAGCCATGCAGCTTTCGGTGAATGGGATCGTTACCTTCGTGGCGACCGGCGGAAAGCCGTTCGACCCATCCCTGCCGGCCGTCGTTTTGCTGCACGGTGCAGGATTCGACCATTCGACCTGGGCATTGCATAGCCGCTGGTTCGCCCATCACGGCCACGCGGTGCTCGCGCCCGACCTGCCCGGCCATGGCCGCTCTTCCGGAAAGCCGCTGCCGAGCATCGCGGCGATGGCGGACTGGACCGCTAACCTGCTGGACGCCGCCGGCCCATCGAAGGCCAGACTCGTTGGCCACTCCATGGGCTCGCTGATCGCGCTTGAGACGGCCGCGCGGCATCCCGATAAAGTATCGGGGCTGAGCCTGATCGGGACTGCCGCGACCATGACGGTCGGGCCTGATCTGTTGAAGGCCGCGGAGGCGAACGATCCTGCCGCGATCGATATGGTCTCGATCTGGGGGTTGGGCTTTTCGGCCGAACTCGGTGGCAGCCTCGCGCCCGGACTCTGGATGCATCAGGGCGCCCAGCGCGTGCTGCAACGGTGCGCTCCCGGCGTGCTCTATAACGATCTCAACGCTTGCAACAGCTACCAGAATGCGATCGCCGCGGCGTCGCAAATCAAGGTGCCAGTCACCTTCATCCTTGGCGAGCGCGACATGATGACACCAGCCAAAGCCGGCAAGACGCTTGCCGCCGCAACGCCGAACGCCCGCACCATCGTGCTGCCGGGCGCCGGCCACATGATGATGATGGAGCAGCCCGATCAGCTATTGGCGGCGTTGCAGACCTAATTACTTCCCCTATCGCCGATCAAACCGTCACGCCGCGCCGGATCCGCCGACCACGATCCGCTCGTTCAGCCTCTGATCGACGATTTCGACCGTGCGGTCGATCTCCGCGTTCGGGACGTCAAGCTGATGCGAGATCAATTTGACCAAGAGGTCAACCCGCTCGATGAAAGGGGCACCACTGGCAACCGCCCGGGCTGCCGACGAGGGTTTGAGAAGGCTTTGCGCGGCCTTGGCGTATTTCTCAAAGGGAACCTGATCCTGCGGATCGGCTCCGAGACGCCGCGCCACGGCGTCAACGTGGTCGTAAATCGACTGCGAGAGTTTCAGGTCACCGTGTACGGCGTCGCGGATCGACTGCGGCTCGTTCAGCGTGATGCAGCGATAGTTTCCGGTCAACAACATCGACCACTTGGCGAGAGGCACAAACAGCGAGTCGAACACCTTGAGCTTGACCGGAACGTCGTGGCCATCCAGCGTCACCGCATCGATGTCGGCTTCCAGTTCACGCAGCACCTTGTTGTGCTGCTCGTCTGCGAATATCGCGGCCTTGAAGTTCGTTGGCAGGCCAACATGAAGGACATTCGCAGCCTCTTCCGGCGGACGGAACGCCTGCGGATCAGGCGAGCAGAGCGATACCAGTCCCGGCTTGAAGCGCTCCCAAACTTGCGCGTTCGTATAGGCTTCCTCAAGATCCATACCGGCAAGCGAGGGAATCCGCTGCAGATAGGGCAGAGGCGGCATGTTCATGATCGAAAGACAAGGCAGTCCGGCGGCGGCGATTTTGATCATCAAGACCCGAACCGTGTGATTTGCGTATTGCGGCTCCTGCATCGCCAGGCAAACCAGATCGTAACGCGATATATCGACCTCACCGGGCGTCACCGCGTCGAGCTTCCCGGGCTGGTCGCGCGAGAAGATCGCCCGGTGCACCGCCTCATCACGAAGTTTGATGCGAACTTCGGTGCCGTCGCGGTTAATGAGTTCTGCGGTTTTCTTCCGGCAAACAAGGGTCACGTTATGACCGGCCATCAATAGCTTCGTGCCGAGCAGCGAGCCGTAAGAGGCCCCAAGGATCAGGATATTGCGCGCCATGCTTTCTCTTCCAAAAGGTGATGAGGCTGGAATTTTGCCAGCGTCTCAACCCACGCCTTACGGAAAAGGTCCGTCCGGAATTCGTTTGAGCAGTCGCACGGGGCAAGCCTGGTCTTAGACCAGCGGAACAACCCTCTTTGGCAAAGCGCGCCGTGTCTATCGTAGACAAGCGGACCTGACAATCTCTTACAATTGTGACAAGCGCTGTACGCGTTGTGACAACCGCATTGCCCGTCTCAGCAGACTCCTGAACAGCAACTAGGTCGGTTCGGCTTCTCTCCGCGACTGCTGCGGTTGACGCGAAGTTTCCCGTCCGAGGAAGTAGCTCTGCAGGGCTGGCACAACCAGCAGCAACAAGACAGGTCCGATCAGCATTCCGCCCACGATCACGGTAGCGAGCGGTCGTTGCACCTGGCTGCCGATACCGGTTGATAGCGCTGCGGGAAGCAAGCCGATGCAAGCGGAGAGAGTCATCATTAGAATTGGGCGCATCTGCTGGTCGACGGCAAGGAACATGGTCTCGGTGGGAGACAGGCCGCGGCCGGCCACGCGATAATAACCATGGATGATGAGAATACCGCTCATGACAGACACGCCGAACAACGAGACAAATCCAATGGCGGCCGAGATGCTGAAATTCAAGCCGAAAGCGTACAATCCAAGAATGCCGCCGCTGACTGCGAACGGAAGTCCAAGCAGCGCCAACAGGCTGTCACGGAACGAATTGAACAGCCCGTAGAGCAGCACCATGATCAGGACGAAAGTAATGGGTAGAATAACAGCGAGCCGCTTCTTGGCCTGTTGCAACGAATCGAACTCTCCCGCCCAATCGATGCGATAGCCGGTCGGCAGCTTCACGTTGCGGTTGATGCGCTGCTGGGCTTCCTCGATGGCACCGGCAAGGTCGCGGCCTCGGACGCTGAATTTGATCGGCACAAAGCGCTGGTTTTTCTCGCGAAAAATGTAGGAGGCGCCGGTGTCGAGCGTGATGTTGGCGAAATCGCTGAAAGGAATCTGTGCGGTTCCGGCGGGTGTCTGAACGCCGACCTTGATGTTTTTCACCTCATTAATGTCGTTGCGAAATTCTGGCGCCAGCCGCACCACCACGCCAAATTGGCGTTCCGCTTCCAGAAGTGTAGTTGCCACAGTCCCGCCCAGGGCAGCCTGAACGACGTTATTGGCGTCACCGACGTTGAGCCCGTAGCGCGCAGCCCTCTCCCGATCGATCCGGATGTTCAGATTGGGCTGCCCGAGCACCCAGAACGCGCCAAGATCAGTAATTCCCGGCACCTGAGCCATCTCCGGCATGGCTGCTTTGGCGATCCGTTCGAGGGTCGCGAGGTCGGGACCGACGATCTTGATGGAGTTCGCGCCTTTGACGCCCGACAGTCCTTCCTCGACGTTGTCCTGGATGTATTGCGAGAAATTGAAGTTGATGCCGACGAATTCGCCGGAAAATTCGGCTTGCAGTTCGTCGACAAGTTTCTCCTTTGTCAAACCTGCCGGCCACTCCTCAAAAGGCTTCAGCGGCACGAAGAACTCCGCATTGAAGAAGCCCGCCGCATCGCTGCCATTGTCTGGACGCCCGTGCTGCGAGACTACCGTGATGACCTCGGGGTGACGTCGCAGAATTTCCCGCATCCGATTTACAAGCGGCATTCCCGCCTCGAGCGACAGAGTTGGCGGCATCGATGCGCGAATCCACAAGTTGCCCTCTTCGAGCGTCGGCAGGAACTCGCTGCCGAGGCGTGAACCGAGGAACCCGCTGACACAGAGGAAAACCAGTCCAGCCGCAATCGTGACCGGCCTGTTGCTCAGCGACCAGCGCAGCACAGGGGTGTAGATCCAGCGCACTGCGCGTACGACGATCGTCTCAACTTCGTTGACATGGGCCGGCATCAGCAGCGAAGCCAGGCACGGTGTCACCGTGAATGTCGCCGCGAGCGCTCCTATCAGGGCGTAGGCATAAGTTCGCGCCATCGGGCCGAAGATCTGGCCCTCGACACCCTGCATTGTGAACAGCGGGATGAATGCCGCGACAATGATCACGGTGGAAAACAACACGGCCCTTTCGACCTGCAGACCGCTGACCAGGATCAGCCGCAGCCGATCGGTCCATATCGGGTTGCTCGTTGAGCCTGCGTCAGTTGGATCGTTACCCCACTTCTTCTCGGCGAGCTGATGCAACAACTCTTGTCTTTCGTCGGGCCGGGAGGCGAGATTGCGATACAAATTCTCGACTACAATCACGGCGGAATCGACGATAATGCCGAAATCGATGGCACCGACCGACAGCAGGTTTGCGTCCTCGCCACGCAGGACGAGGATCATGATGCTGAAGAACAAGGCGAACGGGACATTGGCGCTCACGATGACGGCGCTGCGCAGGTCACCCAGAAACAGCCATTGAACGGCGAAAATAAGCAAAACGCCGAAAATGAGGTTATGCACCACCGTGCTGGTTGTGACGCCGACGAGGACGGTGCGGTCGTAGAACGGAACCAGTTTCACTCCCGGCGGAAGGCTTCCATCCGTGTTGATCTTCTCGATCTCCGAACGGATGCGCGCGACAACATCATTTGTGTGCAGCGTCCGATTCATGATGATGATCGCCGCGACCACGTCGTCCGAGTGGTCACGACCGGCCTTGCCAAGCCGCGGCGCATAGCCCACCGAGACCTTGGCAACGTCTCTCACGAACGTCGGCAAGCCTTGCCACTCGGAAAGCAGCACGTTCTCGATGTCCTGGACCTTATAGCCCTGGGTCAGATCGATTGCGCCCCCGCTGTCCATAAGTCCAACGCCACGAACATTCACTGATTGTTGCCCCACGTTGATGGTGCGGCCACCGACGTTGACGTTGGCGTTGCCGACGGCGCTGATCACTTGCGGCAGTGTCAAACCGTAGGCTTCAAGTTTTCGCGGATCGACGTCGACGTCATACTCCTTGGTCGTGCCACCCCAGGTGTTGACCTGCACGACACCCGGGACGGCAAGAAGCCGGCGCTGCAATATCCAATCCTGCACCGTGCGAAGGTTGCTCAACCCGAAATGCGGTGGTCCGATCAACTCGTAGCGGTAGATTTCACCGACCAGGCTGGTTGCCTGGATCTGGGGCGTCACATTGCCCGGAAGGGTGACGTTCTGCTGAAGATTGATTGCAGTCTGCGTGAGCGCGAAATAATAGTCGACGTTGTACTGGAATACGACACGGACAAAGGACAGGCCGTAGAACGAGGTCGAGCGAATGACGTCGACGCCTGGGGTCGCGGCAAGGCCAACCTCGATCGGAATGGTGAAGTAGCGCTCCATCTCTTCGGCGGAGAGGCCCGGAGATTGCGCCGTGATTTCCAAAATCACCGGCGCTGGATTGGGATAGGCCTCGATGTTGAGCCGCGAAAATGCAAACGTGCCGGCGCTAATAAACAACAGCAAGCCCAACAGCACAAGCGGCCGCCGGGTCAAAGCGAATGTGAGAAGCCCCTTGAGCAGAGATTACCTCCGAAGCCGAGTCTTGCGCCACCATCCAACGAACCGGATGTCTCGGACGCCGCTCAGTTTGGACTAATCTTAAACCGTTTCTGCACCGGCTTGAAGTCCCAAATTGGCCCAAGAGCTCCGCCGTGCCGACGACCTCATGTCGCAGTCCAAGGCGCTGGGTTGCCCGCAAGACATTCCGCTTACGGAACCGACCCTTGCCGTCCCGCCGATTTGCGCTCGACCGGATCAATGTCGATCTCGCGGAGGCGGCCCAGCCGCAACACGTCCATCTTCAGCGTACGGCCGATCCGATCACGATCGAGAACCCGTATCAGGTCATCGACACCATGGATGGCGACGCCATCGAGCCTGATTACGACATCGCCAGGTAAAAGACCCGCACGCGAGGCTGGCCCGTCGGGCTCGATCTGCGCCAAAAGCGCACCCATCTTGTTGTCGATACCGGCGATCACCGCATGCCGTCTCGGGACCGGCGCGGTCTGGCCGGACACCCCGATATAGGCGCGGCGGACGTAACCGTGGCGGATGATTTCCGAGAGTACAAATTGCGCCGTATTGCTCGCAACCGCAAAGCAGATCCCTTGCGCGCCGCTGATGATCGCCGTGTTGATGCCGATGACCTCGCCGGCCGACGACACCAAGGGGCCACCAGAATTACCGGGATTGAGCGCGGCATCGGTCTGGATCACGTCCTCGATGGTCCGCCCGCTCACCGAGCGGATCGAGCGGCCGAGTGCGGACACCACGCCCGCCGTAACGGTGGATTCAAAGCCGAGCGGATTGCCAATGGCGACGACCAATTGACCACGCCGCAAATTCCGTGAATTGCCCAACGAAGCATAACGCAGATCGCGCGCGCCATCGGCGCGCAACAACGCGAGATCGGTGTCGGGATCGACCCCGAGCACCCGCGCGTCGGTGACGACGCCCTCGGTATCTTGCAAGCGGATCTGCCGCGACGATCCAACGACATGGCTGTTGGTGAGAACGAGACCATCGGGCGAAATCACAATTCCGGAGCCGAGGCCGCCGCGCGCACGCCCGCCAGACGCATTAGCGCCGGTTTCGACGCGGACCACCGCGGGTCCCACGCGTTCGGTTACGCCCATAACTGCGTTTGAATAGGCATCAAGCAACGGCTGATCGCCGTCAGACGCCGTCTGAGATGCGGCAGGCGAACTGAGGTCATCCGAGCCGTATTGCGTAAAATCCAGCATGGTCAATTCCTCTAGCCCGATCAGATGGGGGCTCTCACCTCCCCTCGCAAGAGTGCTGTTTTCGGCTATGGTGGGGCTGGGGACGCGACTCGGCTCGCGTGGGGTGGGCAGATTTTTAGATGATTACGGTTTGCGAAGAAAACGACGTCGATTTCGAAAGCACGGCGCGCATCGCGACAGAAGCGTTCGGATCAAAGGAGGTCATCTTCTCCCCGCCCCGGATGAAGTGGCTCTACGAGCGCGGCTTCGGTCAAGGCAGCATCGTTGTGGGCGCCTTCGATGACGGCAGGAAAGTCGGCCAGATCGTTCTGCTTCACCAGAAGATCTATCTGGATGGTGAGCCCGTGATCGCCACCCAGCTGATCGACCTCTTCATCCTGCAAGCCTACCGTTCGCCGATGCTGGTTCGCCGCCTCTACAAGGAGGTCGACCGGCTCTGCGAGGCCAAAAATGTCCGCGTCGTGATCACCTTGCCGAATGCGATCTCGGCCTCACTCAACGCGCGCTTTCTCAAGCTGCGTCCGTTTCTCTCGCTGCCGCCGCGCGCAGGTTTCAGCCTGGGGTGGCCTTCCCGCGCACGCCTGAAATTTTCGACATTGGTCAAAGCGATGCCGGGACAAGAGGCGATCGAACGACTGTCCGGCTTTGTCACGCCGGTTACCGAGAATGGCCTGCACTGGGACGCCACGACACTGTTCGACCGCATCAGCGATCCGACCTGCGATTACGCGATCCACGCCACCGAAAACCTGCTGCTGGTCTCCTCCTCGCGAAAAACACGGGGCATCAGCCATGCCTTGCTGTGCGGCTTCTTTTCTCGGCCAGGAGCCACCGTCGCCTCAGGCGATATCCGCACCTTGATCCGCGCCGCCTGTCGTCTCTGGAAGCATCACGTCTTTGTTTACGCCGGCCTCAACAAGAGCCTGCCCTATCTGCCCGGATTTGCGCTGCCGAACCGGGTAAGGCCGCCGATACTGGTGCAGTTGCGCGACTCGGCTTCCACGGAATCCGATCCGCGCTTCGATCGCTTTCAATTGACTGATTCCGATTTCGTGTAGTCGCCGCCATCACACTCTCAATCACAGGTGAGAACGAGCTTTCCAGTCGTCCCGCGTCCCTCCAGAGCGCGATGCGCTTCGGACGCATCTGCGAGCGGATAGCGTCCGCCGATCGTCACTATGAGCTTTCCGTTGATGACGAGATCGAAGAGTTCGCTGAGCCCCGAGCGAAGCCCTTCCGGGCTGAGCAGCGTCGCGAATGCAAAGCCGGTCAACGACTGGTTCTTGAAGATGAGACCCAAAAGCTCCGGCACGCCGAGCTGAAAATTCTGGATGTTCAACGCGCCGTAGATCACGATCTGACCGAGCGGCGCCAGCGCGGCAAGGCTCGCGGTCGTTACCTCATGGCCAACCGACTCGTAGATGATGTCCGGTCCGTTGCCACCGGTGTCGCGGCGAAGCTCCTCGGTCCAGTCGGGTGTAGTGTAGTTCACAACGGCATGTGCCCCGAGCGAACGGACAAAATCAAGCTTCGCCGCACTGCTCGCGCCCGCGATCACCGTACGCGCGCCAGCCTGCTTGGCCAACTGCACGAGAAGAGATCCCACGCCGCCGGCCGCCGCATTGATCAGAACTGCCTTGCCCTTCGGCGGGGCCTGCCGCGTCAGGTAGAGCGCCGTCAGGCCCTGGATCATGAGCGCTGCGGCCTGATCGAAGGAGATCGCATCCGGTAACGGTACCGCAAGAGCGGCATCGATCACGGCAAATTCAGCGTAGGCGCCGAGGCTGTTGCTGGCGAACAATGGCACCGCCACCCGCTGCCCGACCGCAAATCCGCTGACATCCGCCGCTACGGCCTCGACTATCCCGGCTGCCTCCGCGCCGAGAATAGCTGGCAGCGGCGGCGTCACCGCGTAACGATCCATCCGCGTCAACGTATCGGCCAGATTGACGCCGATCGAGCGAAGGCGAATCAATAGCTGGCCAGTCGCGGGGATTGGGGTTGGGACTTCGACAACTCTGAGAACTTCCGGACCGCCGAAGCGGCTGATCTGAACGGCTTTCATCGCTCACCTTGTGATGTGAATTCTGGAAGCCGCAGATGTAGAGTATTGTGGTGAAAGGGCTGTACCGACAAATTCGTGCAATACAGACCAAGAGGTAAGTATGCGAGAGCCGACCAAACGCTTGCCGATGCTGCCGGCGGAGCGCGCCCTGAAGGTGATCTCCGGACGCTGGAAGGCAATCATTCTGTATCATCTGTTCGAGCGCGCCCAGCGGTTGTCGGAATTGCAGCGGCTGCTACCCGACGTCAGTCAGAAAATGCTGATCCAGCAATTGCGCGAAATGGAGGAGCACGGGCTGGTGCATCGCGAGGTTTTCCGGCAAATGCCGCCACGCGTCGAATATAGCGCGACCGCGCTCGGCTTCAGCTTCGAACCGGTACTTCAAGCCTTGTGCGAATGGGGCCGCAAGCATGCCGTCGAACTGGACGAAGCCGACCGATTAGCAAACTGCCCCGTCGAGCCCCGGCAGCGGAACGTCGACTCCCGAGTGCCTAATAGCCAAGGCGTCTGACAACCGACGTTACTGCACCCCGAGCCGCGCGAGCAACAGATCGGTCTGCTGCGCCAGCGCCGCTGCATCGGCCTGATGCACGACCTCCCCCGTCTCCAGCACATAAACGCGGTCGGCAACCGCGAGCGCACTATAAAGATTTTGTTCGACCAGAAGGATCGAAAGCCCTTCCCGCTTGAGATCGCGCACAATGTCTTCCAAATGCTGCACCATGACCGGGGCAAGCCCTTCGGACGGCTCATCCATCAGGATCAACTCCGGATCAATCATCAGCGCGCGGCCAACCGCGAGCATCCCGCGCTCGCCGCCCGATAATTGCCCGCCGCGATGGTGACGGCGCTCGGCCAAGCGCGGAAAAAGCCCGAACACGCGCTCCAGCGTCCATCCGGTCTTGGCGCGCGCGCCTTTCAGCATCGTCAGATGCTCGGTCACCGTCAGTGAGGAAAACAATCGTCGCCCCTGCGGCACGATCGCGATCTTGCGCGCGGCGACATCATGCGGTCGCAAGCCAATGAGGCTCTCGCCGCGCCAGGTGATCGATCCCGAACGAACCTGTGGCGGCGTGAGCCCCATGATCGAACGAATGAGCGTCGTCTTGCCCATACCGTTGCGGCCGAGTACGGCGACGATCTCGCCTGCGCCGACGTCAAGCGAGACACCTCGGACCACCAGCGCCTCACCATAACCGCTATGCAAATCGCGAACCTCAAGCATGGCGGGGCCGCCCCAGATAGACTTCCTGCACTTGTTGATTGCGCCTGATCTCGTCGGGCGCCTCCTCCACCAGCACGCGACCTTCGAACATGCAGGTGACGCGATCGACAAGACCGAGCGCGAGATCCATATCGTGCTCGATCAGAACGACCGTGATGTTCTTGTCGAGCGCGCGGATGATCTCGGCGACCATCGAGCGCTCCGAGGGAGAGAGCCCGGCGGCAGGCTCGTCGAGCAGCAAAAGCCGTGGCGAGGTGACCAGCGACAGCGCGATTTCGAGCTGGCGCTGTTCGCCATAGGATAAATCCTTCACCACGACATCCGCGCGACCGGCGATCCGTACCGCCTCCAGCGCGGCGGCGATTTGCGCTCCTTCCGTGGCGTCGACATCGGGCCTGCCGAACAGCGAAAATTTCCGCGGCGATCTTCCGCGCAACGCCAGCACCATGTTGTCGCGCACCGAGAGCCGCGCAAACAGGTTGGTGATCTGGAAGGTACGCGACACCCCGAGCCGGGCGCGCCGGTGCGGCGGCAGGCGAGTGATATCGTGGCCATCGAACGTGATTCGGCCCGAGGTCGGCGGCAGGACGCCGGCGATGGCGTTGAACAACGTGGTCTTGCCGGCCCCATTGGGTCCGATGATGGCGCGACGCTGGCCTTGCGGCACGGTGAGGCTAACGCCATCGACCGCGCGAAGCGCGTCGAACGCCACGACCACATCGGACAAAGTCAGGATCGGCTCGGACACGGCACTTCCGTTTACTCCAGACACGGGATGCGCCGCGCCACCACTGCAAAGGCCTGATCAGGTTTTCTTGATACCCTGGAAGGTCCGCGAATAAGGCGGCTGCTTCATGTAGGTTTCCGGATCGTATTTCCAGAACTGCGAGACGTCAGGATAATTCGCAATCGGCACATTCCAGTATTTTCCGTCGGCGCGCTTGACGACCTTGCGGATCTGGACGTCGTAGATCGGGTTGCCGTAAGCATCCAGCTTGACGGTCTTGCCGAGCGGCGAGCCAACGAGTTCGGTCTTGAGCACAGTGTCGATGAAGGCGTCGCGGTCCTCGGCCTTGCCGCCCATCTTTTCCAGGGCTTCGGCCACCCACATGATCCCGGAATACATCGAGAAGCCGTAAAGCGAAGGAATCTTGCCGTATTTGGCTTCGTAGTCTTTGGCGAATTTCTGCGTCACCGGGTTGTCGGAGCCTTCCGCGAAATGGGCGGCCGCGATGATGCCTTCGCAATCGTCGCCGAGCGTGCGGATCACGGATTGATCAGTGGCGTTCATCGCGCCCAACAACGGGATTTTCCCCTTCAGACCGAAGCTTGCATATTGCTGGATCAGACGCGTTGCATCCGCGCCGGTCTCCATGGCGAAGATCGCATCGACCTTCAGGTCCGCGAGCTGGCCGAGATAGGGGCTGAAATCGGCGGTGTTGAGCGGATGCCAGAATTGCTGGACGATTTCGCCACCACCCTCGGTGAAGACCTGGGCGAGACCGCCGCATTGCTCATGGCCGAAGGTGTAATCCTGGCTGATGGTCGCGATCTTCTTGTAGCCTTGTTTCAAGGCCCAATCGCCGAACGGATGGGTGAAGGCGCTGGCCGTATAGCCGGCGACACGGATCACGTTCTTGATGCGCTGGCGTTGCGTCAGATCGTCGGCGGCAATGATCGGAATGAAATAGGGCGTGCCGTTGCCCTTGACGTAGTTGGCGACCGCAAGGCCCGTATTGGCCAGGAGGTCGCCGATCAGCATCTGACAATTGCCCTGCTCGACCAGACGCCGCGCTTTCTGCAGCGCCGTGTCGGGATTGGACGCATCGTCCTCGATCACGAGTTCGACCTTGCGGCCTGCAATCTGGTAATTCACGGACTCCAGATAGAACTGCACACCCTCGACCATCTCCTTGCCGCCGGAGGCGACCACGCCGGTGAGCGGCGTCAGAAGGCCGATCTTGATCGGAGAGCTTTGCGCCCGCGCGCGCCGCCAAGGCGCGGCCATCGTTCCCACGGCCGCCGCTGCGGCGGTGGAATTTTTAAGGAATTGCCTGCGGTCCATTTCAATGCCCTCTCAAATAGATCAATTGCCTTTATAGCGTCCCTTGCCGCTTATTTCCGCGCGTCAGAGCGACGCGTAGCATGCCGATGATGCCTTCCGGCGCACAGATCATGAGCAGAATGAAGGTCAGGCCGAGCACCGTTTGCCAGCGTTCGGTATAGGCGCTCACGACATTCTCCAGTGTGATGATAGCGGCTGCGCCCACAAAGCCGCCGAACAGCGTGCCGACACCGCCGGCGATCATCATCAGCACGCCCTCGACCGACTGTGCGAGTGCGACGGTGGACGGGCTGACGAAGTTGTTGAACATCGCATAGAGCGCGCCGGCGACACCGGCGAAGAATCCGGACACCACGAAGCCCACGAACAGATGCAGCGGCACGTTATAGCCGAGGCTCCTCATGCGGCTTTCGCTGTCGCGGATGCCGAGCAGCGTGAGGCCAAAGGGCGAGCGGACAAAGCGCCACATCGCGTAGCTCACGAGCGCCGTGACGGCAAGCACCGCCCAGTAAAAAGCTCGGTGCGCCACCAGAAAAGCCGGCCGCACGTCGCCGCGCATGCCGTTCTCGCCGCCCGTCACTTGCGTCCAGCGCAAGCAGATGCCCCATATGATCATGCCGAGCGCGAGCGTCAGCAGCAGGAAATAGACGCCGGAGGTCCGCACCGCGAGCAGCGCAAAGATGATCGCAACCGCGGTGGCCGCTGATATGCCGAGCCCGAAGGCCGCCGCTGGCGGCAGACCGGCCTGGGCGGAGGCGTAGACCACCACATAGGCGGAAACGCCGAAGATCGCGCCATGGCCCAGCGACGTACGCCCGGCAAAGCCTGCCAGGATGTCGATCGACATCGCCAGCATGCCGAAGATCAGCATCTCGGTGGCGAGCCCGACTTGATAATTCGACAAGACCAGCGGCAATACAGCCGCAATCGCCAGCAAGACAAGCACAACGACGATCGCGCGCCCGCTCATGCCGGCAATTTTGATCTTCTCTGATACGGGATGTGTCATGTCGCAGTCGCCCGTCCGAACAGGCCGAGCGGACGAAATGCCAACAACAGCGCCATCGGCCCGAAAATCACGAAATAAGCGAGCTCAGGAACCATCACCTTCCCGAGCGTATCGAGGAGCCCGACGAGCAAGCTACCGACACCGGCGCCGACCAGACTGCCGCGCCCGCCGATGATGACGATCGCGAGGCTGAACACCAGAATTTCGGCGTCAGCGGAAGGAAAGAGCGACAGATACGCGCCGCCCATCAAACCGCCGAGGCCCGCGAGCGCCGAACCGAGCAGGAACGTGACGAGAAAGACGCGTCGGATGTTGACGCCAGAGGCTTCGACCATCTCGGCGTCGTCGACGCCAGCGCGGATCAGCGCGCCGAGCCGGGTATGGTTCATCAGCGCCCACAATCCGGCAAAAACGACAATGCCCGTAGCCAACACAAAAAGCCGGTAGGTCGGGTAGAACACGCCGAATACCCTCATGCCGCCCTTGAGCATTTGCGGGATCGGCACGGTAAAACTGTCGCCGCCCCAGATCACCAGCATGAGGTCGTTGAGCACAAACGCGAAACCCAGTGTCAACAACACCTGACGCAGTTCGTTGCCACGGACAAAACGCAACAGGCCCTGGTCGAGCACGAAGCCCACGGCCGCGATCGCGGCCATCGCGCCCAAACCTCCGAGCGCAAAGCTGCCGGTTTTGGTCGCGACCGTAAAGCCGACATAGCCGCCGAGCAGATAAAGTGCGCCATGCGCGAGATTGACGATTCGAAGCAGGCCGAAGATCAGCGTGAAGCCGCTTGCGACGACAAACAGCAATGCTGCGTAGGTCAATCCGTTGAGAAGCTGGAGAGTGCTCATCCCATTACGGCGCCTTCGGTCCCGTCTTGAGATACCAGTCGAGAATCTGTTCGCCGGTCATGAAGGCAACGTCAGGCTTTTGCCGGATCGTCTCGAAGATACGGCGGAAATATTTCGTCCGGTGCGGCGCGCCCATGATGTAGGGATGGATCACCAGCGCCATGACGCGCGCGGAATCGGCCGCATCCTCGTAGATCTGCTCGAACTGGTCGAGCGCGCGATCCTGATATTCCGACGCCTTGTGATGCTGGATCAGCATCATGGCGACGTCGTTGCATTCCTGGGTGTAGGGAATGTTGACGATCGGTGTCGTCGTGGTCTTGAGCCAGACCGGCTGATCGTCGAGCACCCAGTCGGCGACATAGTCATAGCCTTGCTCTTTCAGGAGGTCCGGCGTCTCCCAGGTCTCCGTGAGACCGGGGCCGAGCCAGCCTCGCGGACGTTTGCCGGTCGCCTTCTCAATCACATCGGCGGTCTTGCGGATGTCCTCACGCTCGTTCTCGACCTTCTGCATGTTGCGCTGGGTGAAGCCGTGGCCCATGAATTCCCAGTGACGCTCTTTCGCAGCATTGACGATTGCCGGATACGCCGCGAGCGCCGACCCGTTGATGGCGAGCGCGGCCGGAATCTTGAAATCGTCGAATACCTTCAGCAGACGCCAGAAGCCGACGCGGTTGCCGTATTCGTGCCAGGCCCAGTTCGGAATGTCCGGCGACGGCAAACCACCGGCCGGCGGCGTCAACACCGTGCGCGGCATCGGCTGGTTCGCATCCCATTCCTCGACATTGACGATCACCCATACCGCCATGCGCTTGCCACCGGGCAATTTCAGCGCCGGGCGCTCTGTAATCGGCGAATAGGAAATGCGTTCGGTAGGCTGCATGGTCATGACTCGGACGGGGTAATGGTGACGGTGAGCGACGGCAATCCGTCGATATGGGCCGTGATCAGATCGCCGGGCACCACAGGCCCGACGCCCGCGGGCGTCCCGGTATAGATGAGGTCGCCAGCCGCCAATGTGACCTGTTTGGACAATTGAGAGATGACTTCCGGCACACTCCAGATCATCTGTCCAGTGTCGCCGCGCTGACGCGCGACGCCGTTGACGGACAGCGTGATCGCGCAATGTTCGAAATGAGCGGGATCACGCACTTGGGCGATCGGCCCGCACGGCGCCGACGCGTCAAAACTTTTGCCGATTTCCCAAGGCAATTTCATATCGCGGGCATCGCGCTGACGGTCGCGGCGGGTGAAATCGATTCCGACCGCATAACCCCAGACCAGGCTGTTGGCCTGATCCACGGCGATGTCGCGCCCGCCTTGGCCAAGCGCAACCACGAGTTCGACCTCGAACTGGAAGTCGGACGTGAACGGCGGATAAGGCACGCGGGCACCGTCCAGCACGAGGGCATCGCGGGGCTTCTGGAAAAAGAACGGCGGATCGCGCTCGTCGGCTTCCTTCATTTCCCTGATATGATCGAGATAGTTGCGGCCGACACAATAGATACGCCGAACCGGAAAGAACCCACCGCCGGCGACCGCGGCTTGCGTCGCAGTGACCCTCGGCAGCGCATGCGGAGCGTTGGCGTTCATGCCCTCTGGCTCTGATACCAGTTGAGAATCTGCTCGCCGTTCCAGTGCACCACGCCTTCGTGCTTATTCACATAGTCGTAGATTTGTTCGAGATATTTGATCCGGAACGGCTGGCCGGAAATGTAGGGGTGGATCGCGATCGACATGATTTTCGGACGATCCTTGCTCTCGGCGTAGAGGCGGTCGAAACTGTCGATGGTGCGGCGGAGCAGATGATCACTGTCGTGGTGCTGCACCAGCATCATCGGAATGTCATTCAGCTCAACCGTATAAGGCAACGTGATCAGCGGGCCCTTCTCGGTGCGGATCACCGTCGGTTCGTCGTCATAGACCCAGTCGCCGATATATTTGACGCCGGCTTCCGCCAGAAGTTCGGGCGTCTCGAGCGTCTGGGTCAGACCGGGCCCGAGCCAGCCGACCGGGCGCTTGCCGGTGAATTTCTCGATCACTCCCATCGAGCGCGCGATCATGGCTTTCTGATCGGCCTCTTTATGAATGGGCCCCTGTTCATAAGCGTGGCCCATGAATTCCCAGCCGGCGTCCTTGGCCTGTTGCGCCACGCGCGGGTAGTCTTCGCAGACCCGCGCATTGATCGAAAGCGTCGGCGCAATGCCGTGTTTTTTGTAGAGATCGAAGAACCGCCATACGCCAACCCGCATGCCATATTCGTGCCAGCTCCAATTCGGCACATCCGGCAGCAAGGGAACGCCGGTCGGCGCCGGCAGCACCTGCCGCGCCATGGGCTTGGAAATATCCCAGACTTCCAGATTGACGATGGTCCAAACAATCATGCGCGCGCCGCCGGGCAATTTCAGCGGCGGACGATCGACAATGGCGGAAAAGTCGGAACGTTGGCGCGGGAGCATGGGACCGGTCATGGCGGGATACTCTTTCGATTTAAGAAAACAGCGAGATCATGCGGCGGTGGGCTGGCGCGGGGCAAGCCCTTCGAGCGCCATCACCGCATCCGTATTCATCACGGAACCGAAGGCGGTGCGAATACACGCCAGCCCCGCCGCATGCAGTTCCGCGCCGTCCATGCTGTCGACGCAGTCTTCGACCACGATGACAGCATAGTCGCGAACATTCGCCGCCGTCGTGGTCGCAAGCACGCAGGAATTGGTGTTCACGCCGGTGATCAGAAGCGTGTTGATACCGTGCGAGCGCAGCAGGAAATCCAGATCGGTTCCAAGAAAGCAATCGTAACGTTTCTTGGTGTTGACGATGAAATCGCGGGCATCGAGCAGTTGCGGCATCACGGTGCAGCCGGGCCCGCCGATGATGTTGTGCCGCATGGCGTTCTTGCGCGTGCTGTTCGGGTTCTCGGCGCCCGCGCGCCAGAACGGGTTGACCCGAATTTCGTCGGGGTCGCGATAAGACGTCACCTGATGGATGACGGGAATGCCGACGTTGCGGCACCAGTCAAACAGCCGCTTGTTGGCGGCGATGACGCGCGCGGCGACGTCCGGTGTGGTTGGCATGGTCGCGACCGCCATATCGAGATGACCGCGATGCAGGTCGATGGCCACAACAGCAGCCTTCGGATGATCGACGCCCAGATTCACGGCTGATTTCATCACACGCCTCATATCAGGGGGTTGATGGAAGTCTTCAGCAGCGCCCGCTGGTCGATGCCAAAGCGATCCGCCAACCAGTCGGCCAGCACTTCCTGACCGATGGTTGGATTGTCGTGCTGGCAGTGTTCGGCGCCGGTTTCTTCGGGATCAAGAACGCGCAGTGTCGCATCGACGCCGTGGGCTTTGGCATAGTCATAAGTGCTGCGCGCAGCGGTGACGGTCAACACGTCGTGGCCGCCATGCAGCACCAGATACGGGCAGCGCATGTGCTCCAGATGGCCTTCAAGGGTAAACGGCTTCATCAGCGCGTGGGCCTCGCGCATCGATTTGGCGCCGAACACCCATCTGATATGCATCGCAAGACCGAAATCATCGTCCTTGGTGCCCCACATGTCGTGCACAGACCAGATCGCGCCGTGCGAGATCGCAGCCGCCAGCCGGTGCTCGTAGCACGCGGCGCGTGCGGCGTAGTAGCCGCCCATGCTGGAGCCGCACACCGCGATCCGTTTGGTGTCGACGTCATCGCGCTTCTCCAGCCAGTCGATGCATTTTCCGATCGGAACTTCGGTGTCGTGCCGGGTGTAGATTTTGTGCCGCCGCAGCGTGCCGCCCTGCCCCGGCCCGTCGATCATCAGCACGGAGATGCCGCGTTGCAGGCAGCCGTGGGCCTGCATGAACCACATCTCGTCCTTGATGGAGTCCAATCCGCCCATGCAGATCAGCACCGGCAATTTACGGTCAGGAAACGGCGCGCGAATGAAATAACCACAGATCGGCTTGCCCGGCTCGTACGGTATCTCGACCACCTCGCCGGGCGGATTGAGATAGGAGATGAATTTGTGCGAACAGGCCTCCATCTTCTCGAAGGTCGGCAGCCGCCGCGCATCGTCGGGCTCGAGATGAAACTCGGCCTGGCGATAGTAATCCGCCGCGCGCAGGAAACAGTTCATCGCGGTGCGGATATGGCCCGCGGCCTCCTCGGCAAGGCCGCGGTTCCAGTTACGATCAGCAACGCGCATCCATTCGGTGTGCCAGCTTTCGAGATCCCCGGGGATCATCCGTGATCCCGCCTGCATGATCTCGCTGACGCTGCCACCGCCCTCCTGGCTTTCGCCGAGCCCACGGCGGAATTGGTAGGCGAGCCACGGATGTTCGGGCCAGTGATGCCAGCCAAAGGGTTCATAATGCGGGGTTCGGTCCGCGGTGATCAGCTCGATGGCGTTTTCGCCGATCTCTGAACCGGTCACCGCCATGGACTTCCCACTCCCCGCCACTTGAAACCTTCGCCAGCATCGTTCGACGAAAGCGTTGATGAGTCAATACTGATTACATACACTTTTTAAAGCGAACTTCTGCGCCTGGACCTCAAATGTCCAAAAATAAGGATATTCTAGATTTTTGGCAGGTTCCCATGATAGACTTCAGCCAAAGTGTATACAGATACGGCGTGGAAAGTCGCTCCCGATGGCCGATTTGATGGACCAGACGATCGCAGAATCCGCGGACGGAACGCGCGCCGGCAACCGCGCGCTGTCGGTGATGGACCGCGTTCGGGAAGCCATTCTCGGCGGCGCCGTCAGCGCCGGCGAACGGCTCAACGAAGTCCAACTCTCAAAGACGCTTGCAGTGTCGCGCACCCCGGTCCGCGCAGCCTTGCAGGCGCTCGCCGGCGAGGGGCTATTGGACTACGCGCCGAACCGCGGCTTCACCGTGCGCGAATTTCCCCTCCCCGCCATTGTCGATGCCTACGATATCCGCGCGGCGCTCGAGGGCGTCGCCGTCCGCTTCGTGGCGGAACGGGGACTTAGGCCCGAGGAAAGGGAAATCATCGAGCGGGCCTTGGCCGCCGGCGACAAATTGCTGGAGCGCGGGTCATTCGAAGCCGGCGATCTCACCATCTATCGCGACATCAACGGCGATTTTCACGATGGCCTGCTAGCGGCGGCGGGCAACCGCATGCTCAGCGAAATGATCCGGATCTGTCATCACGTGCCCGTGTCGTCGAGCCGCAACATCGTGGTGTTCGAATATCACGACGTTCGCCGCCGGCACGACGACCATCACCGCATTTTTGAGGCGGTGATCGCACGCGAACCCTGGCGCGCTGAAATGCTGATGCGCGAGCACGTCGCCAGCATCAAGACCTCGCTGGTCGGTTATTTGAGCGAACGCAGAAAGGAGTTTCCGGGCGACGCCGCGACGCGCCTCGCCTGAGAGACCGATTCAAAGGGTCCCTCACTCGGTAGCAATCACGACCGGCTTGCCGTCGCGCAGCCCCAGGATTTGCAACGGCGTGTGGGCATGGTTGTGATCGTCGGGCGCGTAGCTACCGCCTAGCCGCGACGGCATGGTCGTTGTCTTCAAGGCCTGTTCGATCGCCGCAGGCTGATCGGAACCGGCACGCTTGATGGCATCGACGACGAGATAAGTCGCCTCAAACACGAAGAACGAGCGCTGCGTCGGCATAATTCCGAAACGCGCTTTGTACGAGGTGACAAAATCCTGCACCTCCGGCTTGTCCAGGGCGGGCGTGAATACGGCAACGCCTGATAATTCCGATGCGCCGCCCGCGTCGCGGAACGCTTGCGAAGTTGCGGCTAGAGCGCCTGCGAGATCGAAGCGCCCGGTCACGGGCACTTTCCATCCCGAAGCCTCATAGCCCTTGAAGAATCCGGCCGTGGAAGGGCCGAGAATCGCCACGAGTTCGCCGGGCGAGCCGCCCTTGAGCTTGTCGAATATCGCGCCAAAATCCTTGGTGTCCTTTGGTATCGTTTCATCCGCCGTGACGCTGATCCCCGCATCTTTCGCGGCCTTCACGATGGCAATCGCGTTGGCATGCTGAAATTCTCCGTCGTCGGCGACGACCGCGATCGATTTGATGTCCTTGGATTTCAGCCAGCGCACCAGACCGCGCATGATGTCCACCTCGGACGGGATCGTCTTGAAGGTAAAATCGTTGCCGCCTGGGCCGGAAGCATCGACGAAATCCTGCCCAGCCGAAGTCGCAATCACCAGCGGCACCTTCGCCTGCTGCATCACCGGCATAATGGCGTGGGTGACGGGGGTGCACAGCGCGCCGATGATAACGGGGACGTGCACCTCGTCGAGCAGCCGCTTGGTCGCG